>NZ_JBPCCV010000001.1:527126-662115 GCF_053471565.1 Furfurilactobacillus sp. WILCCON 0119
TGAGTGTCATTGTCGTGTCTTCTTTCTAATAACGGTTATTCTAAACGTTCCCGCCTTACTTCAACCGCTGGCACACGTCAGCAATTATTAACGATTGGTCACTGTTGGTTCAAGTTTATCATTAAAGCGCCGGCGCATCCTCTGATGTTCGTAACTAATGCTTTGATACGCGCCTAATGGTGCCAAAAAATGGCCAAATAAAAAGCAACCTTCCGATCAAGATTGCTTTTACCGAAAATTCGGCCGTTATTAAATTCAGTCTTACTTAACCCGCAATTGTTGTCCAGGAGCAACCTGCGATGAACTGCTTAATCCGTTCAACGTCAGTAATTGCTGTAACGTCAACCCGTTGTTCACAGCGACCCGGTATAAACCCTGACCAGATTCAACGGTAACGTACTTTTCGTCACTGCTGCTACTGCTGCTCGAACTACTTTCTGCTGAGCTTGATGTCGCACTTGACGCCTCTTCTGAAACAGACGAACTGCTTGATTCAGACTTTGCTGATGAAGACTTCGCACTGCTTGCTTTTTTGGATGACGACGATGAACTTGACGCCTTCTTCTTAGAAGATGACACGGCCACCTGTGCAGAATTTTGGGGATGGTTAAATGTGTTCATGTTTGACACAAAGTACCAAACCGGAATGGCTGCTAAACAGATGATTGCCAACACAAGCACCGTTGTGATCCATGAATTATGGCTGTTTCGTTTGCGTGCTGCGGTTCGTGATGATTCACCGTTATCCTCTGTAAATTGTTTGTCCCACGGCTTTTGGTCGCGGGGGTCGTTATTCTGGCTCATGACCGTTCCTCCCTGATGACTATACTACCTAATATCTTAGCATAGTCTGCTAGTTCAGTTAGTAAAGTTTTCGCTAAAAAGTGTTTGAAATTGTGTTTGCCATGATGGTAACGCCGGGGTCGCCGTCGTCGCCTTTTCCTCACGGGCAAGCCCTAACGCCGGTAGATCCACCGGCACACTGCCGGGTGCGCAGCAGGTTTCTGTATGCGGTTCACTCGTTTCACCAAACGCCTGGCGTAGCTGACTGCGTAAACACGTTTGATTTTGAGCGTAGTTGACGATCTGACTAAGGGCGTCTTGTCGCCACCGCCGCCGTTCGTTAAACCGGTCAATCACCGCCGTCTCACTCGCGCCATGATCCTTGTAATAGGCCACTAGACCAACGGCACCATCAGGCTGCTTTCCCGTTCCGTTGGCAAAAACATGGTGGATCACCCGCTCGTCCGGTAGTTGCATCTCTGTAAATGCCGCTGGCAGTTGCGAATCCCCTGGTGCGAGTAACAGTAGCGCAACACTTTGATTCCCGTCACGGCCGGCCCGGCCAATTTCCTGAACGTAATCGGTTAAGTTGCCTGGTAAGTGGTAATGGATCACAAACCGAATGTCAGCCTTATCAATGCCCATTCCAAACGCACTCGTCGCACACACCACTTGGAGTTGATCCTGCATAAACTGTTGTTGGACGGTAAACCGCGTTTGAGCGTCTAGCCCTGCATGGTAACTGGCCGCTGAAATCCCGGCTTGAACCAGCCGTTCCGCCCATTCATCCGCCTGGTTTTTACTAGAAAAGTAAACAATGCCCGGCATGACCAATTGCTGCACTAATTTAAGCAGCCGCTCATCCTTGTCTTGTCGCGATTGACATTGCTCAACGTCCAGGAAGATGTTCTTTCGGTCCACCGAATACAGTAATTCTTCGTGCGTTGAAGATAGTTTCAAGCACTCACAAATATCGGTTCGAACGTGCTGATCAGCCGTTGCAGTGAGTGCCAGCGTCAAGGGCTGGCCAAGCGTTTGCCGAACCGCACCTAAACTTAAGTACGCCGGCCGAAAGTCTGGGCCCCACGTTGAAATACAGTGCGCCTCATCCACCACAAACAGGCGTAATTGCACGCGTTGCAGCGCACTAATAACCTGCTCGTTTGCTAACATTTCTGGTGAGACATAAATGAAGCGATACGTCGCCAGTTGGTTTAAGACTGTGAGCTGCTCGGACCGGTTCAACGTTGAATTAATGGCGACGGCCCGCCGCTCACCCCGGGCATTTAACCGCCCAACCTGGTCTTGCATTAAGGACAACAACGGCGACACGATCAGACACCGACCGTTTAACAGATAGGTGGCCAATTCGTACACAAGTGTTTTTCCGCTCCCGGTGGGCAACACCGCAAGGACATCACGGCCGTGTTGCAAACTATCGAGCGCTTCAGCTTGGCCGGGGTGAAACGTTGAAAAGCCGAAGTGATCACGTAATGCGGCGTTGCGCTCTCTGGCAAAATCGACCGCGGATTGCGATAACTTTAAGCGCGGATCATTCGGTTTCACGTGGGTTGGTTCCTGAGTCATGTTTTGTCTCCCAAATTTGAACAAGTCGAAACGTAAAAAAATCGGCTGCTGCGGTTTGTGTTTCATACTGCCACTCATCAATGTTTTGCGGTTGCTGTTGACGAACTTGGTTAATAACGTCTGCGGTCAGCAACCGCTTATAAGGAAATTCATCCGCTGGCAACCAAATGGCTGCTTCCAACAAATGTTCATTGATGGTGCTAACCTTCAATCCGCGCTGCTGTTGAATCTGGGTTTGCGTTAGCCCTTGCTTGAGTGCGGTCAGTGTTTGATCCAGCGAAGGGGCTAACATCGGTTGCCAAAATGGCGCCACCAAGAGCGCAAGCCCGGTTGCTTCTGACTGTAAAAACACGGCCAAACTTAACCAATTGGCAATTTGCTGCAACTGGATCGTCCATCCAGGCACTGACCATAGCTGGCTAAGCTGCGTCGTGGTCGTTCCCGGATGTGCGGGGCCAACCAATTGACTGACAAATAGCTGTGCTTGGCGATCTGGTAAGGTTAGTAACCAATCGTGCAGTTGTCGCGGCACTTGGTCGACCGTCTTGGTTACCGTAAGTGTCTTAAACCATTCACGAACGTGCGCCCGCGCTTGTTCCGTAACACTAACCGGAAAATAGGTCATCTCGTGGTGCTGGGCCTGTGCGACTGCTTGGAGTCCCAACAAACCTGTTTCACTGACCTGTTGCCACGGCAGCCACCGTGCCTGTTGTCGGAGTGTTTCTGGCACGAGTTCAGTCATCGTCGTCACCGCTGTTTGCCATGCTGGAACGGCCGGTTTGGCAACCACCAATTGGCCATCCGGCGTCACAAGCACCTGCTGGCGTTTAACCAACTCATCAATTGCGTTCGTCATTTCTGCCCACGTTAGGTTTGGCAGAACGTTTGACCACGAGAGGACATCATACCGCAAACTCCAAAAAAGAATCGACACGGTCTTCCGGCCCTGTAAACAGTTAAATAGAACCTTTGGTCGGCGCGGTTGCGTCGGTGAAAGTAGTGCTAATAAAAGTGTCGGTGCCACGCGACCATCCTCCTGTCATTTTTTCGCTGGTGTTAGTGTAGCACATTCGCCGTCATCACCGCGATAAAGTCCCCGTTTGAATCTACGTAAACGATGTAAAAACGACTACCCAACACATCTGCTGGGTAGTCGTCTAACGGTTTATTTTAATGAACGTCAGCATGTGACTGACTTAACTGCTGGTGTTGCCGATTGAGCCAGGGCTCCATGCGAACGTAAACAACCCAGAAGGCGCCGCCAATAATGAGCCCCTTTAATAGGTTGAACGGAACCACAACGGAAACCAATAAGGCAGCAATATTGGTTGTCTGTGGTAACCCTCCCGCTTGAATGTACAGTGGAAACATGAGCCAGCCGTTTAGCACCGTCATGATGACCGTCAGCAGGACGGTGCTCACCAGAATGCCGACAGATAACGTGACACCCCGCCGCCATGGCGCTTTTTTCAATAGCCAGTAAAGTGGCAGGACGTACGCGATGTTTGCAACAAGGGCGATGCTGTCACCGATCAAACTGAACGGATTAACACCCTTAAACAGGAGGTGTAAGACGACCGCAATCACAGCGATCAGGACCCCATCCCCCAAACCATATAAAATGGTCCCAAGCAAGATGATCAACAAACTTAAATCCAATTTCATAAAGGTTGCCCCCGGCAAAATTGGAAATTCGATGAACATCACCACGGCAGCGACCGCCCCCAAGACGGCCACCCCAATCATTCTTCGTAACGCTGTGTTTCCCATAACCATGTCCTCCTAAATTAGTCCGTAAACCATTTAGGATCATCTTCGTTGGTTGACCACAAAAAAAGTCCACCCCTTGCTTCTTCAGGAAACAATGGATAGACAAATTAACCCACGTTAAGAACCACGTGAACTGTTGTCAATCTTCTTTATACCAGACTTTACTGTCGGCCTCGGAATTCCACCAAGATCAATCCTAATTACTTAGGAGTCGCGGGCTATCACCGCCGGTCGGGAATTACACCCTGCCCTGAAGACGAACCAATTTAATTTAATTTACTAGTGCAGTATAACACAATATTGTTAAACCGCAACTAATTACCGTCGCCGAGGAACCCGTTGCTCAGTAACGGCCTCACGCAAGGCAGTGATTTCTGTCGCCTTTAATTCACGGTAATCACCAGACGTCATCCCCAACAGATCAAGGGGGCCGTAGCTATCGCGCCGGAGCTTTTCAACTGGTGTCCCGATTGCCTTTAACATGTTTTTAACTTGGTGATTGTGCCCTTCATGGATCGTTAACTGAATGATGGCCGTTTGCTTTCGCTTATCAACACTCAGGACTTTGCTCCGAGCGGGCGCCGTTTTATGACCATCGACCACTAGTCCATGACGCATTTGTTCCAGGGCTTCATTCGTTGGAATGCCCTTAACCTTTGCAACGTAGGTCTTGTCCACCTTGTATTTAGGGTGCATTAGTTGGTTGGCCAATTCACCGTCATTCGTCATTAACAGTAAGCCGGACGTATCGTAGTCCAGGCGACCAACGGGATAGATGCGTTGGGTCACGTCCTGAAATAGATCCACAACCGTCGTCCGCCCCTTGTCATCATGCGCCGTTGAGACAACACCACGCGGCTTGTACAACAGGTAGTAAACGAATTGTTCTTGTTGAATGGCAACGCCGTCGACCTGAATGGCGTCCTCTGGCCCAACCTTTGTGCCAAGTTCTTTGATCACTTCACCGTTCACCTTAACGTGACCGGAAGCAATGAGCGTCTCTGATTTACGCCGGGACGCAATCCCCGCCTGTGCCATAACTTTTTGTAGTCGTTCCATGTTTTAGTCCTCTTGACTTTCTTCTGACTTCTCGTCAGTATCTTCATTCGTCGAACCAGTTGCCTTGGTCAGCTGATTAGTGAACGCGGCCAGGAACAAATCACCCGTTTCTGGTTGGTCCTCATCCAACTGCTCCGTTTCTGGCAGTGGTGGTAATTGATCTAAATTGGTAAGTCCAAAGTAGTTTAAAAAATAGTTGGTCGTGGCATACAGAATCGGTCGCCCAGGTTCATCCTTACGCCCCTTTGTTTCCACAAGGTTGCGGAGAACCAATTTCTGTAGCGTTGTGGTACTGGAAACACCACGAATTTCATCAATATCGACCCGCGTGACTGGTTGCCGGTACGCTGTGATGGCGAGCACCTCCAGTGAGGCCTGCGACAGGTTCGTTGCAAGTGGTGCTTCAAAATAGCGTTTGATGATCGGTGCCAATTCCTTTTTCGTTGCTAACCGGTAGAGGTCATCTGTTTCCAGTAAACATAGCGGTGAATTTTCATCTGTCTGGTACCGAGTGGCCAGTTCATCCAACAGTGTACTGATGGCCGGTCGCATAAACCCGGTTGCATGGGCGATTTCGTTAATTGAAATTCCTTCGTCACCCGCCACAAACAGGAGGGCCTCAATTTGCTCAATGTTCGTCATTTGTTGTCTCATTCCCAAAAATTGTTAAATCAGCTTCCGCTAACGCGGCTTCGTTTTGCTCCCCAGCGTACACCATGATCGGCTCATTTGCTTCTGCCTGCTCAAACCGAACCGCACTTAGCTTCGCTAACTCCAGGACGGCTAAAAAGGTGGTCACCACTTCGTCAGTCGTTGGCTGCGCCGTAAATAACGCGTCAAATGTCGTGGGCCGTACCTGATCGAGCTGTGTTAACACGACATGCATTTGTTCGCGTAACGAAAACTGTTCTGTTGCCACCGTTTTAAATAGTGGCTGTGTCACTTGCCGCCGACTGAGCATTTTTTCAAACGCCGCTTGCAGGTCGTCCAAATTAAGACCGGGGGAAATCGGTGCCAGCGTAATGTCGTCCGGCACCGCACTGGCTGCCCGGGTAAACTGTTGCTTACGGTCTTGCTCTTTATCGCGCAACTCATTGGCTGCCTGCTGATAACGCCGGTATTCCAGTAACTGGCTCACTAACTCTGCCCGCGGGTCCAGCACTTGACCATCTTCTTCGGTCAATTCTGGTTCTGCTCGCGGTAACAACATCCGACTTTTAATGGTCATCAACGTTGCCGCCATGACCAGATATTCACCAGCAACATCCAACTTCATTTCCTTCATCTGGTGAAGGTAGCCGAGATACTGGGCCGTAATGGCTGAAATTTGGATATCGTAAATATCCATTTCTGAACTCCGAATCAAATGGAGCAACAGGTCGAGGGGGCCCTCAAAATCGTTAATTTTAATGGTAGGTTGATTTGCCAACGCCAAGTTGATGGCAGCTTCGCGGTCATGTGCTGTTTGTCCGCGCCGCTGGCCACTTGACGGGGTCTGATCAGCGGCCGTCAAGGTTCTGCCACCGGAGAATTGTTGGCGTCATTTCGATGGTTCCCATGATCCGGCGTTCCGGATACAACTTGGCAACGGCATCAAGGATGGCGTTTCTCGTACTATCGTTCCGTTCTTGCGGTGACAAGACCAGCAGGCGAACCAGCACAACATCGCCCGTTAATTCCACACCAAGAACCCCTGTAAACTGTTGATGGTCATTACGCCACAAATACATTTGTCGCGCTGAAACCTCGGTGTACCACCGCATCTCCGTTTTCAAATGGTCCATGTTTCGAAAATCCGGTAAGAAGGCTAACAAGCCCATTGTGGTTTTCTCGTAATCATCGCGATACTTCACTAACACGTCGTTGTTGCCTCCCATCATGATTTGTTTGGTTAAGCCCGGGGATGTGCCTTTCGGTAAACATCCGCCAAGCGCTGTTTTGAAATGTGCGTGTAGATTTGGGTGGTCGAAATATCAGAGTGGCCCAGCAATTCTTGAACCACCCGCAGATCGGCCCCGTTTTCTAAAATGTGCGTAGCAAACGAATGCCGCAACGTATGCGGCGTTACATCCTTATCGATATCCGCTGCCCGAACCATGGCCTTTAAATTTTTCCAAACCCCTTGACGCGTCAATTGGCGCCCGTGGGCATTCACAAAAATTGCCGTTGTTGGCTGGTCCTTGATCAGCTTCGGGCGGATTGTTGTCATGTACGTCGTCAACCACTCACTGGCCAGATCACCGATTGGAATGATGCGCTCTTTGTCACCCTTCCCAACCGTTTGAATGAAACCCAGATCAAGGTGAAGGTTGTCACCCGTCAGGTTAATGACTTCGCTGACCCGCAGCCCCGTTGCATACATCACTTCAAGCAGTGTTCGATCACGGATGCCCAGCGGCTTCGTGACATCAGGCACCTGTAACAAACGATCCACTTCCGCCGTCGTCAATACCTGTGGCAAATGGCGTGCAGGCTTCGGTGGATCCACCTTTAGCATGGGATTTTGCGCAATAACACCATCCCGGGTTAAAAACATGAAGTATTTTCGCAGTGCTGATACCGTATGAATGACACTAGCACGCGCTTTGTCCGCCTCATCTTCTGCCTGCAAATAATTTAAAATCACGTAACGATCCACCCGACGGAGGTCCGTAATGTGGCGCCGCATTAAAAACGCATTAAACGCGCGTAATTCCTGCGCGTAACTCGTTAGACTATTCTTCGCTAACCCCCGCTCAACCTTAACGTAGGTGAGGTAGTCAGCCATGGGATCTGCCAGACTCGTTGGAACCTTACTTGGCGTTGTCATGACTTGCTGCCTTGAGCCCTGCCGCTGTTAACGTGATCCCCGTTGGCCCTTGTATGATCAAACGGTCCTTTAATAAATGACCAAGGGCGCGTTTAAACTGACCCTTACTGATCCCGAAGTATTCCTTAATGGCGTCTGGACTACTTTTATCCGTAAAGGGCAAGGTATGTTCTGCATCATGACTTAAGGCTGCTAAAAGCTGCCCGGCGTCATCACCAATTGCTTGGTAGGCCCGCGGCTTCAGTGAAATATTCATCCCACCATCGGGACGAACGCCAATCACCCGGCCGGTAACGGATTCACCAAGCCGTGGTTCGCGTTCACGTTCGGATGGATGAACAAATCCAAGGTAATAATCATCCGTTAAGACCAGCGTCCCAGCCAATTTTAACCGGTAAACGGTCGCCGTGACGTCCTGATTTTTCAGTTGTGGCGTCGCCCGCCGACTAATGGCCGTAAAGACGTCACTATCTGCCAAGTGTCCCCACAAGCGGTTCTTATTGTCCACGACCAGGCTGATCATCAACCGATCGCCCTTTTGTGGCATTAGGTTGGCAACCGTTGGTAATTCATCGACTGAAACGACGAAATCCTTGTTCGGTAAACCAACATCCACGAACACCCCAAGGCCATGAGCAGACCGGACAACCGTGCCAAACGCATAGTGCCCCACCTGGGCTTTAGGAATGTGGGTGGTTAACTGATAATCATGATGTTCATTTTCGTAGGCAAATCCCACCACTTGGGCACCGATCCCCAGTTTGTGGTCTGCTTCTTCTTTTGCAAATAGGAACGAAAAGCCGTTACTTTGAACGACGTAATTCTCGTCATTTTGATCGATCACCTTTGCTTCGATGACCCGACCGAGTAAATCATGCATAGCTGCCTCCACGTTGTCGTTTTCGTTTGTCCCATTATAGCAGAATGCGCGCCATCACGCGACCGCCGCCCGACTAACTCGCCACTCATTTTTCTTGAAATAAAAATGGCTGACTTCCTGAACTCAGGAAGTCAGCCATTTCAACTTGAAATTAATTCTCTAAACGGTCTTATGCCATAATTCCGTTTATTGTTAACGTAATAATGCTTAGTCGATCCGCATAACGCGCATGATATTCGTTGTGCCCTTAGTTCCAACAGGAACACCGGCAGTCACGATGATCGTGTCACCCTTTTCAGCCAAGCCTTCTTCAACAACACGCTTCTTCGCTAATGCGAACATGTCATCAGTACTTGCTGGAGCAGTGTCGATCACTGGGTAAACACCCCAGTTGATCATCAAACCACGTTGTGTGCGTTCGTCGAACGTTACGGCCAAGATGTCTGCGTTTGGACGGTACTTACTGATCATCCGGGCAGTGTGACCTGAAGCAGTCGCAGCAACGATTGTCTTAACGTGCAAGTTGCTTGCAGTCCGGGCAACGGCAGCAGCAACGGCTTCCGTAACATCTGAAGTGTCATAGTTGTGAACGGCGTGACCATCAACACTCAAGTCGTTTTCAGCCTTGATGTCGATCCGGTTCATGGTAGCAACGGATTCTACTGGGTAGTCCCCGTTAGCTGATTCACCAGACAACATGGTTGCGTCAGTACCATCAAAGACGGCGTTGGCAACGTCAGAAGCTTCCGCACGCGTTGGGCGTGGGTTTTCTTGCATGGAGTCCAGCATTTGGGTTGCCGTGATAACTGGCTTGCCCAATTCGTTACAACGACGGATCAATTCTTTTTGAACCAACGGAACGTTTTCAGGTGGAATCTCCACACCCATGTCTCCACGAGCAACCATCAAACCGTCAGAAACTTCAAGAATTTCATCGAAGTTGTCGATTCCTTCTTGTGATTCAATCTTAGGGAAGATTTGAACGTGTGGCATGTTCTTTTCTTCAAGTAAAGCACGGATGTCCAAGACATCTTGGGCCTTACGAACGAATGAAGCAGCAATGAAGTTGATTTCGTTATCTAAACCGAAACGAATGTCAGAAGCATCCTTTTCAGTGATCCCAGGTAAGTTGATGGAAACACCAGGTGCGTTAACACCCTTCCGTGAGCCCAACAGCCCGTTGTTTTGAACGGTCGTTACCAATTCCTTGTTAGCGTCGTCCTTTTCGTCGATCTTCATGTCGATCAAACCATCATCGAATAAGACGTGGCCACCAACATGAACGTCGTCGTACAAACCAGGGTAAGTAACGGCGATCTTATCGTGTGTTCCTTCAATGGAGTCGTCCATTGAGATCCGAACCGTGTCACCAATCTTGTAGGCGATTTTACCATCTTTTTGAACAGTGGTCCGAATTTCGGCACCCTTGGTGTCAAGCATGATCCCAACAGTCTTGCCAGTAATCTTTTCGGCTTCATGAACATTGTTCAAACGACCAAGATGTTCTTCATGATCTCCGTGAGAAAAGTTAAACCGGAAAACGTTGGCACCGGCCTCAATCAACTTAACGATCGTGTCGACATCTGTACTAGCAGGTCCCAGCGTACTAACGATTTTAGTTTTTTTCATAACAAAAATCTCTCCCTTTGAGTTGTGCCATCAAGTGGCGATTTTAAGGAAACACAATCATTTCCCTTTGAATACGGTACTTAGTTTAACACTTTTGTGCTCGGATTGTCGCCCTTTTCATCAGTTTTCAAAAATATTAATGAAAACGGTTGGCTTATTTTCATAACTTTGATGACGGTTTTTAAGATTCCGTCTGTTTCGGCCGAAAAACCACGTTTTTTTGACCAAAAATGTCCATTAGCTGTGACTGAATGATTGTTGGATCAGCCAGCCAAAACGCAGGTTGTAATTTAATCGTTGAATCATTGGTCTGGTCATGGAAAATGACCGGATTAGGACCTGCTAAGTGCGTCACCTGCTGACTAAACGTAGCCTGCGCAGTGGCTTTAGTCGCCGCCGTCACCTGTAAATACCAGGTTCCTGTCGCCGATTGTTGTGCTGGTTGTGGGGACTGATCTGACCCGGGCGCTTGCTGCATGTCACTGGCGAGTTGCAATTGGTCCGCCACGATTTCCATTTGGCGACCGGTATCGATCCGGCCACTGACCACCACGACTTGTTCAGACCGCAGCCACTCACTAACGGCTTTGTACAGTCGTGGAAATAATGTGATCGATAATTCACCAGACGGATCATTTCCACTTACAAAGGCCATCTTATCGCCCTTTTTGGTTCGAATTTCCCGAATTCTACTGGTGTATAAAACAACCGTGGCGCGATCACCAACCGTTAGATCAACCACCGGAACCGCGTGAAGGCGCTGACTAAGACCGGTATATTGTTCAACCGGATGCCCTGATAAGTAAGCACCAAGTACCTCGGCCTCGTGGGCAAGCTTTTTTTTGAGGGATAGATCTGGTTTATGGGCCACCTTTGACTTCATGCCTGCAATATCATCAAATAAATCAATGTTAATTTGGGCCCCGGAGATCACCCGTGGTAGGAGATCTAACAACTCGGCTCGGTTCAACCCAAAGTCATCGAACGCGCCGGCGTAGATCATTGCCGTCAACGGCTCTTCCTTTCGGTATTGCGGATCAATGTGGGTCACAAAGTCATCTAGATCCGTAAAGGCCCCGTGATCTGCCCGCACAGCCAAGATATTTGCCACAAAGTCGCGGCGCAGGCCCTTGATGTCGCCAAGACCAAATAAAATTTGGCCGTTTTTTAACGAAAAGTCTGGCTGACTCACGTTGACGTTTGGCCCGGCCACGTTTACCCCGTGCTGTTTTGCTTCTAATAGGTACAGTTTGATTTTAGCGGCGTTCCCCAAAACAGAGTTCAGCAGTGCCATAAAGAACGCGGCCGGATGGTGCACTTTAAGGTACGCCAGTTCAAACGCCATCTTACTGTACGCCACCGCGTGTGAACGGTTAAAACCATACGAAGCAAAGTTTTCGATGTAGTCATAAACTTGAACCGCAACGGCCTGCGTAAACCCTTTTTCAGTGGCGCCGGCGATAAACTCATCACGTAAGGCATCAATTTTTGCGTGGTCTTTCTTACTCATAGCCCGGCGCAAGAGGTCGGCTTTTCCAAGTGAGAAACCACCCATCACGGCCGCAACCCGCATAACTTGTTCTTGATACACAATGATCCCGTACGTTGGTCCGAGGATCGGTTCTAACACCTGTGCCGGATAGGTCACCGGTTCCTGCCCCTTTTTACGGGCAATAAACCGGTCGATGTTTTCCATCGGTCCTGGTCGGTACAGGGCATTCACGGCCACAACCAGTTCAAACGTCTCTGGATGTAACTTTCGCAAAACGTTCTTGATTCCGCTGGATTCAAACTGAAAGACGCCGTTTGTATCGCCGCGCTGGAAGAGGGCCAGCGTCTCTGCGTCGGTGAGCGGAATGTCGTTGACAGCCAGTGGTTTATCCGTCGTCTGTGCCACGGCGGCTAATGTTGCTGCCAAAATGGTGAGGTTACGAAGGCCAAGAAAATCCATCTTCAGCAGTCCTAACGCTTCCACCGTGTTCTTTGGAAACTGGGTGATCAGTAAACCTTCTGACCCTGACTGGACCGGAACGATGTTCGTCAATGGTTCATCACTCAATACGACCCCGGCCGCATGGGTTGAGGTGTGCCGCGGTAACCCCTCCACAGCCAGCGCCGTTTCAAACAATAACTGGTTATCGGCAATTAGATTTCGTAACGGCTGCGACGCTGCTTGGGCCTCTGTCAGTGTAATGCCTAAGCCATTGGGAACTGCTCGACTCCAATCGGCCAATTGGAACGTTGAAAGGCCAAAGACACGGCCCACATCGCGAAGGGCTTGCTTAGCGCCCAACGTTCCAAACGTCAGAATCTGGCCCACTTTATCCGCTCCGTAGCGATCACGAACATAGAGCAACAATTGATCCCGTTTGTCATCTGGAATGTCTAAATCAATATCCGGCATCTGCGCCCGCTGATCATTTAAAAACCGTTCGAACAACAGGTCATACATCAACGGGTCAACCTCGGTGATGGCAAGCGTGTACGCCACCAATGAGCCGGCTGCGGACCCACGCCCAGGCCCCGTTGTAATGTGGTGCTCATGCGCGTAGTTCATCACATCCCATACAATAAGGAAGTAATCATCAAAACCAAGATCGTGAATGACGGTCAATTCATGATCCAACCGCTTTTGGTAGCGGTCTTGCAGTGGGTTGTCGGTGCCGAGCCGCTCGACCAGGCCCTTTTCACACTGTTCCCGAAGAAACATCGCCGCTGGTTGTTCTTCTGGTGTCTTAAAATGTGGTAGTTGCGGCGCCTGAAACGTAAAGTCCACGGTCGCCTTCGTTGCGATGGTCGTTGTCGCAGCCACCGCATCGTGCAATCCAAGTTGTTCATAATGTGTCGTCAACGCCCGGGCGTCGCGTAAATACCAGGGACCCAGTTGTTGGCTGACGGCACCAAGGTTACTAATCTGTTCGCCTTTACTAATCGCCTGCAACACACTTGCCTTAAATTGATCCGTCGCGTCTAAATACTGAACGTGATTAACCGCGACCAGTGCCGTTTGCTGCGTTGTCGCAAACTCGCGCAGGTTTTCAATTGCAGTTGGTGATTGCTGATCGCTCACCCCTAGGTAAACTGCCTCAGCATCACCAGCCGTTTGTTGCGCCGTTAGCACCCGCCCGGCCGCCTGCTGTTGCCCGGTACTGATCAACCGGCCCGCTTCACTTTCCAAGCCGTTAATGATTGTCATGTGGGTCAGCCACGGCGCGATTGTGGCCAATGTGATCGCCAACGGCGCTTCCGCCGTCATTTTGGCAGACGAGATTTGAATGAGATTTTGGTACCCCACTGCGTCGTTTGCGATCAACGTTAGCGGAAACGTCTGGGTCTCATCCACAAGTCCGGTCAGCTCAACGGCTAAACCAATTAAGGGCTTGATCCCCACTGCTTTTGCCGCGTTAAAAAAGTCCACGACGCCGTACAGGACGTTGGTGTCCGTCAGCGCTAACGCACCGTACCCCCTGTCCTTTGCTGCCTGGACTAGGTCTTTGATTCGTGTGGGGCTCTGGAGCAAACTGTAGTTACTCATGACCGATAATGGAACGATTAACGGTGTTTGTTCCGTGTCTGTTTGTGTCACAGATCGGCCTCCTTTCAAACGTTTGTTCGTTCATTTATTATACCAAACCTTCATCTAGATTTCTGAACTTCCAATCCCGGAGCGACCGCTTTTTAATGAAGTTTTCGCTCATGAATTGAATTTCATGGGTAAAGTGGTAAACTACTAATTGAATTGAAAGGTGGTCACATTATGCGCTACTTAACTGTTATTTTTTGGGGCTTCATCTGGGGTGAAGTCATCGGTTACATCGGTGGCCAACTCGAATTGATGACATATAAACCTCTGGAAGTCGGCATTGTTGCTGCTATCGTTTGTTTAGTTGTCAGTGTCTGCACGGTTCTCTTGGCAGACAAGCCTGCACCAGTTGACGCCAATAAATAACGTAAGCTCGTTAGGTTCATTGATTGGCTTACGTAAACGTAAAAAAGCACCGATGGTTGTTATCAACCATCGGTGCTTTTTTGTGTTCATTTGTGTGGCTCAAGGAGCCGTAAAGAGATCATCAACGTCGTTTTGAGGTCTTCCACATCAGGCGTGACGTTAACCGTCGCTAACAGTCCCGTGCGCACATTAAAACAGTAATCGACCAATTCAGCAACCGTCAGCATGGTGGTCACCTCGCCACGCGCCTGCCCAACGGCCAGGGTCTCCGTTAATATTCTGGTGTACCGTTCATGAGCATCGCTCAATAAATCATGAACCTGTCCGTTATCCTCTTTAAACGCAATCAGAGCATTGATATAAAAGTTGGCCGTCGGTAAGTTTGCCGGCGTGAAATCATTCATCAGGAGTAACGCTAATTGTTCAAGGGCGTTTTTTTGCCGACCACGTGTCTGAACGGTGGTCAAAGATGCAAAAATTCCGTCTAAATAAACTTGAAACACCCGGGTGAACATTGCGTATTTATCACCAAACGCAAAGTACAAACTATTTTTCTTTAAGCCCGTTGCCTGTTCTAACTGCGCCATCGAAGCTTGATGATACCCATTTTGATTAAACACCGTGAGCATTTCTTGCAACGTTTCTTCTTCATCAAACGACTTGTTTCGTCCCATCGCTACCCACCTCATTTACTTGCTGAATCCATTTTACCAATACTTTACTGATTGGTAAAATAAGCCTACGATGATTTATGGAAATACTTTACCAATCAGTAAACTAAAGGGAGGTAACTTTATGACCGCACGTCATTTGTTGGGCAAGATTGGGCACTGGCTGGTTCTTGATGCTTATTTAACCTATATGGGGATCAGCACGTCCCATAATCATCCGTTAGATTAATGGTTCAGCACTTATTACGCATAAAAAAGAACCTGATCGTGTTGGCAACTTGCTCACACAATCAGGTTCTTTTTATGATTAATTTTTTGTGTTCAATTCACTGATCTTCAACAAGACATCAACGGCTTGTTCCATCGTTTCTAACGAAACGTATTCAAACCGACTGTGCATGTTTTCGCCACCAGCAAAGAGATTTGGTGTTGGAACACCCATGAAGGAAATCTTGGAACCATCCGTCCCCCCACGAACTGGGTAGATAACTGGCTTAATGTCCAAGTCTTCCATGGCCTTTTGGGCCAATTCAACGGAGGTCATATCCTTTTCCAGAACTTCACGCATGTTGTAGTATTGGTCCGTTAACGTGACGCTGATCCGGTCTTCTTCAAGATCTGCGTTCAGTTTTTCGGCAATGTCCAGCATCTGTTGCTTCCGTTGTTCAAACGTGGCCTTGTCGTGGTCACGAATGATGTACGTTAATTTAGCGTGATCAACCGTGCCGTCCATCTTGTACAAGTGGAAGAAGCCTTGACGGCCTTCTGTTAATTCAGGCCGGTCACCAGCAGGCAGCAGGTTGTGGTAATCAACCCCTACTTGTAAGGCATTGACCATCACACCCTTGGCTGTCGCGGTGTGAACTTCTTTTCCTTGAATGTCGATGACAGCTTGGGCAGCGTTAAACGTCTCGTATTCCAATTCGCCCAGTGGACCGCCATCAACCGTATAAGCAAACTTCACGCCAAAGCCCTTGGCGTCAAAGTGGTCGGCACCAGTTCCGATTTCTTCATCAGGACCGAAACCAACGTGTAAGTCACCGTGCTTAACTTCTGGGTGGTTGACCAAGTATTCCATGGCTGTCATGATTTCAGCAACCCCGGACTTGTCGTCGGCACCAAGTAACGTGGTCCCGTCAGTCGTGATCAACGTCTTGCCCTTGTAGTTGCGCAATGATGGGAATTCACTGACCTTTAAGGTCCACTTGCCATCGTCACTTAGTTTAATGTCGGATTCACCATCATAATCGTTAACGATTTGTGGCGCGATGTTTTCAGCATTAAATTCGGCCGTATCAATGTGGGCTAAGAACCCGATGGGATCACTGTCTCCACCATCATTAGCGGGTAAAACCGCCGTTACATAGCCGCTGTTTGGATCCGACTTGATGTCGGACAGACCGATTTCTGCCAATTCTTCAGCGATTGACTTCAAGAAGTCAACTTCGCGTTGTGCAGAAGGAATGGTCGTTGAATCTGGATCTGACCGCGTGTTGACCTTTACGTACCCGATAAACCGTGAGAGTAATGTGTCATATTTTGCCAAAATTGTCACGCTCCTTAAATTGTTTGTACCTACCTAGTGTACCCGATTTAATCCGCTTACACAAAGATAAACGGGTCGGTATTTGGTTTTGATTCAATAACGTCAATGTGCCACTGCTTTTCAACCGACCACTGCCGAAGCATTGCCGCCAGCTTAGGAATGCAGACCGCTTCAATGTGGTGACCTGGGTCCACCACGGAAAAATTAGCCGCTAACATATCATGACCCGTATGGTAGTAAACGTCCCCGGTGACATACACATCAGCCCCCGTTGCCTGGGCTTCATGGAAAAACTTTCCACCGTCGCCACCTAAAACCGCAACGCGGCTAACCAACCGGTCAGGTTCATGTGAAATCAGCCGTAATCCGCCCACCTTGAATTGCGTTTTACAGTATTCAGCGAACGCTTGCATCGACATCGATTCTGGCAAGGCCCCAACCCGCCCCATTTGTACCGTTGGCGCTTCTGGATTTGGGAGCCAACCACTGACCGCTGTTAATCCCAATGTCTCAGCAAGCCAATCATTCATGCCGCCGGGTGCATTATCCAAGTTGGTGTGCGCTGCGTAAACGGTGATATGATTTGCCACCAGTTTGCCGTACATGGCAAGTTGTGGATCAGCCACAAAATCCAAATTTTTTGCCGGTCGAAACATGACCGGATGATGTGCAAAAATGAAGTCGACGTTTTGGGCAATTGCTTCATCGACCACCTCAGGGCGCACATCCAGGGTGGTCATCACCCGGTGAATCTCCGCATGACGATCACCAATTTGAAACCCGGTTGGATCACCTGCTTCACGGTAACTGAGGGGGGCAAACGTTTCAAATTGATCAATTAAGGTTTGTGCTTGCATCAGATAACACTTCCTTTATTAAGTCTAGTTCACGTTGCAGTGCCCGTTGCTTCTCGGCTGGCACAACTGCGGCATGTGACACAGAAGCCAACACGCGTTCTGTCCGTTGCTGCTCATGTCGCCATTTTTCGATAAAGGCCGCGTTTGGTGCTTGTCGTAAAAACGGTCCAAAGCGTGCATCCAATTCGGTCAACATCACTGGCGCTGCCGCCTTTTCAGCAACCAACACTTCATAAATATGGCCATCATCCTTCATGATGGCTTCGGTCACCAATTCATACTGGTGTTCGACCAACCACTGGCGTAAGTGATATTCACCAACGTTTGGTTGAAGAACCAGACGTTCTTTACCAGTTAATTGCTGCCACCCGCGGGTCAAAATGTCGCTGATCAGGGTGCCACCCATGCCGGCAATGACAATCGCATCGAGATTATCCGTTGGGTTGATGACGGATAAACCATCACCCAGCCGGGCCTCGATTTGATCAGTGAGCCCTTGTGATTGGACCTCGGAACGGGCGTTTTCAAACGGCCCCTTCACGACTTCGCCCGCCACCGCGAACTGAATCAAGCCAGCCTTCGCAAGGTACGCTGGTAAGTAAGCATGATCAGACCCAATGTCTGCCATCCGTGCCCCATGTGGTACGTATTCGGCCACTTTCGTTAACCGTTTTGATAAATGATCTGCGTCCATATGAATCTCCTTCACTGTTTGTCACTTACCAGTATAGCAATCACCGCGTTATCCCGACAGGATTTTACAGAAAAAGTGGCAATAAAAGCCGCGGCGGTCGTCCTTCATCGTCAACCCACAAAAAAGCGCTAACGGATGATTAGACATCCATTAGCGCTTTTTTTGAGTTGTTCATTTTTATTCCAAGAAATCTTTAAGCTGCTTTGAACGACTTGGGTGGCGTAACTTCCGCAACGCCTTGGCTTCGATCTGACGAATCCGTTCCCGGGTCACACCGAACACCTTCCCAACTTCTTCCAACGTCCGGGTCCGACCATCGTCCAACCCAAACCGTAACCGCAACACATTTTCTTCCCGGTCAGTCAGCGTGTCCAGGACACTTTCCAACTGTTCCTTCAGAAGTTCATAGGCGGCGTGATCCGCTGGTGACGTGGCATCCTGGTCTTCAATGAAGTCACCCAGGTGAGAATCATCTTCTTCACCAATTGGCGTTTCCAATGAAACGGGTTCTTGCGCGATCTTCAAGATTTCACGAACTTTGTCCGTTGGCATGTCCATTTCGGCCCCAATTTCTTCAGGAATGGGTTCACGCCCTAAGTCTTGAAGTAATTGACGTTGAATCCGAATCAACTTGTTGATGGTTTCAACCATGTGAACCGGAATCCGGATCGTCCGCGCTTGGTCAGCAATGGCACGGGTAATTGCTTGACGAATCCACCATGTGGCGTACGTTGAGAATTTGAATCCCTTCCGGTAGTCAAACTTTTCAACGGCCTTCATCAAGCCCATGTTCCCTTCTTGGATCAAGTCCAAGAACTGCATTCCCCGACCAACATACCGTTTAGCGATGGAAACCACCAACCGTAAGTTTGCTTCAGCTAATTCTTGTTTAGCTTCTTCATCGCCTTGCTCAATCCGCAGGGCCAAAGCCACTTCTTCATCAGCTGACAGCAATGAAACCCGACCAATTTCTTTCAGGTACATCCGCACAGGATCATTAATCTTAATCCCGGATGGTGCGGCGTCACTTGCCTTTAATTCTTTAGCAGAAACATCGCTCTTCTTATTCTTTAACGCGTGTTCAGAGGGGTCACCATTTTCATCGACAACACTGATCCCGGCGTCCTCAACCTTTTGCATCAAATCATCGATTTGATCTGCGTCCAGTTTGAAGGGCGTCACGAGTTGCTTTTGCAAATCGTCGTACTGAACTTCTTTTGCCTTCTTGTGGTCCTTAATTAACCCATTAACGGCTGTGGTGAACTTTTTTTCATCAAAATTCTTTGCTGCTGTTTCTTGCTTTTCAGACATGCAAGGTCCCCCTTATTATTCACGATCCGATAAGAACAATTAGTTTACACTGACTTAAAAAATAATCAAGCATTCTTCATGGCCTGTTTTTGTTTATACAAATTAACCAGGTCCAACGTTAACTGATTTTGAAGATCACGGTTGTTCAACCGCTTGGCTTCGATCATGGCCAGGTTCTTTTGCCGAATGGCTTCATCTAGTGGCGCCTGGTGCATAATCAAATGCATACAGTCATCAACATCCGTTAAATCATTCCGCGTCACGGTCGGCCGTTCGGTTACCTCAATCAGCACCCGTTGCAAGGCATCATCATTGATGTAATCCAAAAAGCCGGCGATTTGAAGCTCCGCATGCGTTTGTTTAAACCCCTGTGCCAATAAAAACAGCGTTTGGTACTGGTCATGAACAAAGTGAAAATCTTGATTGGCCGTTACATGCAGCCACACACTTTGATCCGTAAGCATCCGTTCCAGTAACAGCTGTTCGGCACGCTCAACCTGCGATAACACAGCCCGTTCTTGCTCCACCTGTCGTGGTGGTGCTGCGGGCGCCAAATGCCCTTCGCCAGCCACTGTCGCTGGTGCTTGCCGTGACTGTAACATCTCAGCCAGCTGCTGTTTTAAACTTGCCTTGTCAACGTCAAAGCGCTCCGCCAGTTGATTGATGTACAAATCGCGCTCAACGGGGGCACGAACGCCAGCAATGATCTTTAGCACCTCATCCAGATACGTCAGTTGATCGCTTTGATTATCGAGGTTCCGACCACGGGCCAGATACCGCAACGCAAAGCCGACCGGCGTCTCTTTGGCCCCTTCATAAACGGCCCGAAAACGTTTCGCATCGTACTTACGCAGGTACTCATCTGGATCAAGGCCCTCCGGCATTTGAACCACGCCAAGCGTCATTGTGCTTTGTTCGCCAATCAATGACAGCGCCCGGTGGGTCGCGTTTTGACCGGCATCATCACCATCATATGAGACATACAAGGTGTGGGCGACCCGTTGTAAGATGCCGATTTGATCCGTTGTCAAACTGGTTCCCATGGAGGCAATCCCGTTTTTAATGCCCGCAGAATAAGCGGCAATCACATCCATGAACCCTTCAAACAAAATCACCGCGTCTGCTTTCCGAATCTCTGGTCGTGCAAGATCGAAATTAAACAGAGTATCACTTTTATGGAAAATATCCGTTTCAGGACTGTTCAGATACTTCGGTGCGTCTGGATCCTTGTGGAGAAGCCGGCCGGAAAAGGCAATCACCTTTCCACGCTGGTTACGAATCGTAAACATCACCCGGTTACTAAACCGATCCCGAAGCTGGCCATCCTGATTTTCAATAAACAAACCAGAACGCCGTAATAACTGATAATCAATCTGCCGCTCTTCAAAGAACGGTTTGAGCAACCCTTCACTGGGCGCAAACCCAATGTTAAACGCTTCGATGGTCTCATCGTCCAGACCCCGATCATGCAAGTATGCCAAGGCCTCTTCGCCTAGCTGGGTGTTAACTAACACGTGGTGATACAACTTGGCGGCATCCTCGTATAACGCGATTAACCGACTTGTTTGTGTATCAACTGGTGCGGACTCAACCTGCCGATACTCAGCCGCAATGTTGATGTTAGCATCATCGGCGACTTGTAAGACGGCCTCCGGGAAGCTGAGGTTATTTAACTCCATCAGGAATTTGAATACATTACCGCCCCGGCCACAACTAAAGCAATGAAAGATTTGCTTTTCTTCATTGACAGAAAATGACGGGGTGCGTTCTTCATGAAACGGACACAGGCCGAACAAATTCTTACCCGATTTTTTTAACTGGACAGTTTGGCCAACGACATCCGCAATGTTGACGGATGTCCGCACTGTTTCAATGACGTCTTCAGGAATTCGTGTTGCCACAACATCACCTCCAGTAACGGTTCATTTCATGAGTTCAGTGTCAATAATGAGCGTAAAAAGGCGCATCTTCCGTCTTCGTCACCAGTCGGCTTCGGGGAAACAAAAAATGCGACTCTAAAAATTGGCCCATTTACACACATAAAATATTATACACGCTTTCCAATCAATGTACAGGACTTTGATTCATGTTCAGAAAGTAATTCTTAGTCGGTCACTTTTGTCAACTTAGCCGGTAATTGTGTCAGCAAGTACGCCTTTAAGACAACGGCATTGTTATGCAACTCATCTTTCGCACCGTAAACAAGGGTCACATTCCCCTGTTCAAGCCCCGTCGCAACCTGTTCAATAAATTTTGGCGTTGCCGGATTGACCGCTAACTCAGCCGTATAGGCCGTGACAAACGTCGGAAACTGGTTTGGGTCATGCCCGAATTGTTGCCGGATCGTCGTGCTGGGTGCAATTGCTTTCGCCCAATCCGTCAACGCCGCCTGTTCTTTTGAGCGGCCACGCGCCCACAACCGGTCCACTAAAATACGCTGGCCGTCCGTCTCCATAACTGGTGCATACACCCGTTTGATTTGTAACATCTGCATCCCCCCATTCACACCAACAAATAAACCGCAAGGAGCGTTGCTCCTCACGGTTTACGATCGATCTTATTTTAACGCACTTTGGCTAATTTAGCTTACTTCACGATCAGCTGTTGTAAATCACCCAATTGAATCGTCAATTGCGTTAATTGAGCCAGCTGGTTCAACCGGTTCCGCCGCACAGCATCATCATCAGCCATGACCATGTTCGCTTCAAAGTACGCTTCAATGGCTGGCCGAAGATCAGCTAAGGCCCGGTAGTTTTCGTCCGGTGTCCGTTCGTCAAAATGACGTTTAACATCATTAACAGCGTCAAATAACGTTTGCTCAGAATCATCGTCAAACAGTGCTGGATCAACTGGTAATTCCGTCTGTGTTAATAACTCATCCTTCGTTAACCGGGCCACCCGGGTCAGTGCTTCAATGGCATCCTTAAAGTCACCATCGTTGGCATGGGCGATCAGTGCGGCTGCGTCGTCTAACATACTCAACACATCACTGGTCTTTGCGTTGGTTACGGCTTCAACGATATCATGACGAACATGCTGACCAGCAAACCACTGGCGAACCCGATCGTTCATGAACGCCTGGATCTGTTGCCGACTGTGATCCAAGTTTGCCATTAATTCAGGATTAAATTCAACGTGCTTATTGGATAAGGCAATTCCGAAGTCTTGCCCCATCTTCATCAGTGGTAAATGCCACTTTTGATCACGCAGAATCCGCACAATTCCAAACGCTTGCCGCCGCAATGCGTACGGGTCGTTTGAACCGTTTGGAATCATGTCGGCCGCAAAGAAGGACACGATGCTGTCGTACTTATCAGCAACCGCTAGCGCTGCCCCAATCCGTGATTTCGGCAATGCGCCTTCAGCAGAGATTGGCATGTAGTGTTCACGAATGGCTTGCGCAACACTTGGCTTTTCACCAAACAGCAACGCGTATTTTTCACCCATGATGCCTTGCAGTTCAGCAAATTCGCCGACCATTCCAGTCACAAGGTCAAACTTATAGATTTCGCTTGCTCGTTGTAAATCAGCAAGTTCTTCGTCAGAGAAACCGATCCGTTGCCCAATCAAATTGGCGATGATCCCGGTCCGCTTCATGTGTTCTGCCATGGACCCGATCTTGTCATGGAAACTAACGCCCTTTAACTTGTTGACATAGAAATCAATGTCGTGCTTTTGGTCTTCTTGGTAGAAGAACATTGCGTCCTCTAAACGAGCCGTCAGCACCTTTTCGTTTCCGGCAATCACATTATCTAAATGTTGGTCGTTCCCATTTCGAACAGAGACAAAGTTTGGCAGGAGCTTTCCTGACGCATCCTGAACGTAGAAGAAGCGTTGGTGGTCACGCATGGAAGTGATCAACACTTCGTCTGGAATCGTCAGGTACTTGTCGTCAAAGTGACCAGCAAAACTCGTTGGCCATTCAACCAAGTTGTTGACTTCTTCCAAAAGATCGTCGTCCACCGTGATCGTCCAACCATTAGTTTCGGCGATTTCAGCAATTTGCTGACGAATCCGGGCCTTCCGTTTGCCAGCGTCTGCGATTACGAATTGGCTAGTCAATGCTTCTTCATAATCAGCAGCCGTGGCTAGGTCAACTTCTTTTCCTAGGAACCGGTGGCCCTGTGTTGTCCGTCCAGTGGTGATGTTTAAAATGCTAAACGGAAGCACCTTATCATCTAACAACGCCACAAGCCAACGAATTGGCCGGACATATTGGAACTTAAAGCTCCCCCATTTCATCATGGTTGGGAACGTCATCGCCATGATCACGTCCTTCAAGCCAGTCAAAACTGTGGCAACTGGTTGGCCATCTTCGTGCTTGTTAACATAAACATAGTCCTCGCCCTTAATGGCCTTAAACGTGATGTCGTCAACCGTGGCCCCTTGGCCCCGAACAAAACCCTGCGCAGCCTTTGTCCAGTTGCCGTCTTCGTCTTGCGCGATCCGTTTAGCTGGACCCTTAACTTCTTCTTCAATATCTGGTTGTTGATCAGCCAGTCCGGAAATCAGGAGGGCTAACCGCCGTGGTGTCGAAAATGACTTAATTGCGTCAAACGTAATTCGTTGTTCATTTAGGTACGTTGTTGTCCGAGCAACCAGTTGATCAATACTAGGTGTGACCACATGCGCCGGAATTTCTTCTAAACCAACTTCAAGTAAGAATTCATGTGCCATTATTTAGCCTCCTTCTTTGTCCGTTTAGCTGCCTTAGCCGCTTTTTTCGCCTGACGGGCTTCCCAATCAGCCAAAACTGCCTGCCGTTGCTTGTCATCTTTGATCAACGGGAAGCCACGCTTAGCCCGTTCATCAATAAACGTTTGGGCAACGGTCCGCGCCATGTTCCGAATCCGGCTTAGATAGCCAGCCCGTTCAGTCACAGAAACGGCGCCCCGAGCGTCTAATAGGTTAAATGTGTGGGAACACTTCAAAATGTCATCGTAAGCGGGGTGCACGAGGCCCTTTGCCAGGTTGGCTTGGGCTTCACGCTCAAAGTCGTCAAACATCCGCAGTAACATTTCCTGGTTACTTTCTTCAAATGAATACTTACTGTGTTCGTATTCAGGTTCTTTGAAGATGTCGCCATACAAAACACCGTCGCTCCATTCCAAATCAAACACGGAGTTTACGTCCTGAATGTAAGAAGATAACCGTTCCAATCCGTAGGTCACTTCGGCAGCAACCGGGTTCATTTCCTGACCACCGACGATTTGGAAGTATGTGAACTGGGTGATCTCCATTCCATCCAGCCAAACTTCCCAACCAACACCGGCACACCCCATTGATGGGTTTTCCCAGTTATCTTCAACGAAGCGAATGTCATGTTCTAATGGATCAATGCCCAATTCACGCAAACTGTTCAAGTATAATTCCTGAATGTTCGCTGGGGCTGGCTTCATCAGCACTTGGAATTGGTGGTGTTGGTACAACCGGTTTGGGTTTTCCCCGTAACGGCCATCGGCAGGTCGCCGACTTGGTTCCACGTAAGCGGCGTTCCATGGTTCTGGACCGATGGCACGCAGGAACGTGTAGGGACTCATGGTTCCGGCCCCCTTTTCGGTATCGTAGGCCTGCATCAGCATACAGCCCTGTGCAGCCCAGTATTGTTGCAACGTAAGAATAATTTGTTGCACGGAAAGCTTTTGATCGATCTGATTTTCCATGATGGTCTCCTTTTAAAATAAAAACGTCCCTACACCAACACAATGTGTGTTGATGTAGGGACGTGACTAATTAATCGACGCGGTTCCACCCTACTTCCCAAAAGAATTCGGGCAGCTTGATTGGTTGTCGACTCGCAAAATGCCAATCGTTCGCAAGGATGACCAGGCTCACACTCTCCCTGGCTCGCTAAACGTCCTCACGACGACCCTTTTTGGTCCATGTCGACGGTATTAAATTACTTAACTCCCTCATCATAGACATTGAACAAACGGTTGTCAATCGTCGATGATTAGTTTTTTTACCATGGCACAATTTGATCCTGATAATCACGGAACCAAACGCCTGGTTCGCCTAAGTGTCGTTCAATAACATCAGCCAGCCCGCTAGCACTTTGCTCGACTGTTAGCGGGGCTTGCCCAGATTGGCGACCAAGATCCGTTTGGACCCAACCGGGATGAAGGAGTAGCAGCGCTTGCTGTGGTGAAGATGCACCGTAGCTTCGAACAAGTTGGTTTAGCGCTGCCTTACTGGCACGATACACATCATCACCGCCACGAACATTAAGACTCACGCTGCCTTGTCGTGAAAACGTCACGGCTAACGTGCCGTGGGCGTTCAACAACGGGGCCATTCGCTCAATGAAACGTACCGGTGCAAACGCATTGGTTAGCATGACCCGACTAAATTCACTTGCTGGCATTTCACTGACTGGGACATCTTTCGGTGCGATCCCCGCATTGACTAAGATCAAATCAAACCGTTGCTCTGCCAATTCACGCTGAAGATCAGTTACCGTTTGGTCAAGCGTAATGTCAACGGTCGCCGTTGTCACGTTCAACGCCGGGTTTGCTGTCGCAAAGGCCTCTAGCTCACTCTGTGAACCTTGCCGAACGGTCCCAACGGTCGACCACTGGCGGTGGGCCAGTTCCTTAACAAGACCAAGGCCAATTCCACGTGAGGCACCAACAATTAACGCTTTGTTCATCTCGTTACCTTCTCTCTTTGCTGACTAGGATTCATGTGACGTTGGCTCACCTGGTTCTGTTGAAGCCGCCGGTGGTTTCGGTGCTTCCTCCGATTTAGCCCGCTGCTTCAGCTGTTCACCGCGCGTCGCAAGTTGATCCTCCCACGTCGCCATCTGATCAATAAACCGTTTCGAACGTAGGTGCAACCCGACACTATTATCATAAATTAAGTCTAGGACACGCCGAAGCCCCCGTTTGGTTTTTGCCGAAACGTTGATCGTCGTTACCTTATCTAAATCGATCACTGAAAATTGCCGCAAGTAGAAGATGGTCCGGGCGTCCAGGTGGAGCCGGTGTTTATCCGTCGCAAAATGATTTTGACAAATGAGCCCACCAGCCGCTTCCGAATAATCAAACGGAAGGTCAGTCCGGCCGCAAATTGCACACCCCTGTAACTCAGGGGCAACCCCAAAGGCTGTCAGCAACTGGATTTCCATAATGTTCGTAATGATCTGTTCGTCGAGCCCCTCATCAATGAGTGTCAACGCCCGTTGCGTCTTCAAAAACCACTGGGGCACCACTTGACCATCACGAAACGCCGCGTCAATCAAGCTTAAAATGTACGTGGCGTAAGCATTCTTGTTGATATCTGCACTGATCGTTCGAAACTGGGTCGTTTGTTTGGCAGCGTTAATGAAACTAAGACCATCATCGTTCACGTTTCCGACGTAAGCGCCCATCATAAATGGTAACAGGGCGCTGTGGAGGCGAAAGCCCCGCCGTTTACCGTCCTTAATGAAAAACATTTTTTTGCCATATTCGCCGGTAAAAATTTTAATCAGCTGATCACGTTCGCGGTAATCCTGACTGTACATGATGATTCCATTAAACAAAACGTTTTGGTACGTTGCCATTCGTGACACCCCCTTAACGCAAGCAAGTCGCAACGGTGGTCTAACGGACCCCGTCACGACTTACTAAACGCAATTAATAGTCTTTTGCTTTATAGCCATATTCACGTAGCGCTGATGGCTTATCACGCCAGTGTTGGACCACCTTAACCCAGAGTTCCAGGTACACACGGTCACCCAAAAGCGGTTCGATGTCGGCCCGGGCACGTGACCCGATTTCCTTTAACATCTTACCACCTTTACCAATAATGATCCCCTTTTGTGACGTCCGGTCCACAACAATTGTGGCCGCAATGTGCACCAGTTCGTTTGGTTGACCATCAGCGTTTTTGCCCGGCCGGGTCTCACGCTTCATGGATTCCACTTCAACAGCAACGGAATGCGGAACTTCATCACGTGTTAACTGAAGGACCTTCTCCCGAACCAATTCAGCCACCACGAATCGTTCTGGGTGATCCGTAATTTGATCATCGGGGTAATACTGAGGCCCCTCTGGGAGATCAGCTGATAATTGAGTCAAAAATTCGTCAACATTATTGCCCTGCAACGCCGAGATTGGGTACACTTCCTTCCAATCCAATGCGTCTTTATATTGTTCAAGAACGGACATTAATTTGTCTGGGTGAATTTGATCGATCTTGTTAATCACTAGGTAAATTGGCTTATGAATGTCCTTCAACCGATCAATGATGTAGTTATCACCCGCCCCACGCATTTGCGTAGCGTTAACCATGAATAACACGGCGTCAACTTCGTTTAACGTTGAAACGGCCGAATTAACCATAAATTCATCCAGTTTACTGGTGGGTTTAAAAATCCCGGGCGTATCAATAAACACAATTTGTTCCGTGTTGGTTGTGTAGATTCCCTGAATTTTGTTCCGTGTTGTTTGGGCCACATTACTCATAATGGCCACTTTTTGGCCGATCACCCGGTTTAAAAAGGTTGATTTACCGACATTTGGGCGACCAATAATGGCCACGAATCCTGAATGAAACGCTGGTTGTTCCTGCATAACTTGTTAACTTCCCTTCGACGTTAAAATAATAGTTGCCAAACCCGTGGTACAAACACTAAACAGCCCGTAATGATGGCAAACATTGCCGCAACCACCACTGCGCCAGCAGCAACATCCTTAACCCGCTTGGCCGCCGGATTATACTGGCCCTGGGTCACTAAATCACTTAGGGCTTCCGCAATTGTGTTCGCAAATTCTGCGAGGATGACCGTAAAAATTGCAAGCGTGATCCATAGCCAATCCACACGGTTGATCTGCAAAATCAACCCACATAATAACGCTGCCAGTGCAAAGATGAGGTGGTAGCGCATGTTTGGTTCCGTATGGATCGTGTCCATGATCCCATCGATCGCGTGATAAAAGGCCTGGATGAAATGATGATTTTTGTCCGTCTGCCGCTTATCTGGTGAGGCCATAATCATCGAGGATCTTCCGTTGAAGATCAAACATCTTCTTTTCGTCTTCAGGCTCCATGTGATCAAACCCGTTCAAATGGAGGAAGCCGTGAATCGTCAAGAACCCAAGTTCCCGTTCATACGAGTGGCCAAGGTACTCTGCTTGCGTACCCACTTTATCAACGGAAATCATGATGTCGCCGATGTTTAGCGGAATCTCTGCACGCAGTTCGTCATCCATGATGATGGCGTCCTCGTCGTCAGGATCCTCTTCAATGGCAAAACTAATGACATCGGTTGGCTTGTCGACCCCACGGCACTCGTTGTTGAGCTTACGCATGGCGTCATTATTCATCAGCGTCACGGACATCTCCGTGTTTTCTGGCAAATCAATTTCTTGACTAGCTTTCTCAAGCACACCGCGAATCAGCGTCAACTGTGCTTCTGGCACACCAGCTTCTGTTTGATCAAAAATTTCTAAATCCATGGTTATCCTTTCATCTCACCCACGCCTATTGAGCTGTGGTTTGTTTCTCGTACGCGTTAATGATGCTTGCCACAACAGGATGCCGAACCACGTCATCGGCGCTAAACGTTACAAAACCGATGTGATCAATGTGTTGTAACAAATGATTGGCGTCAACAAGACCGGAGTGGGTTCCTCGCGGGAGGTCAATTTGTGAAATATCACCGTTAACAATCATCTTTGAGCCAAACCCAAGACGGGTCAAAAACATCTTCATTTGAGCATTCGTTGTGTTTTGTGCTTCATCTAAAATAACAAACGCGTTGTCTAACGTTCGGCCCCGCATGTACGCTAATGGCGCAATTTCGATGACCTCACGATCCAATAACCGTTGCGTGTGTTCAGCGCCTAAAATCTGGTACAACGCGTCATAAATCGGCCGCAGATAAGGATCAACCTTTTCTTTCAGGTCACCTGGTAAGAACCCAAGGCTTTCGCCGGCTTCCACGGCGGGCCGGGTCAAAATGATTTTTTCGACGTCCCCCCGTTTTAACGCAGCGACAGCCATCACCACGGCCAAAAATGTCTTCCCGGTCCCAGCAGGACCGATGCCAAACGTAATGTCATTATGACCAATGGACTGAATGTACTGCCGCTGACCATAATTTTTAACCCGGATGGCGCGGCCACGGTCATCCTTCAACAATGTCTGTTTATAGAGATCTTGGAAATAATCCAGAGTGTCCTTATGCGCCATGTTCATTGCCGAGACAATGTCAGCACTGTTAAGCGTGATGCCCTGTTTCATTAACTGAACTAAATTATCAATAATTTGAATCGTTTGCTTAACGTGATCTTCGTCATCACCGGACACGGTAATCAGGTCACCAAAGGGGTGAATTCTGACGGCCATTCCTTCAGCCAACAACGTTAGGTTCGCGTCATTGGCCCCAACTAAGCCAGCTTCTAAATCTGGTGTTGATAAACGAAAACTCCGTTCAAACGCATCGTGGTTGTCTGCCAAAAATGACACTCCTTTACCATAATATTCAGGCATAATGCCGGTGTGGTTACCCCTTATTTTAGCATAAAGCCCCCTAACAACAAACAATGTGTCAATCTTAGTCGTTCTGAACAACTAAAACTGCCCTGGCCACAAGTTTCATGACCAGAGCAGTTTTAGTTTATCCATTGTTCATTGTCTATTCGTGATGCTTTTTACGAAATAGGCTTAACCCTGCCAATAACGAGACTGCAGAGAGACCGACCAGTTCGGCCAAGGTTTCCGTCCGGTTGGTTTCACCAGTCTCAGGCAAACTAACCTGCTGGTTGTTAACGTCGTGATGGTCACGGCTCGTCTGCCCTGAAGTAGTTGCAGTAGTTGGCACCGTTTCGTGCTGGCCAGATTCAGAGCTGTCTGGCGCTGACGTCGTCGGTGTTGTTGGCGTTAATTGCCCAGGTTCCCCCGGCGTGACCGTTTCACCTGGGGTCGTAACTGGTTCATCACGCGCATAAACCAACGTTTGAACGTCGTCAGCACTTTGTGGCGTCACGTTAACCACGGTTGTTGCCGCCGTTAACGCATGGAAACCAGCAATTGATTTTGCCGGTTCGGCGGTAAACACAAGACCATCCTGTGTCGATGCCCAGTTTCCATACGTTGCTACGTTTGTAACCAAATCAAGTGTACCAGTTCGTGTAAACGAAATCGTCCGCACCAAATCTGGCGCTAATGGATTCCCCGCATCATCTTGATAATGAATGGTTTGGGTGACTGTCTTGGTTAGCTCATCCGCATTGGTTACCGGAACCACCTGATGTTTCAAACGAACGGTGTATGCCTTAGCCACACCATCCTGATCATACACAACACCTGTTTCTGGGAAGTCGGAACCAACCAGAACATAGTGTTTTTGTTCGTACGCCGCAACCTTTTCTGCGGTGGTATAGGCATCAGTTGTCCCATAAGCACCAGTCAGATCATCCACCGTCAACGTTTTCCCGGTTGTCTCATCAACATAAGTCACCGTCGCGGTTTCGTTGTTAATCGTATACGTGACTGTGATCGCTTTATCGGCGTCTCCATGAGCGACCACGCTACCATCCACCTGTGCCTGACTGGCGGTGTAACCCGTTAATTCAGGTGAAACCGTGGTGTCGTAATGATTCTTAGCGGTTGTCCAGTCGCCATAATTACCGAACGCACCTGTAACGGCATCAACCGTCGCCGATCGCGTGTACGTGACTTTCTGACTAACGCTTGGTTTTGCCATGGTGCCATCTGAGTAAACGTAGTTGATCGTCTGGGTGCTCGTTTCGGTCAGTGACTTCAAATCCGTTCCGGCTGGATACTTAGGTCCATCAGGATTGCTTGGATCAATTGGTTGACCCGGCGTCCCTGGGTTATCAGGCGTTACCGTCTTTGTGCCATGCTTTAGAGTCACCGTGTAATTCTGTGGTTCGTCGACATTGTACGTCAAGGTCGGTGGGAAGTTTGAACTAACCAGAACATAACCAAGTTGTTCATACTTAGTGATCTGTTCGGCCGTTGTGTAATCGCTAGTTGTTCCGTAGTCACCACTCAGTTCATCCGTCGCCAAAGTCTTTCCGGTCGTTTCATCAACATAGGTGACTGTGGCAGTTTCGACGTTTGGTGTGTACGTCACTGTGATCGATTTATCAGCGTCGCCGTGAGCGACCACACTACCATCAACTTGTACCTGACTGGCGGTGTAACCCGTTAACTCAGGTGAAACTTGCGTATCATAATGATCTTTTGCAGCAGCCCAATCTGTATACGTCACTTCGCCAGTCACGACATCGAATGTGGCATCACGCGTAAACGTCACTGTTTGCGTCGCGTCTGGCGCCGCCACTGTCCCATCCTTATAAACATACTTAATTGTCTGAGTGCTTGTTTCGGTCAGTGACTTCAAATCCGTCCCAGATGGGTACTTTGGTCCGTCAGGATTGCTTGGATCAATTGGTTGACCTGGCGTGCCTGGGTTATCCGGCGTTACCGTCTTGGTTCCATGATCAAAGATTACCGTGTAGGTCTTCGTCGTTCCATCATCAGTATCGTACTTAATCCCATCGACTGGGAAATCAGAACTAACTAGCACATAACCAAGCTGTTCATACTTAGCAATCTGTTCGGCCGTTGTGTAGGCGCTGGTTGTCCCGTAGTCACCACTCAGATCATCCGTCGTCAAAGTCTTTCCGGTCTTTTGATCAACATAATTGACTGCGGCGGTCTCCGCGTTTGGCGTGTACATCACAGTAACCACTTTGTCCGCATTGCTTTGTGTGACAACACTGCCATCGACTTGCGTTTGATCAGCCGTGTACCCGGTTAAGGTCGGCGAAACCTGCGTGTCGTAAGCATTCTTTGCCGATGCCCAATCGGTATACGTCACTGCGCCGGTCACGACATCAATTTTGGAATCACGCGTAAACGTCACTGTTTGCGTCGCGTCTGGCGCAGCCGCGGTCCCGTCCTTATAAACATACTTAATCGTCTGGGTGCTTGCTTCGGCCAGCGACTTCAAATCCGTTCCGGCTGGGTACTTAGGCCCATCAGGATTGCTTGGATCAATTGGCTGACCTGGCGTGCCTGGGTTATCCGGCGTTACCGTCTTGGTTCCATGTTTTAAGGTTACCGTGTAGGTCTTCGCCGTTCCATCATCAGTATCGTACTTAATCCCATCGACTGGGAAGTCAGAACTAACTAGCACATAACCCTGCTTTTCATAGGCCGCAATTTGGGCCGCAGTCGTATACGAATTAGTTGAACCATAAAGACCTGGTAACGATTTGGAGGACAGCTGTTTGTTAGCCGTTTGATCAAAGTACGTCACCGTTGCCTTTTCCGGATTTCCTCTGTAGGTCACCTTAATGGTCGTATCACCATCACCTTGTGGGACATTGCTTCCAGGAACTTGCGTTTTATTTTGCAAAGGACTATAGCCCGTTATGATTGGCGAAACAACGGTGTCATAGTTCCCTTTATCCGTTGCCCAGTCAGTATGGGTAACGTCACCCGTGGCTTCATCAATTGTGGCAGTTCGCTTATACGTGACCGTTTGAACTGAACTTGGTGCTGCGGTCGTTCCATCAGTGTAGACATACGTAATTGTTTGCGTGCTTGACGTTTCTAATGAATCATAATCCGTTTCGTCCGGATACTTTGGTCCATCTGGGTTGTTTGGATCAATTGGTTCGCCAGGTGTGCCTGGGTTATCCGGCGTTACCGTGATGCGCTTATGCGTAAAGTTAACCGTGTAGGCGTACACCTTCCCATACTCACTAAGTTCAATTGCGGTCGTGGGAAGATCAGTGTTTTCATATTGATAACCCTTGTTTTCCTGCTGAGCAATCAAGGCCGTTGCATCGTACGAATACGATGATGTGTACGGACCATTCTTAATATCTGTGGCCAACACAGTGCCAGTTTCTTGATCGACGTATTTCACCAAGATTTGGACGGGTTTAGGCGTGTAGGTAACATAAATATCACTAACCGGCTGAGTCGTTACAAAGGCCGTCGAAGCGGCAACGAGCAATTTGTCGCTATCGTAACCTGTGATAACCGGCGGAACCACTTCAGGAAAAAGGTTATTATCCGAAGTCCATGGACCATAAGTGACTTCACCCGTAACCGCATCGAATACTGCTTGACGCGTATAAGTCACTGTTAGCGTGGTCATTGGTGCGACGTTTGTTGTTTGATCTGCTAATGTGTAATGGATGATGCGTTTCTTCACTAAATTTAATGAGTCCTCATCCGTCCCAGCTGGATACTTTGGTCCATCTGGATTACTTGGATCAATTGGCTGACCCGGTGTAGCTGGGTTATTCGGAGTCACTGTCACCCATTTATGATGCAAGGTTACCGTGTACGCCTTAACTATCCCATCAGCATCATACACAACTCCGGTTGCTGGAAAGTCAGTTCCTGATGGTGTTAAAGCATACCCTTTTTGTTCGTAACCGGCTATTCGACTAGCAGGGGTATAGGCATCCGTTGTGCCAAAATCACCACTCAGGGTATCAACGTCGCCTAACGTCTTACCAGTCGTCCCATCCACATATTTGACCGTCGCTGTTTCTTTATTGGCCTGATAAACGTAAACGACCGTGCCACCTTCACCAGTCAGCTGACCACTAGCTGGTAGGCCAGTATTATCAGAAACTAGCGTGTAACCCACTTTTGGCTGCGCCGTTGTTGTGTAGTTTAAATAGTCAGCCGCGCTGGCATCCGTCCCGTGACTAGCGGTTCCGGTCGCGGTTGAATCAACGACCGTTGTGCCATCTGCGTTCGTGTGTTGGTAAACGTATTTCACGGCAACGTCACCAACCGTCAATGTGCCTGGTGTAATGGTTACCGCATAGTTTTGGTTAACCGCAGCCGTTGCGTCAAGTGTTGCCGTAATTTGTTTCGTACCAACGGTCGATAAACCATCATCTATTGTATAGACTAACTTTTCACCGTTGACTTCACCCGTTACCGTTGGTGTCAGGTTCTTGGTCGTTCCATCCGCCCACAATGTCTGATTTGGTAACGTAATGGTGGCAGGCGCTTTATCAATCGTTAATGTTCCATCGATATAACTCACATCGTAATTACTTACGTCAGCATCTGTTGTCCCAGTCATTGTGTATGTGCCAGCATTAGTAACAGTAGCTGTTGTTCCGTCGGTTTTTTCTACCGCTTTAAAGACCAAATTATCGTAATTAGTCCCCTTTGTAACGCTTGTCGTGGTGCCGTGAGCCTGACCATCATAAGTAACGTGTTGGTCATTCGCAACGGTTACCGTTAACGGTTCCTTATCGATCGTCAGCGTTCCAGTTGTTGCTGTTAATTTATAGTTCTTTGCTAAAATTGCCGCCTGTGTTGGGTCAGCTAAAGTATACGTTAAGGTGTATGTGCCAGCATTGGTATAACTTGTAGCACCACTACCGTCAGTAGCAATTGAGCTGAAGTCTAACTTATCGTAATTAGTGCCGCTGGTAACTCCTGTTCCTGGCGTATGTGCTTGACCATCATAAATAATTGTTGCTGGGACAGTTGCTACTGTTAATTTGGCGGCTGTAATAAAACTTGGATTTTGGTTAACAAACGTTGCATTAGCATCGAGAACATAATTTGTTCCCAATACAGCCTGAATTTTTGCTGCACCAGCCGGTGTCAACGTTGCAATGTAATTCCCGACATCTGCGCCGGTTAAGTTAGTTGTTCCTTGATAAGCATAGGTAAAGTCAGCCGTCGTCAAAACTGTTTGACCAATGGTTCCGTTAATATCAGCTGCCATATTGCTAATTTTGCCGTTTGAGATAATCAAGGCTTGATTACCAGAACCATCCCGAATAGAAATTAACGGAATCATCGTTAATTGCCCCGTATAAGTTTGAGTTCCTTGCAAAACCCGCATATCATTAGTGCCACTATTTTCCACAGAAGCTTTAATGGTGGCAGGCAAAATCTTTACATGGAAAGTATAGTCCGTTGCACCTTCCGAAAAGGTTGGCGTAATATCATCCGGGCTCATGGGCAGTACATACTGTCCAACACTATTTGGAGACTGAATAATGCTTTCCATTGCACCTTTTCCAGCGTCATTTAATGTGATTGCATAGTCACCCGGCGCCGTAAGTGTCGTTAAATCAGTTCCATCAGGATAAGTTATTGTATTTCCTTTAAGATCTGTATAGGTAATGCTCAAGTAGTTCTCAGCCGAAGGATCGTTTAATAATAAATACAGCAAGTTAACTTTTGTTCCATTTGCGTCAACAAAATAATTGCCAGGGTCATCCTGCATATATAGGGCTGCATCGTTGGCTGGCGATGTTGTTGGTGAACTAACATATAAGCCCAACTGCCCCAAATTAGCCGCACCTGTTTTATAAACCATTGAAATTGTTCCACTAGTAACTAAACTCACAGTTGGCGTTGCCACGGTGTCATTGGCCGTAACAATTCCTGTCGTTGCGACTTTCGGTGTTGCGAGCGCTTGACTGGCAACCGTTTCTGTTGCGGCGGCACTTGTCGTGGCAGCACTAGAACTAGCGGCTGACGTTGCCGTTGTTGTGTCAGTTTGTGAGCGTGTGTCTGTCGTCTTTGTTGTAGACGTTACGGTTGCTTGACTAGCCATCGACGAATCAGCACTTGTCGCAGACTGAGCCGTGGTGGCACTAGCTGTCGAATTTGCTTCACTTGTTGCTTGTGAATTGTCTGCCGCTGATGATTGTAAAGTCACCGCCTTTTGCTCAGTGAGCGGTGTGACTGAACTCCCCGTTGTTTCCGCGTCAGTTCCGTCATCTACTGTTGCCGCTTTTACTAACGTCGGTTGACTGACCGTTAAGCCTAATCCAATCGAAAAAAGTGTCATCCCAGCGGTGACCCACATTTTGCCAGACTTATACAGTTTATAATGTGTTTTACCTGGCCAACCCATCCTGTTTAAATCGGTTTTCATGTTATTGCCCCCAAAGCCTATCAATAAAAAATCAATCAACAAATTTTATTTTTTTGATTGTGTATTATTAAACAAATATTAATTAAGTAGTGAACAACTGTCTTGTGTTCTAACCACTTCTAAGTGTAACCGTAAACTTAATTAAATAACAGATAAATCATCAAAAATATATAAAAAAATTGTAAAAAACAATTATATTACTTATTCAAATTGTTTTTTATTAGTCATTCATCTAATGAATATTTAAACGAAATATGTAGTTTCGCGATGCTTCTTCAGACGGAAAAATTAGTTAGCATCACAAAAAAACATCACAACCGGAGTAATCTCCGTCGTGATGTCTTTAAGGTTAGCTTCAATAGTATTGTTAACTTAACAACGCCTTGACTGCTTGGTTAACCAGGTTCCCGTCGGCCTTTCCTTTAACCTTAGGCATTACGGCCCCCATTAACTTACCAAAGTCCGCCTTACTGGTTGCGCCAACTTGGTCAGCCGTTTCCTGAACCACCGCAGCAATTTCGTCTGCACTCATTTGTGCCGGCATGTATCGTTCAACAATTGCGATTTCGGCCTTTGTATCAGCCACCAATTCTGCCCGATCTGCCTTTTCAAATTCAGCAAGTGATTCACGACGCTGCTTTAAGCCTCGGGCGACGACAGTAACCCCTTCGTCATCCGTTAAATCGTGGCCCAAATCAATTTGTTCATTCATAACAGCCGATTTAAGCGAGCGAATGACAGTTAGGGTCTGTTTGTCCCGTGCCTTCATTGCCGTCTTCAAATCAGCGTTTAATTGGTCTAATAGTGTCATTTCTCATGTACCTCCCTTAACTAATGAATCTAGTATACCGCTTTTCCCAAAAACAGGGGGGCAGGCCTACACGAATAAAAACCATAAAAAAACGCCAGTTACAATAACTGACGTTTAATCATTAAAAGCGGCTCTTCTTGTTCTTGCGTTTACGAGCAGCCTCTGACTTAAGCTTGCGCTTAACACTTGGCTTTTCATAGAATTCCCGTTTACGGTATTCTTGAAGGGTTCCGTTCTTAGAAACGGTCCGTTTGAAACGCCGGAGAGCATCATCTAAGGATTCGTTCTTACGAACAACTGTCTTTGCCATTGTGAAATCCCCTCCCTTCGAGCGTTTAGTAACGGTTTTGTACGATTCGCACTTAACTGTCCTTAAAAGAGTATACAGAAACCATTGCCCAACGTCAATTACTAACAGCTAATTATTTTAAAATTCTGCAATCATTTTAGAAACGCATCAAACGGACGGTCTGCAATAATGTCCGCTGCTAAATGCGCATTAAATTGCCCGGCTTCCAATTCAGCAATTTCATAACCATAAGGTGACCGCTTCAGTTTCGGATTATTTTCTGGATCAACCGGCACATATGGTGTTTCCATAATCTTCGGAATTGTTTCAAACCGCGGATCATGGGCGATGGCGTTTAATCGGTCAAAGCCGATTTCACCATAGCCCAAATTGGCATGGCGATCTTTATGGGCTCCCTGGGGATTCTTAGAATCATTCAGATGAATGACCTTGATCCGGTCCAACCCAATAATTTGATCAAATTCACTCATGACACCATCAAAATCATCCTTAATGGCATAACCGGCATCACTGGTGTGACAGGTATCAAAACAAATGGAAATTTTTTCGTTTAACGTAACCCCATCAATCATTTCTGCCAGCTGTTCAAAGGTCGTGCCGACCTCAGTTCCCTTACCAGCCATGGTCTCAATCGCAATCTGGGCGTGTTGTTCAGGCGTTAAAATTTCGTTTAGCCCCTTTATGATGGACGCAATCGCAGCGTCCGGACCAGCACCAACGTGAGCACCAGGGTGTAAAACAATTTGTTCAGCCCCCAGCGCATCCGCCCGGCGCACTTCTTCACGTAAGAAATCAACCGCAAATGCAAAGTTTTCTGGTTTATAGGTGTTCCCTAAGTTCACAATGTAGGGCGCGTGGACGACAACATGAGCAAGCCCCTGCTCAGCCATGTAGTCGTGTCCGGCTTCAACGTTCATCTCGCTAACGGCCTTTCGCCGTGTGTTTTGCGGGGCCCCCGTATAAATCATAAAGGTACTAGCATGATAGCTAGCAGCCTCTTCAGCGGCGCCCAGTAACATTTTTTTACCACTCATGCTGACATGCGATCCAACTAACATTTAGTTAAACACTCCTTTGGTTTATAACCGTGGCTCATAAAAGTTCCCTAAGATCCGGGTAATGTTGCTTAACGAAACGAACGACCCAGGATCTGATTCATTGATGGCTTCCTGGAGCTCGCCGACCTCGTAACCAGAGATCACGGTAAAGAGAATTGCCTTTTCATCGTGCTTATAGGCCCCCTCGGCACCGTGAACAATGGTGATTCCCCGCCGAATGTGGTGCTGAACAGAATCCACCACCGTCTTCGGCCGGTCGGTAATGATCATCACTTGGAGCCGTTGCTGCCGGGTGTAGACCATGTCCATGACCCGGGCATTCACAAAGATCCCGATGGCTGAGTAAAACGCGTAGGGCCAGCCAAAGACGAACCCAGCGGCCACCACGATAAACGCATTGAACATCATGTTGATTTGGCCGATTTTCCGGCCGGTCGCCCGGCGAATCACGATTCCCAGGATATCCAAACCACCAGTCGAAATCCCGTAACGCAGAGCCAGCCCAGTCCCAAAGCCGTTGACTGCTCCACCAAAAATGGCACAAACAATGGGGTCGGTCGTTAAGGTAACGGGATGAAGCACCTTGATCATGACCGTGGATAGCCCAACGGCAATCACGGTGAACACAGTAAACCGGTGACTAATTTTAAGCCAGGCGAGGACAAATAACGGCACGTTTAGGAGAAAGAGCAATTCCCCGATTCCCAAATTAACACCCAGGTAGCGCGACGATAGTGTGTGGGTCAATTGTGCTGCCCCGGTAATCCCAGAAGAATAAATGTGACCGGGGTTCCAGAAGAAGTTTAGGGCGATGGAGACACAAATTGAGTAAATAAAGGCGGTTCCCAATCGACCCGTGTACTGATGCCGTTCGATTAACTGCTGTAAGTCATTCATGATTCAGATCCTTTTTAATTGATGGCCCCATTATAACAAAGTCCGCGCAATACTGGGCTAAAGTCAGCAGTTTTTAACCGGACCCACATGCTATACTAAGAGAATCAGATTTGGAGGTCTTCATGAATACACAAGCAAATAGCTTTTATAAAGAACCCTGGTTTGGCATTGTTTTAACCGTTATTTTCTTTCCAGCCGGCATTTACGTGATGTACAAATTCGGCCCGTGGAAAAATAAGACAAAGCTCATTCTTGCCATCTGTTTATCCCTTTTATCCATTGGTGTCTGGACCATTGCTGGTCTTGCCCCTTCATCGGGAAACCCCAAGGTTGGTGAAACATGGCTCGACACAAGCCACTCGACCAAAACAGTCGCGGCAAAAACGACCCTGCACATGACAGTCGATCACAATGGTCACGTCCGTTTGACTGGAACCACTAACCTTCCGGAAAAAACAAAACTCCATGTGGTCATTACCGCCAAAAACACGGTGGTTGGTGATGATGTTACGGTTACATCGGAGAAGACGTTTAAGACAAGCCCACTCACTGTCAACGGCGACCCACTGACGCCAGGCACCCTGACCGTTCACCTCACGTCAGCAAAATGGTCTGAACAGCCAGCTTCAGTCACCAAAACATTGGGGACTCATGGTCAACAACTTCGTGGTAAAGAAACCTCAAAGCATCAGCAAACACGCACCATTGATTTTAAACGACAGGTGACCTACGAGCAGTAATCTCGGTGAGGCCCATTGTTATAATATAAACACATTCAAAAAGCGGCTGCTTTCCCGTCTATGGGAAAGCAGCCGCTTTAATTTACAGACCGACAACTTGCGTCGGTTAGTCACCACCGCTATTCACAAAGCTGTGACTTAGTCGTCCACAGAGGCACTAGTTGTGTCATCTGTTTCAGGCTCAACCGGCTTTTCTACTGGTGTGGGCGTTACCGGTGCAGCTACCGTTTCTTCGCCTTCATCCATGTCCACCGAAGCACTGGTTGTGTCGTCTGTCTCAGGTTCAGCAGGTGCCATTGCGGCAACCTTAGGCGTTGCCTCTTTCTCTGATGCACCAGAGACGGCGTCCGGTGCATCCGGATCAGCCACAAGCTTCTGCCCTGTTTGTGAAAGATAGTAGTTAATGGTTGGCATCAAATCGAGCACGTATTCATTGATCCCCATGTACTGATCTTTGCCGTCGTGCATGGCCCGGTAATAGTGCATGATAAATTTATCAGGCCCGTTACCCGGAATTGCCATCTTCACTTCTGGTGTCTTACCAGTCCGCAAGGCGTTAATCACTTCAGCAACGTGCTGTTCCGCCCGCTTTGGGTGAACCATGGAAAGCGCACTTCCCACTTGACCAGGTACACGTGGTGCCAGCATCTTCTTGGCTGGCCCTTGTTGGTTGTAGTACAAGAACTGGTTGTTGCTATCAGCGTACGTCAATTCCATCGGCATCGCGTTCAAAAAGGCGTTCAGTTGATCAACCGTTAACAACCCCCGGTCCAACTTCACGTAGGTATTTCCACTGACAGCATGGGTCTTTTCTGCCGCTTGTTCCAACCAATCATCGGCGCTCATATCAACGCCATCAACCGTTGTATCAATGTGGCCGCTCGCCGTTAAGTCTTCTGCCGCTGCGCCAGTTGGTTCTGCTGGTTCGTTTAACGTGTTAATGACCCGAACAAAGTTCAAGAACTTTGCTAATGTGCTCCCAAGAAAATCAACCGTCCGTTGGTCAACCAGTTGTTGGTTATCGTCAAACGCGTCCTTAACGTTTGCCAATAAGAATTCGTTTCCGGGCATCACAATGGCGTTAACACCAGGTGATTCCAAAATTTGCCGCAGCATTAGCTGAGCTCGTGATGAGCCTTGATCGTAATAAGACGCTCCCACGATCATAACTGGCTTATCGTTCAGCGGATGAACGTTGTAAGATAACCATTCAATGACGCTCTTCAAGCTGGCCGTCAACGTGTGATTGTGTTCTGGTGTGCTAATGATCACCCCGTCTGCCGCTTCAATTTTATGAGTTAAGTATTGAATGGCAGGACTATTGGTTTGGTCATCACTCTCGTTAAACAGTGGGACATCATTGATGTCTAACAATTCAATCTCAACCTGGTCACTGAAGTGGTTGGCAATAAACTTTAATAACATCCGATTATATGAATGATCGGCAATGGAGCCGGCAATTCCAACTAATTTCATTTTTCCGCGCCTCCTATAAATTATCCCATGAGAAATTGGCCGCTTCTTTTTGGTCCTGAGCGGTCGTGTGGTTCAGTTGCTTTGTCATGGCAACAAACGTTTCAAAGTCGGCGAACAGACCATCTAGCTTGGTCACTTGTTCTTGATCAGTTAAGTTCCCGTCTTCATCAAACGCCTGCAATGAGTGTGCCAACAAAAATTCTGAACTTGGCATGATCCGGGCGCGTAATTCTGGTGAATCAAGAATTAACCGTAAGTGCCCCTGTGCCCGTGAAGAACCAAGGGAACCGTATGAAGCACCAGTGATCATGACCGGTTTGTCCACAAATGGGTGAATCCCGTAAGATAACCATTCCAAGGCGTTCATTAAGGCCGCAGGAACTGAGTGATCGTATTCTGGGGTGCTGATAATTACACCATCCGCATGATCGATTTTATCCGCAATGTTCGTGGCCACTGCGGGCACCTTCATGTTTTCTGGTTTGTTAAACAACGGTAAATTGGTGATTTCGACAATTTCAATGGTTGCTTGGTCGTTAAAATGCTGTTGCATGAACTGCAACAGTTGCCGATTCGTTGAGTGATCAGCATTCGTGCCGACGATTGCAACGTACTTATTCATAGTTCTCCTCCAACAATAGCAAAGTGGTTTACTTACAATAATAGATTCCTTTATTCAAACATATTGTAAGTAAATTCACAACACTTGGCAAAGAAAGTCACTGACTTTTTTTATCGAACCAGTGGTAATTGCCATTTTTACCCACTAAAAAATCGTCGCGAGCAGGGCTCACGGCGATTGCTTGATTCTTATTTATCTTCTGACGTTGCTGCCGGTTCATTGACCGCCAGCGATAATTCTGTTAATTGGTGATCAGATACCTGACTTGGGGCCTCTGTCATCGGTTCTGTTGCCTTTGAATTCTTTGGAAAGGCAATGACTTCACGAATGTTGTCAGCGCCCGCTAATAGCCGGGCAAACCGGTCTAACCCGATGGCTAAACCACCATGTGGTGGGAACCCGTAATCCAAGGCATTCAGCAGGAAGCCAAATTGGTCATTGGCCCGCTCTGGCGTAAACCCAAGGGCTTTCAACATTTTTTCTTGTAGCTCACGCGTGTGGATCCGGATTGAGCCACCACCAAGTTCCAAACCATTTAAAATGATGTCGTAACTTTGGGCATGGGCCTTGTAAGGATCTTCACCATCATTCAAGTAGTGTTCATCGCCTTCATTTGGCATTGTGAATGGGTGGTGCGCTGGGACCCATCGTTCAGCCCCTTCATCGTATTCAAACAGTGGCCAGTCAATCACCCACAAGAACGCAAACTTATCGGCGTCGATCATGTCCATTTCCTTAGCAATCGTTGTCCGCAAGTAGCCTAAACTATCTGCAACAACTTTGCTTCTGTCAGCGACGAACAGGATCAAATCACCATCATTAGCTGCTGTCGCCGTCGTAATGTCATCAAACTGATCGTTGATGAACTTGGCAACCGGGCCGTTGAAGGCACCGTCAACGACCTTGACCCAGGCCAACCCCTTAGCACCGAACCGTTTGATGTAGTCTGTGAAGGCGTCGATCTGTTTTCGTGAGTAGTGGTCCGCCCCGTTTGGCACGGCAATGGCCTTCACCTGACCACCGTTTTCAACGGCGCCACTAAAGACCTTAAAGCTACTGTCAGCCATCAATGCTGACAGATCCTTTAATTCCATGTCAAACCGTAAGTCTGGTTGGTCCGTTCCGAACCGATCCATGGATTCTTGCCATGTGATTCGGTTGAATGGCAACGTCACGTCCATGTTCAACGTGTTCTTCATCACCCGGGCGATCAGCCCTTCCGTCATGTCCATGATGTCATGTTGACTCATGAAACTGGTTTCCATGTCAATCTGTGTAAATTCAGGTTGCCGGTCACCACGGAGATCTTCGTCACGGAAACACCGCGCAATTTGGTAGTAACGGTCAAACCCAGCGCCCATCAATAACTGTTTAAATAACTGTGGTGACTGTGGCAATGCGTAGAAATGACCTGGATAGATCCGACTTGGCACCAGGTAATCTCTGGCCCCTTCTGGTGTCGACTTCGTTAAGTCTGGCGTTTCGATGTCGATAAAGCCATTTTCATCAAAGTAACTGTGCACAGCCTGGGTGATCTTACTTCGCATGATCAATCCACGTTGCATCTCTGGCCGCCGTAAATCAAGGTAACGGTACTTTAACTTCAGGTCTTCAGCGGCTTCCACCCCGTTTGAAATATCAAACGGCGGCACCTTTGACCGGTTCAAGATTTCAGCAGCGTTAACTTCCACTTCCACCTTCCCGGTCTTCATGTCCGGGTTAACTTCCTTTGCACTTCTGGCCTTGACCGTTCCGTTAATTTTAATAACGAATTCGCTCCGCATTTCTTCAGCAGCTGCTAACGCTGCTTCACCATTGGCCGCACTGAAGACCAGTTGAACTAGGCCTTCACGATCACGCAGGTCAATAAAAATCAGCTTTCCTAAGTCCCGGCGTTTTTGGACCCACCCCTCAAGGGTGACTTCTTGGCCTTCATAGCTTTCATCAATGAGGCCCGCATATTGTGTTCGTTCCATTGTTGAACTCTCCTTTTATTGCCTAATCTTCTTCAAAATAACGGTCAAAAATCTGACCAAAGTCGGCAGTCACATCCGCCATTGGCACCGTTACTTCTTCGCCAGAGGCCATGTTTTTAAAGTTGACCGTTTGACTTGCCAACTCCTTTTCACCAACGGTCATTGTAAACCGTGCTGAACGGCGATCGGCCGTCTTAAACTGAGCCTTTGGTTTCCGGTTCAGGTAATCCCGGTCCGCACTGAAGCCAGCGTGGCGAATGGCCTGCACAAGTTGGAGCGTTGTGCTGCTGGTTTCTTCACCGATACCGACAACGTAAACATCAAGTGGCATTTCGGTTGGCATGCTGACTGCTGCTTGATCCAGCAGTAATAAGAGCCGTTCCAATCCGATCCCAAAACCAAAGCCAGGTGTTTCTGGGCCACCCAATTCTTCAACCAACCCGTTGTAACGACCACCACCACAGATGGTTGTCCATCCGTGCCCTAAAACAGACGCGTTACTTTCGATTTCGAAAATTGTGTGGTTATAGTAATCCAGACCGCGCACCATCGTTGCATCCACTTCAAACGGAATTGATAATGACGTTAGCATCTCCTTGACGGCGTCTAAATGGGCTTGTGCCGCTGGCGTCATGAAGTCAAGGATGGATGGCGCATTTTCAACAATGACCTTGTCTTGGTCTGCTTTACTGTCCAACACGCGTAATGGGTTTTTGTGTAAGCGGGCCTGTGAATCCTCACTAAGTTCGGCAAAATGAGGTTCCAAATAATCAACAAGTGCTTGATGGTACGCTGCCCGTGTCTCCTGGTCACCCAGTGAATTGATGGCTAACTTCAAGCCTGACAGTCCCAATTGGGTGAAGAAGTCCATGGCCATGGCCATTACTTCAACATCAACTGCTGGTGAATCACTCCCGAAGGCTTCAACCCCGATTTGATGAAATTCACGCATCCGCCCAGATTGTGGCCGTTCATAACGGAACATTGGTCCCATGTAGTAGACTTTGTATGGCTTCTCTTGTTCAGGCGCGTACAGTTTATTTTCAACGTAGGCCCGAACAACCCCAGCCGTTCCCTCTGGCCGTAGCGCAATGTGGCGATCGCCCTTATCATGAAAATCGTACATTTCCTTGGTAACGACATCGCTGGTGTCTCCGGCAGACCGTGAGAAAACTTCGAAGTTCTCAAACAGCGGTGTCCGAATTTCATGAAATTGGTAATTATCAAACAGCAGTCGGGCCGTTTCTTCCACGTAACTCCACTTTGCTGATTCACCGGGTAAAATATCTGCGGTCCCTTTTGGGCGTTGGTATTTCATAATCTTGACCTCCAAAATTGTTAGCATAACAATGCAACGTGATCGTTAATGGTGCCGAAAAAATAAAAAAACACCCCTGACGTTAAATTCAAGGGTGCTTGCGCACGGTACCACCTTTATTGGTTCTCACGGGTAACGTCATTTGCGACGGGATTTTCATCCACCTAGAAAGTGTCTTCATGTTGCTGATTATGCAAGTTTTCACCACCCACTTGCTCTCTTGGTTAATCGGCACCACTAATGGTCTTCCATCACCGGTTTTAATATTGTTATATCGTGTTTAAAACTTAGTTTAGTTTTGCCCATCTGTCAAGTCGATTCACTGAATTTGCGGTTTGAACCCGGAGAATTTGCTATAATTGGTCTAATTTACTAAATAAGGATTGAAAAAACTATGAATTTTTTGAAACAACGTTGGTTTCAGCTCACGGTCACCATTGCCGTGACCATTACCGTCGGGCTTCTTCTCTTTTGGCTAACCCGTGAGCAAACGGTGACGGTCAGTGTGGACAACCTTAACGTGCATTCTGGCCCCAGCTTATCGGATAAAACCATTCATAAGGCCAAGCTTAACAGTCGGCTGGTGAAAATTGGCGAAAAAAACTTGTGGTACCACGTTCGTTATGATGATCGTCACACCGGGTGGGTTGCCAGTTGGTTAGTTGACCGGCGGACAAACCTGAAGAAGGCCACCTCCCTTTCAGAGGCGACAATTGTGATTGATCCCGGTCACGGTGGCGCTGATTCAGGCGCCCTGCACACCATGGATGCCACTAAAGCAAAGGACATGGAAAAAACGTACACGTTGAAGGTTGCCCAGGCGGTCGCTAGCGACCTTCGCCGCCGCGGTGCCCATGTCATCATGACCCGCGACACGGATAAATATGTTGGCCTTGCACCACGACCAGCACTGTCAAACGAGGTTCAAGCTGACGCATTCATCAGTATCCACTTCGATTCATCTCCGGCCGTTAATCAATCCTCTGGGCTAACGACCTACTATTACCATAAAGGGACGTCATACGTGCTTGCAGAAGCATTAAACAAGCAGATGAACCACTACCCCATGCCTAACAAGGGCATTCAGTTTGGTAACTTCGAGGTCATTCGTGAAAACCAACGGCCCGCTGTGCTTCTAGAAATGGGTTACATTAACGACAAGAAGGACTTTCGAACCATCAGCGGCATAACGTATCCCTACCGGGTGGCGCATTCCGTTACAACCGGTTTGGATCAGTATTTTGCCGCTAAGGCCCAGTAGCACATAGATCTACTTCAATTTAAAAAGACGGACCGCCCAAGTTAGTTGGGTGATCCGTCTTTTTTGTTGTCTTAGTCACGTTCGAACAGTAAGGTCACTGGGCCATCATTGACCAAACTCACCTGCATGTCGGCACCAAATTCGCCGGTTTCAAGTGGAACGACCGCCGCCAATTGTTGGTTCAGTCGCGCCCATAGTGGTTCAGCAATTTCAGGCGTCGCTGCCGTTGAAAAGCCCGGCCGGTTGCCATGGACAAGATCCGCGTACAACGTGAATTGTGACACGGATAAGATCGCGCCCGCCACGTCTTGCACACTCTTGTTCATCTTGCCATCCTCATCGCTAAACAACCGTGAATTCAGAATTTTTTTCGCCAGGTAGTCCACCGTTTGCGCAGTATCGGTTGACGCAATTCCGACCAACAGTAATAATCCGTGGTCAATGGCGCCCACCTGCTGGCCATCAATGGTAACGGTAGCCTGCCGAACCCGTTGTGCTAACACCCGCATCCTTAACACCCCTTCTTAAAAATACGACAAATTAATGGGTTGCTCGTAAAACTTCGTAAACATCCGGAACATTCTTGATGTTATCCATAATGTGATTCAATACCTCAACGTTACGGACACCAACGGTTGCGGAAACAACAACCATCTTGTTGTGATCAACCTTGCCGCTAACCGATGATAGGAATTTTGTGGTGTTGTTGATGACACGCAACACGTCATTTAACATCCCGTTACGATTGTAGCCGCGAACTTCGATGTCAGCGTTGTAGTTGGTGCGGTTGTTTTCTGGATCCTCCCACACAACATCAACGATTCGTTCACCGTGTTCTTCAGCTGCACGGACGTTTGGACAGTCAGCCCGGTGAACGGAAACCCCGCGGCCCTTCGTAATGTACCCAACGATGGGATCGCCAGGCACTGGTGAACAACAGTGACTCAAACGAACAAGGAGGTTATCGACCCCCTCGATGATGACCCCATCAGAAGAGGAGCGTTTGGCATCGTCCTTAGCCGCAATCGTTTGTGGTTCTTCGGCCTTTGGTTTGTCGCCGTTATCGGATAAAATCTCCCGCTCCGCTTCTGCCTGGCGATCGGCCTCTAGCTGCGCCCGTTTATCAGACGTTAACCTGTTGGCGACACCCATTGGTGCTGCGTCACCAAAGCCAATGGCCGACAATAGATCATCCGTTGACCGATAGTGCATCCGTTCAGCAACGTTAGCCAAATTTTCATCCGTCATGATTTCCCGCGCATCAAAATTCAGTTCACGAAGCTGATGCATGACCATGTCACGGCCACTAGCAATGTTATCATCACGATCTAGCTTCCGGAAATGCTGTTTGATCTTATTCCGTGCCCGCCGTGTGTGCACAAGGTTGACCCAGTCACGACTCGGCCCACTTGAATTTTGTGACGTTAAAATGTCAACGATGTCCCCCGTCTTAATTTCGGAATCCAGGGGGACAATCTTCCCATTCACTTTGGCACCAGTGGTGTGGTTACCGACCTGCGTATGAATGATGTAGGCCATATCAAGTGGCCCGGCACCCTTTGGCAGTTCCAGTACATCACCCTTTGGTGTGAACGCGTAAACGGAATCCGTGAATAGATCCCCCTTGACGCCTTCCATGAAGTCGTCCGCATTTGAGGCGTTATTCTGCAATTCGATGATCTGCTTAAACCAATTTAACCGGTCATCGTTTGACGTCTCCTGCACTTCATCCGTTTGCCCTTCTTTGTACGCCCAATGCGCAGCAACCCCGTATTCAGCGATCCGGTGCATGTCTTCCGTCCGGATCTGAATTTCAAGTGGTTTGCCCTCTGGTCCGATCACCGTGGTGTGCAGTGATTGGTACATATTCGCTTTTGGCATGGCGATGTAATCCTTAAACCGCCCAGGCATTGGCGTCCAGTGGGTGTGAATGGCCCCTAAAACGCCGTAACAATCACGAATTGATTTCACGATCACCCTAATGGCAAGCAGATCATAGATTTGGTCAAACTGTTTGTGCTTATCAACCATCTTTCGGTACACAGAATAGATGTGCTTCGGACGCCCATACACTTCGGTTTCGATGCCGAGGTCACTGATTGCACCGTTTAATTCGTCAATGGCCTCATTGATGATCTCGATCCGTTGGTTACGCTTAGAGTTCATCAAGTGAACGATGCGGTAATACTGTTCTGGGTTAAGGTACCGCAAGCTCAAGTCTTCCAGTTCCCACTTAATGGTGCTGATCCCTAACCGGTCCGCCAATGGTGCGTAAATCTCTAACGTTTCGTTAGCAATGCGGCGTTGCTTATCCGGCCGCAAATGCTGTAACGTTCGCATGTTGTGCAAGCGGTCGGCAAGCTTCACGATGATTACCCGAATATCATGTGACATCGCCAGCAGTAACTTTCGGTGGTTTTCCGCCAATTGTTCTCTGTTTGACCGGTACTTGATTTTTCCGATCTTAGTGACCCCATCAACAATTTCAGCCACGTCATTACCGAACAGTTCACGCAGGTCATCTAACGTTGCCACTGTGTCTTCCACAACGTCATGTAAAAAGCCGGCCTCAACCGTTGCCGGGTCCATTTTCAGATCTGCCAAAATGGCGGCAACCTGAATTGGGTGCATGATGTAAGCCTCACCAGATTGGCGCTGTTGGTCAGCGTGAACCCGGGCCGCAAAATCATATGCCTCGCGGACTTCTGCCACGTGGTCATCGTTCATATAGGTGCCCACCTGGGTCATAACCTCTTCAGCGGTCCAAATGTGTTCTTTTGACATCGTCTCACCCCAATAAAATTAATGAATTGTTTTCCTTATTTTAACCGAATTGTCAAATTAAACAATCCTAACGAGCTGAAATCCGGTCTAATTAACGGATTTTCTGTTAATTGACCGAAAAATGAGCCTCGTCGACTGATCAACCCTGATCAGACACAAAAAAACTGACCACCATCGTTTCAGGGGTCAGTCTGTTTACGCTAAGAACACTTTCAAAAAGTGCCGTTAACCTTTTTCAATTAGCCCTGACTCCCCACAGTTGGTTGTTCAGTCGTCTGTGACTGCCGTGGTCGGGTTGGTTGTTGGCCCACCATAGAACCAGCATTAAAGCCAACCACAAAGTAACTGATACATGCGTAGCCAATGGCCATGTAATAGGCATAATCATGTGCGTTCGTTTTGAACAGAAATGTCGCTACGGCAAAGACCATCGGGAAAATCACCACGTGCCAATTATCACGCTGTTGGCGACTAACACGCCACCCCACGAGAATTGCATACAGGCCGTTAAACCCAATGAGAAGCCACAAAACCTTATGGTACACCGACAAACTGGAGAGATTAACCAGCCATGGCAACACCGCGCCAACAACCAATCCACCCAGCCAATATTGCCAGCCGCTATGTTTTTTAAAATAACTCATACTATCGCCACGCTTGTTATCGAATTTTAATCATAGTGGTTATTATAGTCAATTTTCTACGTGGCGTCACAAAAACATCGTGCCCTTAAGGTTTTCTTTCAAACTTCTGCTAGGCAAACAGTTCAGTCGCATACGAAACGGCGCTTAAAAAGTACAGCGGTGCCGTTTCTGTCCGTAAGATCCGGGGGCCAAGACCAGCCGTTACATAACCAGCAGCGGTAATCTGGGCCGCTTCGTCCTGACTCAACCCGCCTTCAGGGCCAAAAATGGCCGTGACCCACTGACCCGGTTGAAGTTGGGTCAATGTTTGGGCTAACTGTGCCTGTTCCCCCTGCTTGGCGGCTTCTTCCCACGCTACCAGTCCAGCATCAGTGGGCAGTGTTAAGGCCGCTGTCAACGATTCACAATAGCGAACGGTCGGGATAACCAACCGGTGTGACTGTTGGGCCGCGTTTGTCGCAATCTCTTGATAACGACTAATTTTCTTAGCCGCTTTTTGCTTCCATGACGCAACCGCCCAAGCTGTGGGCACAAACACAATTTCAGCAACCCCAAGTTCTGTCGCTTTTTGTGTGATCAATTCTGCCTTGTCACCCTTTGGCACACCACAAACGATCCGGGTGTGAACTGGCAGCTCCACCGTGCTCGGTTTAAATGCGGTCACGGTCATCACCGCTTGTTTATCGTCTGGCGTCAACGTGGTCAGTTGGGCTTCCAGAAGCTGATGTTCCCCGGTAACAAATTCGGCGGTTGTTCCCACCTGGGCCCGAAGCACTTGAACAAAATGTTTATAAAGGGCGGGTGTCAGTGAAAACGTTTCGCCCACCGTCGTTAACACCAGCTCGGTCGGTAAAAAGTAATGTTGCATGACTAATCATCAACCCCCGGTTTTTGTGCAATAATGCCATACCAGTCTCCACGACGCATAACTTCAACGATCCGATAGCCGGCCACTTCAAGCTGCTCTTTAATCAGCGGATACTTGTCGACAATGATTCCACTGAGCAAGAAAAGGCCGTGTTCTGGTAACAAGGGCGCCGTTTGCGGAATCAATGGCACCAGAATCTCAGCAAGAATGTTCGCCACGATGATGTCTGCGTGCTGGTTTACGCCAGCCAACAAGTCGTTTGCTGCCACCTGGACATCGCTGGCAACCGGGTTTAATGCCAAGTTACTATTGGCAGCATCCACGGCAATTTGATCAACATCATATGCATACACGTCGCCAGCCCCAAGTTGTTTTGCCGCAATGGACAACACCCCAGAACCAGTCCCGACATCTAGCACCGTTTCACCACCACGGACCACCATTTCCAACGCTTGCAACATCAATGACGTTGTCGGGTGAGTCCCGGTACCAAAGGCCATGCCGGGGTCTAAAACCAGTAACTTTTCATCGGCTGAGGTCGGTTCATAATGTTCCCAGCTTGGCACCACGGTTAGGTAGCGGGTTACCCGAACCGGATGATAATACTTTTTCCACGCTGTGGCCCAGTCGTCATCTGCCACTGGCTTGACCATGACACTCGCGTCACCAGCATCCAGGCCAAACGTTGTTAATTCAGCCAAGCGGGTCTTGATTGTGGTTAATGCTTCCGCCATGACAACAGTCTCTGGATAGTACGCCGTGACCACCGCACCCTGATCCAAATGAGGCACACTCTTCTTATCCAACAGTTCACCCGGAAACTCCGCTTGAAGCGCAAGAAAATCGGCGGCGTCCTCAATTTTGGTCCCGGTCGCCCCGGCGTCCATTAAAATGTTACTAACGGCCTCAACGGCCTCGTTCGTTGTTGTTACTGCAACTTCAGTCCACTCCACGTCTCGTTATTCCCCTTTTCGATTGGTTACTGCATGACCGATCCGTTAAACGGCCCGGTCACGACCACTTTGCCGGTCATCTTATTGGCTTCAACCAGTTGATGGGCTGCCCGTAAACTAGCTGCATTAATCCCGTCAGCAATGGTTTTGGTCAGGGTACTTTGCAGGGCCCCAGCATCCACCAATGTCGCAATTTGGGCCAGCTCACGTCCCTGGCTTGCGAGGTCCTGCTGGTAGTCTGTTTTAGCAAACATGTACTCCCAGTCAAAGCTGGCTGCCTTATTTTTCAACAGGCCCAGTGGTAGCGGCCCCTGATTTTCAACGATCGAGGCGACATGACCAAACGCCTTCACAAGCTGTGCTGCCTGTTCAAAGTACTGATCGGTTGAATGCAAAATCAAAATTCCGTCAAAGCCATCAATGTTTTCCGCATGGGCTTGCTCAACTAAGTTTTCCCGGTGGTTAAACACCCGGTCAGCGCCCAGTTGCTTAACCCAGGCAATGGTTTCCGGACGGGACGCCGTAGCTGTCACCGTCAAACCAGCCCACTTTGCTAGCTGAATGGCCATGGACCCGACACCCCCGGCGCCATTAATGATCAAAAGTTCCTGACCGCGATTCGCATTGACGGCGTTAGTGAACCCCATCTTTTCAAACAGCACTTCACTTGCGGTCAGTGACGTTAATGGCAATGCCGCAGCCGCAGCATCCGTTAAGGTCGCTGGTGCCTTTGCGACGATGCGTGCGTCCACAACCTGTTGCTCAGCATTTGACCCATCACGCCCAGTTGTGCCGGCATAATAGACCCGATCACCAACCGCCACATTATCAACTAGCGCACCCGCGTGGATGACCGTCCCAACGGCATCATAGCCCAGAATTTTAGCAGCCGTTAAGTTTTGGCGTAACTTCGTATCCACTGGATTAACGGACACAGCAGTCACCGCGACCACAACGTCATGATCACCAGCGACTGGTGCTGGCCGTGTGCCATCCACCATCGCCGCTGGTTCATTAATGCTTGTTGCTGCAAACGATTCGATTACCTTCATCATGAATTCCTCCTCGTTATTCTTGTCTGTGTCCATTGTGCCAAAATTAAGACCAAAATACCATGGAGAGATCTTCTTTAACTAAGGCACAACAAATAAAGGACTGGTTGACGTCACTGTCAATCAGTCCCTTTATTTACTTACGATTGGCGATGGTGCTCATGACGTCCTGAAACACGTCTTGCGTGAACATAACGTTCACGGCCATCTTCGGTTAAGATGTGGCTAGCCAAATAATCCAGCAGCTCGTCCTCATTTTGAAAAACGCGCGGATTGTGCTGCCCATGAAGTCGCAAGTCAATCTCATCGATCTTCAAGCGACCCGTCCAACCATGACTATACTTCACAATTAAACGGTTATTAACCTTTTTCTTTCCAAACCGGAGGACGTACACGTGTTGCGGAACCATCATTGGCCGAATGTACGTCTTCTCATAACGGAACTGATTTGCCTTCAAAAACGCTTTTGTCCGTGTTAGCATCCGCTTACCCCCTTTAGTCTTATCTTTTTACAGTTATGATTTTGCTTTGTGGCTTTCTTCTTCATCCGTCTGAAGGACTGCCATGAAGGCCTCTTGCGGCACATCAACGATCCCAACAGACTTCATCCGTTTCTTCCCGGCTTTCTGTTTTTCCAACAGCTTCATCCGCCGAGTGCGATCCCCACCATACAGGTGAGCGGTCACGTCCTTCCGGTACGCCTTAATATCCGACCGGGCCACCACCTTAGAACCAATGGCTGCCTGAACCGGAATTTCAAAGTTCTGCCGGGGGATGATCTTCTTTAACCGGGCAACAATCGTCCGGCCACGGTTTGCCGCAAACTCACGGGCAACGATAAAGCTTAACGCATCAACCTTATCACCGTTTAACAGGATGTCAATTTTCACTAAGTCACCTGGACGATAACCACTCAGCTCGTAATCCAATGACGCATAACCACGGGTACTACTCTTCAAGCGATCAAAGAAATCAAAAATGATCTCTGAAAGTGGCATGTAGTAAATCACGTTCACCCGGTGGTCATCCAAGTATTCCATGGTGTCAAAATCGCCACGTTTTCGCTGACATAATTCCATGACGGCACCGACGTAATCATTCGGCACCATAATGGTTGCCTTAACGTAAGGTTCGTTAATGGTCTTAATGTTTGACGGTTCTGGCATTTCAGACGGATTTTCCACCACGACCTGCTCGCCATCCGTCAGATCAACATGGTACGTCACTGACGGTGCGGTGGTGATCAAATCGAGGTCAAACTCCCGTTCCAACCGTTCCTGCACGACATCCATGTGGAGCATTCCCAGGAACCCACAACGGAACCCAGAGCCCAGCGCTTGTGATTTTTCAGGATCAAACGTCAAGGCAGCGTCATTCAACTGCAACTTTTCAAGTGCTTCACGCAGATCGTTATACTTCCCGTTGTCTGTGGGGTATAACCCGGCAAACACCATTGGGTTCATCTTGCGGTAACCTGGTAAGGCGGTTTCCGTTGGATGAATTGCACTGGTGACCGTGTCACCAACCTGCGTGTCCGCGATGTCTTTAATGGAAGCCGTGATATAACCCACATCACCAGCCATCAAGATATCACGTTTGATGGGTTTTGGTGAGTTGACCCCCACTTCCGTGACTTCATACTCGGTCCCGGAGTTCATCAGCCGAATCTTATCACCGGGTTTCACCGTTCCTTCAACGATCCGTAAACTCAGGACGACACCACGATAATCGTCATAAACAGAATCAAAGATCAACGCCTTGAGCGGCTTTGTCAGGTCTCCCGTTGGTGCAGGCACTTCTTGAACGATTTGTTCCAAAATTTCGGTGATCCCGATTCCGCTCTTTGCACTTGCCAAAACAGCATTGCTGGCGTCGATCCCGATGTCTTCCTCAATTTCTTCACGAACCACTTCAGGCTGGGCCGATGGTAAATCAATTTTATTGATGACCGGGAGAATCGCCAAGTCATTATCAATTGCTAAATAGGTGTTCGCCAACGTTTGGGCTTCGACCCCCTGAGCGGCGTCAACCACCAACAAGGCGCCTTCACACGCTGCAAGTGATCGTGACACTTCATAGGAAAAATCGACGTGCCCTGGTGTGTCGATCAAATGGAAAATGTACGTTTCCCCATCTTTTGCGTGGTAATGTAATTCCACGGCGTTTAATTTAATTGTAATCCCACGTTCACGTTCTAACGGCATATCATCCAAAACCTGATTTTGCATTTCGCGTTTTGAAATGGTGTCCGTTAGTTCGAGGATCCGGTCTGCCAGCGTTGATTTACCATGATCAATGTGCGCAACAATCGAAAAGTTTCGAATGTGCCGCTGCCGTTCGGCCATTTGTTGGTGATCCATACGTGTCCTCCTTTTGAATCCGACCCTGATGATCGCGATTCGTTTTCATAAACGGTTGGCTGACAATAACTGTCACTGGCGCCGGTCCCGTTGTAACCCGCTGCGCCGACTTCGCTAATGTGAAATCCTAAACATTTATTATAGCAATGATTATGTGAACACACAATTTTTATCAAACGTTTGTGCCCACTTTTTTGCTGGTCACTCAATTAGTAACGGGAACTGATCATTAATTGACTGTCATTTTAGAACGCAAGCAAGGCACCCATGAACAACATCTGTCCAGGGGTGCCTTGTCATTAATCACTATTAACGCCGGCCAAAGAGGCCGCCGTGACCATTTGGCACTGATTCGCCACTTGCTTCCGCAAAGGCCTTCAGTGCTTCTTTTTGCGCCTTATTGAGGCCCTTTGGTGTCTGAACCTTCACCGTAACCCGTTCGTCACCATTGCCGTTACCACGCAGGTGCGGAACACCCTTACCGCGCAAACGGAAGGTCGTTTCGCTTTGCGTTCCAGCAGGGATCTTCAGGTTAACGTTACCGTGAACCGTCTTGACTTCCACTTCGTCACCTAACGCAGCTTGCGCAAACGTTAATGGTTGGTCAAAGTAGATGTCCGTGCCGTCACGCTTGAAGTCCTTACTTGGTTGCACCGTGAAGACAATGTACAGGTCACCATAAAGGCCACCATTTGTCCCGGCTTCACCCTGACCTTGCAGCCGCATTTGTTGACCATCATCAACACCAGCAGGCACGCTCACTTCGATCTCGTGGCTTTCGCTCACGTGACCATTACCATGACAGGTTGGGCACTTTTCTTTAATTTCCTTACCCGTTCCACCACAAACGTCACAAACCTGTTGTGACCGCATCTGACCAAGTGGCGTGTTGCGAACTGTTTCAACGTAGCCAGAGCCGCCACAGTTGTGACACGTGACGGGTGAAGTTCCGGGTTTGGCCCCATTACCACCACACGTCTCACAAACTTCTTCACGGTCGTATTTGATCGTGGTCTTTTTCCCAAAAATCGCTTCCTCAAACTTCAGCGACATGGAATACTGCAAGTCTTGACCTGGTTGTGGCGCGTTAGGATTCCGTCGGGCACCGCCACCGCCGCCACCAAACATTTGGCTAAAGATGTCATCAAAACCGAAGCCCTGACCGCCGCCAAAGCCGCCCTGGTTAAAGCCACCTTGACCACCAAACTGCTGACCAGCATCACCGTATTGATCATACTGCTGCCGCTTTTGTGGGTCACCGACCTTTTCGTACGCATCAGCCACTTCTTTAAACTTATCTTCTGCGCCGGGCTCCTTATTCAAGTCCGGATGGTACTTTTTTGAAAGCTTCCGGTACGCCTTCTTAATCTCGTCCTGTGATGCATCCCGGCCAACGCCAAGCACATCATACGGATCTCTTCCTTGAGACATGTGTGAACCCCCAAAATTAACTTGTGACAACCGACTCGCCAAGTGACGATCAGCCATTTATTGCGTAAGTGTAACACAAACCAACCCGTAAAACGCACAAAGAGTCAAAGATGCGCCTGCGCCTTTGACTCCCCGTCGTTACCTATGCTTACTTTTTGTCGTCTGGGTCAACTTCCTTGAAGTCACCGTCAACTGTGTCATCACCACCGGCACTGCCGTCAGCGCTACCTGCAGCTGAGCCATCAGCACCAGCTTGTGAATCAGCATTTTGTTGGTACAACTTGACCGTCAAGTCTTGAACGATCTTGTTCAATTCATCCTTCTTGGTCTTCATTTCATCGATGTTGTTGTCATCTTGGGCCTTCTTCAATGCATCACGCGCATCAGTGGCCTGCTTGACTTCTTCATCAGAAACTTTCCCCTTCAGGTCTTCCAACGTCTTGTCAACTTGGAACAAGAGTTGGTCAACTTCATTCTTCAAGTCAGCTTCTTCTTTACGCTTCTTATCAGTATCAGCGTTTTCGTCGGCTTCCTTCTTCATCCGGTCGATTTCTTCGTCGGACAAACCAGAATTACTCTTGATCGTAATCTTTTGTTCTTTGTTTGTTCCAAGATCCTTGGCAGAAACGTTCACGATCCCGTTCTTGTCGATGTCAAATGTCACTTGGATCTGAGGAACACCACGAGGGGCAGCAGGGATGTCTGCCAACTGGAAGTTTCCTAAGGTCTTGTTGTCGTTTGCCATTGGCCGTTCACCTTGCAACACGTGAATATCAACGGCTGGTTGGTTATCCGCGGCAGTCGAGAATGTTTGGCTCTTTGACGTTGGAATCGTTGTGTTCCGGTCGATCAGCTTCGTGAACACACCACCCATTGTTTCAATCCCTAATGACAATGGCGTAACGTCCAAAAGCACAACGTCCTTCACGTCACCAGTGATCACACCACCTTGAACGGCTGCCCCTAAGGCAACGGCTTCATCAGGGTTAATGGAGTGGTTAGGTTCCTTACCGGCCAATTCCTTAACGGCTTCTTGAACGGCTGGGATCCGAGTTGACCCACCATTTAAGATAACTTCATCGATGTCATCCATCGTTAAGTCAGCGTCACGCAAGGCGTTTTGAACCGGTGTCTTGGTCCGTTCGATCAAGTCAGCCGTCATTTGGTTAAATTGCGCACGGGACAAAGTTTCTTCCAAGTGAAGTGGGCCGTTGTCACCGCTTGAGATAAATGGCAAGCTAATTTGGGCTTCGTTAACCCCTGACAGGTCCTTCTTCGCCTTTTCAGCAGCATCCTTCAACCGTTGCATGGCCATTGTGTCGCTTGACAGGTCGATGCCGTTTGTCTTCTTGAAGTTGTCGACTAACCAATCGATGATCTTTTGGTCAAAGTCGTCACCACCAAGACGTGTGTCACCATTTGTTGACAGAACGTCGAAGACACCATCACCTAATTCAAGGATGGAAACATCAAATGTCCCACCACCAAGGTCGTAGACCAGGATCTTTTCGTCTTTATCCTTCTTGTCCATCCCGTATGCCAAGGCAGAAGCCGTTGGTTCGTTGATGATCCGTTCAACCGTTAAGCCGGCGATCTTACCAGCATCCTTGGTTGCTTGACGCTGAGCGTCATTAAAGTAAGCAGGTACTGTGATAACAGCCTGATCAACCTTTTCACCAAGGTAATCTTCAGCGAAGCCCTTGATGTATTGCAAGATCATTGCTGAGATTTCTTGTGGTGTGTACTTCTTACCTTCGATGTCAACGGTGTAGCCGTCTTCACCCATGTGACGCTTAATGGAACGAACCGTGTTGGGGTTCGTGATTGCTTGGCGTTTAGCCACTTCACCGACCTGTGTTTCACCGTTCTTGAATGAAACAACAGATGGTGTCGTCCGGTTACCTTCTGGGTTAGCGATAATCTTTGGTTGACTACCTTCGAGCACAGCAACTGCTGAGTTCGTGGTCCCTAAATCAATTCCAATAATTTTAGCCATTTTTATAAACTTCCTTATTATTTAATCTAATTATTGTGCAACGACGACCATGGCCGGCCGTAACACACGATCCTTTAGCATGTAGCCCTTTTGCAACACCGTCACAACCGTTTCAGGCGTTTGACCCGCTTCTACTGGGACAGTTTGCACTGCCTGGTGAAGGGTTGGGTCAAACGGCTTGTTCAACGATTCAATTTCCGTCACGTTGTTTTGTGCTAACGCTGCTTGCAAATGATCGTAAACCATCTGAACCCCATGTTGCAACTGTTTAGCTGCTTCATCTTCAGCCGGCGTTTGTAGCGCCCGTTCAAGATTGTCCAATTCAGGGACAATATCATGGGCCAGTTGTTGACCATCATACTTCATCAACTGGGCCGTTTCCTTTTGGTTACGTTGCTGAATGTTGGCGATTTCCGCTTGTGCCCGTAGGTACTTATCTTCCATCGCGGCAACTTGAGCCGTTAACTCAGCAATTTCATCTTGTTCCACGGCTGCTTCTGGCTTTTTTTTGATGTCCTTTGCAGTTGGGTCCGTGGCCTGTGATGTTGTCGTGTCTGATGCACTTTCTGCTTGTTCAGCAGTTTGACTGTCATCTTTATGAGACAAATTTGCCACCTCCATTCATTTCATTTGTGATCATCCTCAATGCACTTAATCCTCATCAAGGTGTCGATAATAATCTAAAAGCTTGGCGGCAAGTTCCTCACGAAACGCCCCGACCAACCCGATCATCCGCGAATACGGCATCCGGGTTGGGCCAAGCACAGCAATCATGCCACGACCATGAGCCCCAACATCGTACGTGCCGGTCACCAAACTATAATCTTTCAACAAGTCATTCGTGATCTCGTCACCAATCTGGACTTGAACCTGACTGTCTGGTGGACTCAGTACGCTTGCGATGTCATCCGTTGTATCAAAGAGTTGGTACAACGACTTGAAGTCATGAAGGTCATGATTCGTCGAGAAATTCAGAAGGTTCAGTCGACCGCCAACAAAGTAACGGTCAGCCGCAGCTTTATCCAGCACTTGCCCAAAGAGATTCAAAAATCCGTTTGGCGTTTGCATGTACTGACTCACCTGGGCTGGAATCTCAACCCGTAATTTCTCCATAACCTGCGTTAATGGCAAGCCAACCAGTTGATCATTGATCAACCGGACGACCGCCTCAAGCTGGTCACTGTCCATGTCACGTGGCAGGACAAACGTCTGGTTCGCCACATCACCGCTATCCATGACCAAAATGGCCATGACCTGCCGGTTACCTAGTGGTACCAACCGAAACCCGCTTAAACGGGCATCAGCCTGTTCAGGCCGCAACGTAAACGCCGTGTACGACGTTAATTTTGACAACAGGTTAGCGGATTCTTCAACGATTTCATCAATCTTTGAAAATGAGCCACTCAACTCATTTTGAATCAGCTGAATGTCTGTATGATCCACCACATTGTCATTGACCAAGTGATCCACGTAATAGCGGTAGCCTGCTAAGGATGGCACCCGCCCAGAGGACGTATGTTCCTTTTGCACGTAACCCGCTTCTTCTAACGCCGCCATATCATTACGAATGGTGGCAGAACTCACGTGGATCGGTAGCCACGTTGCCAAGGCCTTTGAACCAACCGCAGCCCCAGTCTCCGTATATGCACGGACAATTGCTTGTAATACCATTTTTTGTCGATCTGTTATCGTCTTATTCACCCCTTTTAGCACTTACGCTATTTGAGTGCTAAGAACAGTTACTAATATAACAACTTGGTCAAAGAAAGTCAAACAAATTCATAATTCAATTTGACTTTTTTATTGGAAAAATTAATCAGCCGTTTGCCTATAAGAAAAGCCGGCTTACGACAGGAATGTCCTAAGCCGGCCCTTAAAAGCGAACGTCCCTAATCACCAATTGTTTCAAGAGGTTTGGCGTGATCAGCCATGAATGCTCTGGTCGCCAATGCATCCTGATCTAATTGTGCAACGAGGTCGTCGACCCCTGAAAACTTCACCTGATCACGGAGATGGCTTCCCCAGGCGACCACCACTTCTTCCCCATAGATCTGTTGATCAAAGTCCAGCAGATTGATTTCGATCGTCACGGGCCGGTGGTCACCAAACGTCTCATTGCGACCAATTGACGCCATGCCTGGGTACCACACGTCGCCTAATTTAAGCCACACCGCATAAATGCCGATGCCTGGGAGCCGTTCAGTCACCACGGGATCGATGTTTGCCGTTGGATAACCGAGTGTCCGACCACGCGCCTCGCCATGAACGACGATCCCGGTTGTTTGGTACGTGTACCCCAACAGTTGATTTGCGTCGGCCACGTCGCCGTCATCAATGGCCTGCCGAATCCGGGTCGAACTGTCCTTTGCATCCTTCACGGACACTTGGCCAACTTCCACAACGTCAAACCGCCCGTTCGCATACGCGGGGAGCTGCTTCATGCTGGCAACGTCAACCTTGCCGTACGTATGGTCAAACCCAGCCACAACGGCCACGGCGTGCAACCCGACCATGTAGTCGTCCACAAACGTTTGTGGCTGTAGCGCAGACAGTTGCGATGTGAAACTGACCCCGTAGACGATGTCGACACCCAGTTGCTTCAGTAACGCTAGCTTCCGGTCGAACCGGGACAGGTACCGAAACACCTCGGGATTATTTTGATAGACCAATGCTGGTTGGTGCGTATATGTCAGCACCGCTAACTTCACTCCCCGTTCATCGGCCAACTTTCGCGCCCGGTTAATGACCGTTTGATGACCGAGGTGAACACCATCAAAAAAGCCCATGGCTAACACGACCGGCGTGTCGGGAATTTGTGCCTGCTGATAGGGTTGTCGTAAATAAATGACTTGCACTGTTTTTTGCCACCTTTATGGAAACATTCTTTTCATTGATTATAGATGATTAGAAAACATCTTCAACGGTTTTGCCGCTTTACCGTCGGCAGAGCGTTGGTACAACGCTTTAACCTGACCGCCAAATCGAACGGCGACAACATCAGCATCGCCTAACACAGCGGGTTCAAGCCACCCCCCATTTGTGACTAACTGCCATTGATCTGGCGTTAAATCAACCATCGGGTAATGGGCCAACGCGTATTCGATTGGAAGAAGCTTGGCGTTAATTGTTTCGTCAGCCACTGCTTGTTCTACCGCCTCTAACGTTAACGCTTGTGATAATGTGAAGCCCCCACTTTTGATCCGGGTCAAATCACTCATCACTGCGGGAACATTCAGTTGCTCACCAAGTTGAACCGATAACGTCCGGACATACGTCCCCTTACCACACCCGATTTCAAACGGAATCGTTTGGGTGCCAGCGTGTTCATCAAAGGTGCTGGGACCCGTTTGCTTGAAATAGTCAACGTGAATTTGTCGAACAGGCCGGGCCACCGTTTCACCGGCCCGGGCATATTCATAAAGTTTGCGGCCATTGACCTTGACTGCAGAATACATTGGCGGAATTTGTTCAATGTCGCCCGTAAGTGCCTCCATGCCCTGCATGATTTGGGCGTCTGTAAACGGTTGTGTTAACGCCGTGCGTGTAACTTCCGCGCCGTCAAGATCCTCAGTTTCCGTTGCAAACCCGAGCGTCACGGTGCCACGGTACACCTTACCAGAAGCCATCAAGTACGGAACCACTTTCGTTGCGGCACCAATACAAACCGGTAAAACGCCGTCCACATTTGGATCCAGCGTGCCCGAATGGCCAATTTTTTTCGTGTGCAAGATTTTGCGGAGCTTAAAAACAACATCATGACTTGTCATGCCACGTGCCTTGTTAATCGGGAGAATGCCTTCCATCGTTCAAAACCTCACTTTTCATCTGTCAAAAACGACTCTGAATGAGCCGATAACGTTCATCATTATACCGTAGGGTTGTGAAAAAAGCGACTGCACGCACCGGCCGGCTGCTTAAGCCGACAAACAAAAAATCACCCGGTGACTGGACCATAATGGCCAATCACCGAGTGATTTTTTAGTTAATCGCGTTCTTGTTGGTGCAGTTTATTGATCAATTCATCAATGTGACTGCCGTACTGAACGGATTTATCCTGAACAAAGAAAATTTCAGGCGTCTTGTAGATGCTCAACCGCCGCCCGAGTTCCCCACGAATGAGGCCACTAGCCTTTTCCAAACCAGCAGCTGTTTTTTCGTTGTCACTGGCTTTATCTGACAGAATGCTGTAGTACAACGTTGCTTCCTGTAGATCACCAGTAACTTCAACACCCGTAATGGTTACGCCCGTCACACGCGGATCCCGCACACGCTTCAACAAAATGTCCGTTACTTCGCGCTGGATTTCTTGTTCCAGCCGACCAACACGATATTGTTTGCTTGGCATTATCTTCACCGCCTTATCTTTCGTTATGGTAACGCTTAGTCAATCGGAACTTCCTTCATAACGTAAGCTTCAATCACATCACCGACCCGTAAGTCGTTGTAACCTGCAATGGTCAACCCAAGGTCAAAGCCGGCTTTAACCTGCTTAACTGAGTCCTTGAACCGTTGAAGTGAACCTAACTTACCTTCGTAAATAACCACACCATCACGGATCAAACGAATTCCGGCGTCGCTACTAATGTAACCTTCAGTAACCATCCCACCGACAACCGTTCCGACCTTTGAAACCTTGTACAGTTCACGAACTTCAACTTCACCAGTGACTTCTTCCTTATAAACTGGTTCAAGCATTCCCTTCATGGCTGATTCGATTTCATCGATGGCGTTGTAAATCACGTTGTGCAGACGAATGTCCACACCATCGCTATCGGCCTGTGACCGGGCTTGTGCGGTTGGCCGCACGTTAAACCCAACAATGATGGCGTTTGAGGCAGCTGCTAAGGTAACATCACTTTCGTTAATGGCCCCAACGGCTTGGTGAATGATGTTAACCCGAACACCATCAACCTGAATCTTCTGGAATGAAGTTGCTAAGGCTTCAACGGAACCCTGAACATCAGCCTTGATGATGATGTCAACTTCCTTCATTTCGCCTTCCTTCATCGTGTCGAACAGGTTGTCCAACGTGACGTGGGTTGAGTGCGAACGTTCTTCAATCAGTGCCCGCTTAGCCCGTTCTTCACCGGCAGCCCGGGCAGATTTTTCGTCTTCAAAGACAACGAACTTGTCACCGGCTTCTGGAACATCGTTCATCCCAGTGATTTCTACTGGTGTAGCTGGCGTTGCTTCCTTAACTGTCCGACCACGGTCATTGTTCATGGTCCGAATCCGGCCGTAGGTGTTCCCAATAACGATTGGGTCCCCGATCTTCAACGTTCCTTCTTGAACAAGCACCGTTGCGACAGAACCACGGCCCTTATCCAACCGGGCTTCAATAACTGATCCCAACGCACGTTGGTCTGGATCAGCCTTTAATTCCATCATGTCAGCTTGCAACAGAACCATGTCAAGCAGTTCATCAAGGTTCTTGTCGTACTTCGCAGAAATTTCAACGAAGATGGTTTCCCCACCCCAGGCTTCTGGAATCAGGTTGTATTCAGCCAACTGTTCGATCACGTGGTTCGGGTTGGCACCTGGCTTATCGATCTTGTTAACCGCCACGATAATTGGTGTCTTCGCTGCCTGAGCATGGTGAATCGCTTCAATTGTTTGTGGCATGACACCGTCATCCGCCGCAACCACTAAAATCGTAATGTCGGTGATGTCCGCACCACGCGCACGCATTGCAGTAAAGGCCGCGTGTCCTGGTGTATCGATAAAGGTGATCTTACGACCCTTCAATTCAACTTGGTAAGCACCGATCTTTTGCGTGATCCCACCAGCTTCACCAGCTGTGATGTGAGAATTCCGCAATTGGTCCAGCAATGTCGTCTTACCATGGTCAACGTGTCCCATGATTGTTACGACTGGTGGCCGGTCAACTAACTTAGTTGGATCTGTTTCTGCTTGCTCTTCGAAGAACTTGTCGATGTCGGCAATATCTTCCTTTGGCTTTTCTTCAGCGGCAATGCCGTAATCAGCAGCCAAAATTTCAATGGTATCCTTATCCAAACTTTGGTTTTGGTTGACCATCACGCCAAGCATGAACAACTTTTTGATCAATTCAGCTGGTTCGCGGTGCAAGATCTTCCCTAAGTCCTGGGCGTTCATGCCAACATCGTACATCAAGACTTCTGGTAATGGCCGTTCTTTCCGCGTTGGTGCTGGTTGAGCCTGCGTTGTTTGCTTGATCCGTTGGTTCTTTCTGTTCCGCTTTTGGTGCTTTTGACCGTATTGTTGTTGACCACCACGGCCACCGCGACGGTTGTTATTGCCACCAAAACGGTTACCACCATTCCCACCAGCGGCGTTGTTCCCAAAGCGGTTGTTACGTGCGCCAGTGTTGTTACTTGTTGAGGCACTCCCGTTGGTCCGATTGCTGCTGGTTGATTGGTTCTGGCTTGGCCGTGAGTTGGTGTTACTTGGCCGTGATGAACTCGTTGAGCGGTTGTTGTTGCTACCACTACGGTTACCATTGCCGTTATTACTACTGCCGTTCCGGTTATTGTTGTAACCGCCAGTCCGGTTGCCGCTGTTGTTACTGCGGTTTGTTGACTGTGAACCATTGCGGTTACCACCGTTTTTGCTATTACTGTTGTTCCGGTTGTAGCTACCGTTACTCCGGTTCGTTGATGTTGATGATGACCGGTGTTGGTTATTACCACCATTACTTGGCCGTTGGGCGCTCGTTTGGTGGTTGCTACTTGTTGACCGTGGTGCTTGACTGGTTGCTGATGCAGAAGCCTGTGACTTTGGTGCTGCTGCACTTGCCGAGGCACTCTTTGGCGCTGCCGAACTTGTTGCTGGCTTTGCAGCAGCGCTGGTCGTTTCAGCTTGCCGATTTGAAGGCCGATTGTTGTTGGTCCGCGGGTTATCTAGGTTCATAATTCGTCCCTCGCCGTGCAAGTTTGCACCGCCGTTGCGACCAAAGTTCGTATGGCGATGGTCAGGCTTCTTATTGTTATTGATCAAATGGTGAACAACCTTGTGTTTTACGGGTTGTTCATCATTGCTGGTTGCTGCCGGCTTTCTAGCTGGGCGGCTCCCGATTGTGTTTCGTAAGGTCTTCTCTTGATCATCACTGACCGTTGCCATGTGATTATTAAACTTCATTCCCTTGGCGCTTGCCTTGGTTAAGAGATCCTTGCTCGAAACATTAAGTTCCTTTGCGAGTTCATAGATACGCTTGTTGGCCATCCTTTCACTCTCCTCATTTCAAATTTTCAAGTAATGACTGCATTTTTTTAGCAAAGCCGGCGTCATTGACACCAATCGCAAACCGTTGTCGGCCTGTCGCTTGACTGAGTTCTGCCACGGTAAACGCGGTACTCAATGGAATGCCATAAAAATGTGCTTTATCGCTTAATTTTTTACTTGAGCTTGCCCCCATGTCGCTTGCTAACCATAACAGTGCTAATGACTGGTCTTTAATGGCGGCGAGGACCATGGGTTCACCAGTTACGAGTTTCCCCGCCCGTTGCGCAATCCCAAGTAAATTCAGTAATTGTTGTTCAGTTGTCATTTGGCATCGTCACCAAACAGTTGCCGCCGGGCTTGTTGATGGTCAACGTAAGCAATGAGTTCTTCGTAAAACTCATCACTGACCTTCATGCCAAACGCTTTGTCCAAACTGTGATTATGTTGTGCCTTTTTAGCAGTTTCAACGTTAATACTAACGTACGCGCCCCGGCCATTTTGTTTCCCAGTTGGGTCGATGGTAATGACGTCTTCTTTGCTTTTCACAACCCGGATCAATTCCTTTTTAGGGAACATCTCACCGGTTACGATGTCTTTACGCATGGGTACTTTACGCTGGTGCATCAAAATTCCCCCTTTGATCGCCAACTAGTGGCTAGTCGTCGGCCCGCTGATCATTAACGGGTTCGTCAACGGTTACCTCAACATCTGCCAGTTCCGTTGGTTCAGAACCTGCTTCAACGTATTCTTGGTCTTCAGCATCCTCAAACAGTGATTTTGCTTCTGTTTCAGACTTAATGTCGATCTTAAAACCAGTTAACTTGGCAGCTAACCGGGCGTTTTGACCACGTTTACCGATTGCTAATGACAACTGGTAATCAGGGACAACGACCGTGCAAGCGCGTTCGTTTTCTGGATCAAAGACCACGTCAATGACTTCGGCTGGGTTCAATGAATTCGCCACGTACTGCGCGTCATCTTCCATCCATTCCACGATGTCCATGTTTTCGCCACCCAGTTCGTTCACGATGGCTTGGACCCGTTGACCACGAGGGCCAACACAAGTCCCCACGGGGTCAAGGTTTGGATCGTTTGACTTCACAGCAATCTTGGCACGGTCACCAGCTTCACGGGCGATTGAAACAACTTCAACCGTTCCATCGTAAATTTCTGGGACTTCTTCCTCGAATAACCGCTTCAATAATTCTGGGTGGGTCCGACTAACAAACACTTGTGGGCCCTTGGCGTTGTTTTCAACCCGGGCCACGTAAACCTTGATGCGGTCATGCATCTTGTAGGTCTCGTTTGGCATCTGGTCGGAATTCGCCATAACGGCTTCAATGGTGTTAGAACCGCTCCCGAGCGTAACGTACAGGTAACGCGTGTCCTGACGTTCCACTTCACCGGTCACAACTTCATCCATGTACTGACTGTACTCAGCGTAGATCAAGCCCCGTTCGGCTTCACGCACCCGTTGCATGATGACTTGCTTAGCCGTTTGAGCCGCGATCCGGCCAAAGTTCTTCGGTGTCACTTCCACCTTGATCTCATCGCCCAGTTCGTACGCCTTATTGATGGCTAATGCATCTTGTAAACTCATCTGAAGCTGAGAATCTTCCACTGTTTCTGAAACGGTCTTTACGGCGTAAACCTTAATGTCGCCCTTCCGATCGTTGAAAACAACGTCAACGTTTCCAGCCTGGTTGTAGTTGCGTTTGTAAGCTGCGGCAAGCGCTGCTTCCAAGGCCTCAACCACAACCTCTTTTTTAATCCCTTTTTCCTGTTCGAGGGCGTCTAAGGCGCCCACCAATTCTTTACTCATGTTTGTCGTACTCCTTTAGTCACGATCGCGTGCGCTGAACTTACATCCCGCTGAAATCAATGGCCAGGCGGGCGCTGGCGATAGCTGACCGATCAATGGTAATTGTTTTACTAATTCCCTTAACTTTGTACACCAACGTCAATTGCTCTGGTGTTAACGCGGTTAACGTTCCTTCAAAGACCTTCACCTTTTCAATCGGTTGGTACAGTGAAATATGAATGTATTGGTTCACAGCACTTTGAAAGTCTGCTTCCTTCTTCAACGGCCGCTCAGCGCCCGGTGATGAAACCTCCAAATAGTAGGCTTGGGGGATTGGATCAGGATCTGCTGCGTCTAAGCTTGCGCTCAGTTCATCGTTTACGATAACGCAATCATCGATGGTAATTCCACCTGGTTTGTCAACGTAAACGCGGAGATACCAGCTCTTGCCTTCCTTAACAAACTCCACATCCACTAACTGGAAGTGATGTTCGTCAACGATTGGGCGCACCATGTCGGTGACCGTCTCTACCACATTGCTCAAGTAGTCCACCTCCTTATTTTTCCCTGAAAAAAGAGCGAGCCGAAAACGGCTCACTCTTAGATTAAGAGTCTTAAATTACATTGAACACTATAACACACAGACCTGGTTGACGCAACCACCAGCCCCGTTACACCAGTGATAACACCGATTTCTAAAAGAGGCTCAACTGGTTTTCGTCTGGTAAATCATCCAACACATGGTTTTCCGTCAGGTAATCAATAATCGTGGCGGAAACCTTGCCTCGCTTGCTCAAGTCTTCCTTCGATAAGAACGGCTTATCCTCACGGGCTGCCACGATCTGTTTAGCAACGTTATCACCTAACCCTGGCACTGCATTAAACGGTGCCAGCAGTGTGTCACCATCGATCAACCAGCTTTGGGCATCGGAACGTTCAACGTCGATCATCTTAAACGCGTATCCACGTTCCAACATTTCGTTGGCTAATTCTAACACCGTCAACAGGTTCTTTTCCTTTGTTGACGCTTCATTTCCCTTGTCCGTAACAACCTTCATGGCACCCTTAACGGCTTCTTTACCATGCGCCATGGCGGTTAGGTCAAAATCATCGGCCCGAACGGAGAAGTAGGCAGCGTAATACAACATTGGGAAGTAAACCTTGAAGTAAGCCACCCGCAGTGCCATCAAAATGTAGGCTGAGGCATGGGCCCGCGGGAACATGTACTTGATCTTCAAACATGAATCAATGTACCACTGGGGCACATCCGCTTCCCGCATCGCGTCCTGCCATTCGTCTGGAATTCCGCGACCCTTCCGCACATGTTCCATGATTTGAAACGACATTTCGGAATCAAGGCCATAGTTGATCAAGTCGGTCATGATGTTATCACGACACCCGATCACGTTGGCAATCGTCGCCGTGCCATCCTTGATCAACTCTTCCGCGTTTCCTAGCCACACGTCGGTCCCATGGGACAGTCCTGAGATCTGAAGCAGTTCAGAGTAGTTCTTCGGGTGGGTCTCTTCCAACATTCCCCGAACAAACCGGGTCCCAAATTCGGGAATCCCCAGTGTTCCGGTCTTACTGAAGATCTGTTCTTCCGTAACGCCTAAAATATCCGTTCCAGAAAATAGCTTCATAACACCGGGATCATCCGTTGGGATCGTTTGTGGATCAATCCCGGACAAGTCTTGCAGCGTCCGGATCATGGTTGGATCATCATGACCCAGAATATCGATCTTTAGGATGTTGTCATGGATCGAATGGAAATCAAAGTGGGTCGTTTTCCAAGCAGCGTCCTGATCGTCAGCCGGATACTGAATTGGTGTAAAGTCGTAAATGTCCATGTAATCCGGCACAACGATAATTCCGGCCGGGTGCTGACCCGTTGTCCGTTTGACACCAGTTGCCCCGCTTGACAAACGGTCGACTTCTGCTTGCCGCAGATTAAGCTCGTGGTCCCGTTCATAGGCCTTCACGTACCCGTACGCCGTTTTATCCGCGACGGTCCCAATCGTCCCAGCCCGGAAAACATTGTCCTCACCGAACAACACTTTCGTATAGTTATGGGCGATCGGCTGGTAGTCACCAGAGAAGTTCAAATCAATATCGGGCACTTTGTTTCCCTTGAACCCCAAGAACGTTTCAAACGGAATGTTTTGGCCGTCCTTATCCAGTGGCTGCCCACACTCTGGGCAATCTTTATCCGGTAAATCATAACCCGAACTGTATTCCCCATGCGTATAGAATTCACTGTACTTACAGTCAGCATTCTTACACAAATAGTGCGGCGGTAAGGGGTTAACTTCAGTGATTCCGGCAAACGTCGCCACCACGGAGGACCCAACGGACCCCCGCGAACCAACCAAGTAACCATCCTTGTTAGATTTATGCACCAGTCGTTGAGCAATCAGGTAAATAACGGAGAACCCGTTCCCAATGATTGACTTCAACTCCCGGTCGACCCGTTTCTGAACAATTTCTGGCAACGGATCACCATAGAGCGCATGGGCGGTGTCCATGGTCCGGGTCCGAATTTCATCTTCGGCCCCCTCCATCCGTGGCGTATACAGTTTGTCCTTCAGTGGATGGATTTCATCGACCATGTCGACAATCTTATTCGGATTGGTGACAACCAGCGTTTTTGCCTGTTCTTCACCCAGAAAACTAAATTCTTTCAGCATTTCATCCGTTGTTCGGAACTGGACATCTGGTAGTGAGTGCCGGTTCAGTGGGTTGGCCCCCCCCTGTGAGCTAATCAAAACCTTCCGGTAAATGGCATCGTGAGGGTCCAAATAATGAACATCCCCCGTCGCAACAATTGGTTTATCTAATTCATCAGCAACGTTAACTAACGATTCAATGATTTCTTCAAGTTTTGCGTTGTCATGCACCAACTCACCTTCAATCAGTGGTTTGTACACTGGCTTTGGCTGTACTTCAAGATAATCATAATACCGGGCCCGTTTGCGCGCCTCGTCTTGCCCCTTTTGCATGGCCGCCTCAAACACTTCACCTGAGGCACAAGCTGACCCCACTAAGAGGCCCTCCCGTAACCGGTTCAGCTCACTTCTTGGGACACGTGGTACCCGGTAGAAGTACTTAATGTTTGAGAGGGACACCAATTCAAACAGGTTCTTTAACCCGGCTTGCGTTTGGGCAATCACGGTTGCATGGAACGGCCGCGCATGTTTGTACGCATCATTGTCACTCATGTGTTCATTTAACTGATCATGATAAACGATGTCGTAACGTTCCTCAGCGTCTTTAAGGAAAATCATCGCCAGATAACCAGTTGATTCTGCATCATAAATGGCCCGGTGATGGTGTTCTAGTGACACGTTAAATTTCTTTGCCAACGAGTTTAACCGGTACCCCTTTAACGTTGGGTACAGGAAGCGCGCTAACGTTAACGTATCGATAATCGGATTACTAATTTCCGGAAGATCATGCCGCACGTAACCCGTGTTCATAAAGCCCACGTCAAACGTCACGTTATGACCAACCAAAATGGCGTCGCCATACCATTCGCGGAATAGTTTAAAGACATCCACTTCAGATTTTGACCCGGCAACCATGTCATCCGTAATGCTGGTCAAATTCGTTGTCGTTTCGGAAAGGTGAAAGCCTGGATCAATAAATTCTTCAAATTGATCAACCACGTTCCCATCCACCATTTTGACGGCGGATAATTCGATCACCCGGTCGTAAATTGCGGATAACCCCGTCGTTTCCACGTCAAAGATGACGTACTCATGGCCCTTTAGGGGCTCATGAGCATCGTTCAGGCCAATTGGCTCGCCATCATCCACCAGGTTGATTTCAACCCCGTACAACATCTTCAACCCATTTTTTTCCGCTGCATGAAACGCATCTGGAAACCCTTGGAGCCCCGAATGGTCCGTAATCGCAATCGCTTTATGACCCCACTTCGCAGCCCGTGCCACAAAGTCACCAATGTTGTTTGTGGCGTCCATCGTACTCATCTGCGTGTGCAAATGAAGTTCGACCCGTTTTTCATCCGCTGGTGCGGTATCTTCACGCTCCGTGTGTGTGACCACCTGGAGATCATTTGCAATCACGGCTAGATCCCGCGAAAAGTTATCTTCCTGAACGGAACCACGCACTTTGACCCACGCCTTTTCTGGGATGGCAGCAAAGTTGGCCTCGTCATCCTCATTCCGTGAAAACTTCTTCACCAAAAAAGAGGACGTATAGTCGGTGATCTTTAACGTCAATAACTGACGCCCGGACCGTAAGACCCGAATTTCCTTTGCAAAAACATAACCCTCAAGTGTGACACTACGTTCTTCTTCGGTGATCTCATCCATTCGGCGAATGGGTTCGTCGTCCTTGATTTTCCGGCCCATCGTAACGGGACCATCAACCGTTGGGGCACTAGAACGTTCAGCGTTCTTTTTGGCAATCACAGCCGTGGCTTTCGTGACCATTTCCTCATCACGTTTCGCCTTTTCCGCTTCATGCTCAGCCAAACGTTGTGCTGAGGCCGCCTCATCCACCGTGGTGGCAAACGTTAGCGCCGGAAAGCCCAGCCGCTGGTACGTTGCCGTGAGGGCGGACAGCGTCTCACCGTTCAAAAAGTCCGAGACCACTTGGTTCGGTGCCGTAATGACGATGGTCTCACCCTGCATGACGGGGGCGGGACCGTCGCATAATTGCCGAGCAAACTGGTCGTTTAGCCCACTGTGACTAACCGCCCACTGCCAATAACGATCAATCAGCGCCAGTGTTGGTTGTGCAGTCCGCGTCGCAATCTGAAAGTCGATGGTCGCAATTTCACTAAACGCCTGATTAAGCCGCTGAGTGAAGTCCATAAACGTTTCAAACGGCAAAATATCTTCAAATAAGAAGCCAAAACTCCACGTTCGACTTTTTTCATGAACTGTCATGGCCGTAATCGCACCTGTTGCATACGGTGCGGTTGTTGCTTGGTCTTCAAGGTTCAATTGTTGTAATAATTTCTGAAATAATTCCTGTTGATCTAACGCCACGAAAATGCGGCCTCCCCACATATAAAACCTTGAGTGACGTAAAGCGCGACAAAGGGCATTGCCCCTGTCACTAGACTAAGCAATCCCCTTAAATAAAATCCCAACTGTTTCTGTTAGTTCTTCCTTCCGGACTTCAAGCGCTTCGCCTGTCTTCCGTAGTTTAACTTCAACGATTCCGTCGGCGGCCTTCTTTCCGACCGTCACCCGTAATGGTAACCCAATGAGGTCAGAATCAGCAAACTTCACGCCGGCCCGTTCTTTGCGGTCATCGACCAGAACCTTGTAACCCGCATCCGTTAACGCTGTTTCTAATTCATCCGTCAACGCCTGTTGTTCAGCGTCCTTTGTGTTGACCGGAATCAGGTGAACATCAAATGGTGCAATGCTCTTTGGCCAGGCAAGACCGTTTTCATCAGCACTTTGTTCAGCAATCGCTGACAGTAACCGACTCACACCAATCCCGTAAGACCCCATGATGACGTCTTTTTGCCGACCATTTTCATCAAGGACTTGGGCACCCAGCGCCTTTGAATACCGGGTCCCCAATTTAAAGATGTGCCCAATTTCAATCCCACGATTGAACTTCAAGACCCCTTCACCATCTGGAGAAACATCGCCTTCTTGAACCAAACGAAGGTCGACAAATTCGTCAACACGGAAGTCACGATCCAAATTCGCATTCAGATAATGGAACCCGTTTTCGTTGGCCCCAACCGGCATGTTGACCATGTCCGCAACGTCTTGATCAGCGACAACCTTGATGTCTTCGTTTACACCAACTGGTCCCAGTGAGCCAAAGTCTGCGCCCAAGAAATCTTCGGCTTGTTCCGTGGTTGCCATTTCTAAATCAACAGCGTTAACCGCATTCTTCAGCTTCGTTTCGTTGACCTCATGATCACCGCGAATCAATACGACCAGTGGTTCGCCATCGGCAATAAAGAGCATCGTCTTCAGCGTCTTGTTGGCGTCTAGGTCAAGCCGGTCAGCGATTTCCTCGATCGTCTTTTCACCAGGTGTGGCAATCTTTTCAAGGTCACGCAATTCTTCGTGTGACTTCTTTGGAACGTACAAACTGGTTGCCGTTTCAATGTTTGCTGCGTAATCGCTGCTGTCAGAGTACGCGATGGTGTCTTCACCAACTGCGGCAATGGCGTTGAATTCACGTGACTGCTTTCCACCCATGGCCCCTGAATCTGCCAGGATCTCACGGTAATCTAAGCCACAACGGTCAAAGACGTTCCGGTAGGCCACTTCCATCTGTTTGAACACCCGGTCCAAACTTTCGGTGTCACTGTGGAAGGAGTAAACGTCCAACATCAAAAATTCACGACCACGCAACAGGCCATAACGAGGCCGGTCTTCATCACGATACTTTTGTTGGATTTGGTACATCACTAGTGGTAACCGCTTGTAGGACTTTACTTCATCACGAATGAAGCCGGTGAAGGTTTCTTCATGGGTTGGTCCAAGGATCAAATCCCGATCATGACGGTCCTTTAATTTATACATCGTTTGACCGTACGTGTCGTAACGGCCTGATTGCTTCCATAAATCAGCAGGCAGCAATGCTGGTGCCAGCATTTCCACGGCGTCGATCTTTGCCATTTCTTCACGGATGATCGTTTCAACGTTTGTTAACACTTGGTAGGCCAGTGGTAAGTACGCGTAAACCCCAGCAACAACTTGGCGAATGTAACCGGCCCGCAGCATCATCTGGTGGCTAACGGCCTCGGCATCACTTGGCGTTTCTTTTAACGTCGGAATTAACATTTTACTCTGCTTCATTAATAATTTCTCCTCATATGTAACGGCTCAACCGAACCGTTTGATAACCATCATTTGTAAACGTCAATTAGTGCACGAAGTATCGCATGATGTCGTTCCACGTTACCAAGATCATCAGTAACATCACAAATCCAAACCCAATAATCGTGACAACACCCTCGGCCTTTTGAGAAATCGGCTTCCGGCGAATTGCTTCAACGATGTTTAATAATAACTTACCACCATCCAGAGCTGGAATTGGCAATAAATTGACGATCCCAAGGTTAAGTGACAAGAACCCTAACCAGTACAAGATCCCCGTCCATCCCGCCTGTGTGGCAGTCGCTGTATTGGCGTAAATGGCAACGGGACCACCCAGATCGTTTAGGCTAAAGTGCGTAAACAAGTGACCGAGTGACGCAAACAACATTGTGGTCGTGTTCCAGAAGCCGCCAAACAGTTTGGCCATAAAGCCTGTTTCCATTCCGCGCTCAATCCCCACTGTCCGACTCTTAGTGCCGCCGGTCGTGGTTGTTTTCGGTGTTAAGGTTACCTGCTTTGTTTGCCCATTATGGCGAACTGCCAACCTCATGTCACCCTTTTTATCCGCCGCAATGGCAGTTGTTAAGGCTGTCCACGTTTTTGTCTTCTGGCCGTTCACGGCAACGATTTGATCACCTTGCTTGATGCCAGCCGTTTGGGCGGGGGAATTCTTCACCACACCAGAAATCGTGTTGCCATTACTAGCAACACCACCCATGGCAAACCCCATAATGGCGAACACAAGCCAAGCCAAAATGAAGTTGTTCAGTGGGCCGGCAAAGTTCGTTAAAATCCGGTTCCACAATGATGCAGATTGAAATTGAACGTCCCGAGGCGCAATTAACACTTCGGTGCCATCGGCTTCAATAATGGTCGCATCATGATCCACTGAATACCGGGTCACCTGACTTTCGTCCCCATTCTCATACCCGTCAATGACTAACGCATCAACAAGGTCTGCATGGGTTACGATCACGGGAATCCCGTTAAAAAGCGTTGTCTTGTCACTTGCGTTGATCCGGGTAACTTTGCCCGCCTCGCCAACCATGACACTCACAGGCGTCCCTGGTTGAAGCTGGTCGTCCTCATCTTCCGCGGCCCCCGCCATTCGGACGTAGCCACCTAACGGAAGTAAACGAACAGTGTATAATGTTCCGTTTCGCCGGGTCCAAAAAATCTTTGGCCCCATCCCGATCGAAAATTCACGAACTAAGATTCCAGACCGTTTAGCAAAGTAAAAATGGCCAAACTCGTGAACCACGACCAGAATCCCAAAAATAATGATGAATGCAACAATTGTTTTAATCATTGACTGGCATTCCTTTCATTGATTCATAACTAACGGTTCCTGCTGATTTTACCAATTGTGGCGCCTTGTTGCTTAAAATAACCCAACCAGGTGCAACACAGGTAAGACAAACAACAAACTATCAAACCGGTCCAAAATCCCACCGTGACCTGGCAAGATCTTACCAGAGTCCTTCACGCCGTAAAAGCGTTTCAAGGAGGATTCAACCAGATCACCCAGTTGACCACATACACTAAACAGGATGGTTAAAAGCGTCATCGTGACCAACCCGTACTGTTGTGGGAAGAAGTAACACCAGACGGCCCCAACGATTACGGCAACAACCGTTCCACCAATTGACCCTTCCCAGGTCTTATTTGGTGAAACCTGTGGTGCTAGTTTGTGGCGCCCAAGTTTCCGGCCGATCATGTACGCACCAGAATCCGTTGTCCAGATGACAAAGAGGATGTAAAGCAGGGTCGTTAACCCAGCCTGCCGTGCTTGAACAAAGTAATAAAACCCGGTCCCAACGTACAGCATGGCAAGGGTCAAGACCCCGGCATCATCAAAGGAAAAGTGGTTGCGTGTAAACACTGTGTGCAGCAGTAGCGCTAAGACCACAACGAAAAACAAAAAGTCACGACTGATGGGTAAGTCACGTAACCACGCTGAGGGTGCGAGAACCACCAACACCCCAATAAAACTCATAATGGCTTCTGGCGAAACCACCAATTTCTTTTTCATCACCAGGACTTCACCCATGGCGACACCGGCGAGCACAATGGCTGCCAACTGAATTAACCAGCCACCATAAATAATCACCGGAATAAAAATCAACAAGGCCACAACGGCCGTAATGACACGCGTTCGCATAACAAACTCCTTACTGGTAGCCGGCCACTTTAGCCCACTCCATTTTTAATAATTATTTCTTAACGCCGCCAAAACGACGATCCCGTTGCTGAAAGGTCACGATTGCGTCTTCAAGATCAGTGCCAGAAAAGTCCGGCCAATAACCAGTTGTAAAGACCAATTCACTGTAAGCAATCTGCCATAGTAGGAAGTTACTAATGCGTTCTTCACCACTCGTTCGAATCAACAGTTCCGGATTATTGTATGGGGCAAGTGGTGCGGTCATGAGGGCACCATCGATTGTTTTGGGATCAATATCCGCCACCGCTAACTGACCCGCTTTCACCTGTTGCGCAATTTGCTGAACAGCCGTCACAATTTCTGCCTGACCACCATAATTTAGCGCAAAGTTTAGCACCATTCCGGTACAATGAGCCGTTTTTTCAATGGCATCATGCACAGCCACCTGCGTCTTTTCCGGGAGCTGATCCGTGTACCCCATAACATTGACGCGCACGTTTTCAGCCACTAGTTCAGGCACAAACGTATCGAAGAAGTCGATGGGAAGTTGCATTAAGTAGTTAACCTCTTTTTCGGACCGCTTCCAGTTCTCCGTTGAAAAAGCGTATAACGTCAACACCTTAACGCCCAAATGGCTAGCTGCCATTGTGACCGTCTTAACGGTGTTCATGCCCTCTTTGTGCCCCGCAATTCGCGGTAAGTGACGTGCCTGTGCCCACCGACCATTACCATCCATGATGATTGCAATGTGGTTTGGAACCCGTGCCATGTCAATCGTCCCGGTTGTTGTCTGTGCCGGTTCTTTTTTTCGTCCAAACAAAACGACGTCCACCTTTCAGTTACATTTATCTAGTTTAACAAAAAGACCGCTCATTTACATTAAAATCAGTGGTTTCACGCATTTTGCTGCCAGTTACTTAAGATTATGAACGAGAAATGAAGACCGGTCAACTGTGATGCAACAACCCGTAAATGATCCCGTCACTAATGGCGCCCCTCACTCATGATTCGCCGGTTGGCATGACCACCATTTACTAAAAAATGATCGACCTCCCGTGGGAAATCGACCATTTTTTGAAGGTGCTTATTAACAAGCAGTTACTGTTAATTAGACGTTCATTAATTCTTTTTCTTTATCAGCGGCAATGGCTTCGACATTCTTGATGGCAGCGTTCGTGATCTTTTGTGCTTCTTCTTCAAGATCATGTAACTGGTCATCAGTAAAGTCGCCGTTCTTATGGCCTTTCTTCAAGGCATCCATGGCGTCCCGACGAACGTTCCGTACGGCAACTTTACCCTCTTCAGCCTTCGCATGAACCTGTTTGACCAGGTCCTTTCTAGTTTCTTCCGTCAACTGTGGAATCACCAAACGAATGGCATTTCCGTCGTTAGCGGGGTTGATGCCTAAGTCGGACACTAAAATTGCGTGTTCGATGGCATCCAAACTTGTCTTATCAAATGGTGTCACCAGCAAAACCCGTGCTTCAGGAATTGTGATGGACGCCATTTGGTTGATGGGTGTTGGTGCACCGTAGTAGTCAGCTGTGATGTTTGACAACAACCCAGCGTTCGCACGACCGGCACGAATATTCCCTAATTCACGGGATAAGGCGTCGCCCGCTTTTCCCATCCGTTCTTGTGCATCCTTTAAAATTGGTTCGTTAACAGCCATTGTTAGTTCCCCTTTACTGTTGTTCCGATGTTTTCACCCTGAACGACACGTAATACATTGCCTGGTTCGTTAAAGTCAAACACAACCAGTGGAATATCATTTTCCATCGACAATGATGACGCCGTGGTGTCCATGACGTGCAAGCCCTTGTTGATAATGTCCAGGTGCGTTAATGTTTCAAACTTCTCGGCAGTTGGATCGATGTTTGGATCGGCAGAGTAAATGCCGTCCGTCCCGTTTTTAGCCATCAAAATGGCGTCAGCGTTGATTTCTGTTGCCCGTAATGCAGCCGCAGTATCCGTTGAGAAGTATGGTGAGCCAGTGCCACCAGCAAAGATCACAACCCGGTTCTTTTCCAAGTGTCGAACTGCCTTGCGGCGAATGTAGGGTTCAGCAATTTGCCGCATCTCAATGGACGTTTGAACCCGGGTTGGAACCCCAAGACTCTCTAAACTATCCTGAAGTGCCAGCGCATTCATGATGGTTGCCAACATGCCAACGTAATCTGCTTGGGCACGTTCCATGCCCATCTCAGAACCCGCTTCGCCGCGCCAGATGTTCCCACCACCGACAACAACCGCAATTTGAACGCCAAGGGCGTACACTTCACGCAGTTCCTCAGCCACCGTTTTAATCTTTGGTGGGTAGATTCCAAAGCCTTGTTCACCAGCGAGTGCTTCACCACTCAGCTTGAGCATTACCCGTTTGTACTTTACATCAGCCATAAGACCAACGTCCTCCTTGTCCTCGTTCACAATGTCAGTGAATGTCGTCTCACAAAAAAGGCGCACGCAATGTACGCCCCCTTCTCGTTTAACTACTTGATTTGACCCATAACTTCGTCAACAAAGTCATTGGCCTTCTTTTCCATTCCTTCACCAACTTGGTAACGAACGAAAGAAGCAACGGTTGCGTTTTTTGACGCAACGTATTGCGCAACGGTCTGATCGCCATCCTTAACGAATGGTTGGTCATTTAATGAAATGTTTGATAACCACTTGTTCAAACGGCCTTCGATCATGCGTTCCTTGATGTTTTCTGGCTTGCCGGCCAGGTCATCTTCGTTTGCAAGAACTTCTTTTTCGTGAGCCAAACGGTCAGCAGGCACTTCCGTACGGTCAACGTATTCAGGGTTGATGGCAGCAACGTGCATCGCAACGTCCTTAGCTGTTTCAGCATCGCCACCATCCAGAACGATCAATGATGCAATTGAACCACCCATGTGCAGGTATGAGCCAAAGGTTTGGTCATCAGTCTTTTCAACCACTTCAAAACGACGCAGGCTGATCTTTTCACCAGTCACTTGCGTTGCTGAAATAATGGCATCGTTTAACGTCGTTGTTTCGTTTGCCTTCAACTTCAAAGCAGCTTCAACATCGGCAGGCTTTTCCAATGCGATTTGTGCAGAAACAGTGGCCAAAACGTCTTTGAACGTGTCGTTTGAAGCCACGAAGTCAGTTTCTGAGTTCAATTCAACGATGGCAGCGCTGTTTCCGTGAATTGAAACTTCCGTTAACCCTTCAGCAGCAATCCGGTCACTCTTCTTTTCAGCCTTGGCAATTCCCTTTTCACGCAGGAAGTCCAATGCCTTTGCTTCGTCACCATCAGTGGCAACGAGGGCTTTCTTGGCGTCCATGATTCCGACACCAGTTTTTTCACGTAAATTCTTAACTTGAGCTGCTGTAATTGCCATTTGAGATGGCCTCCTCTTATTTATCGTTCAAAAATTGAGAAAAAAGCTGACTATCAATCTCAGGCCACAACGGTCTTCACTGATAGCCAGCCTAAGGTTTTAATGCTTAGTTGTTTGCGTTGTCGCCTTCAACGGCTTCAACGATGTCTTCCATTGAATCCCCAGCTTGGTCAGCTTGGTCTTCACCCTGACGGCCTTCGATGATAGCGTCAGCCATCTTAGAAGAGATCAGGCGAATGGCACGGATTGCGTCATCGTTTGATGGGATGATGTAATCGATGTCGTCTGGGTCTGAGTTCGTGTCAACCATGGCAACAATCGGAATGTTCAACTTGTGTGCTTCTTGAACAGCGATTTGTTCCTTACGAGGGTCAACGATGAACATAACATCAGGAATCCCAGGCATGTCTTCGATCCCACCTAAGAACTTTTCAAGCTTTTCACGTTGCTTCGTCAACAAAGCAACTTCCTTCTTAGGCAAACGGTCAAATGTACCGTCTTCAGCCATCTTCTTTAAGTCCTTCAAACGCTTGATCCGCGTTTGGATGGTGTTCCAGTTAGTCAACGTTCCACCAAGCCAACGGTGGTTAACGTAGTACATACCGGCACGAGTTGCTTCTTCTTCGATTGAGTCTTGCGCTTGCTTCTTCGTCCCAACAAATAAAATGTTAGCACCCTTAGCAGATTCGTCCTTAACGAAGTTGTAGGCAACGTCAGCCATCTTAACCGTCTTTTGCAGGTCGATGATGTAGATGCCGTTCCGTTCAGTAAAGATGAATGGCTTCATCTTTGGGTTCCAGCGACGAGTTTGGTGACCGAAGTGGACACCGGCTTCAAGCAATTGCTTCATAGAAATAACAGCCATGTGTTAAATCCTCCAAATAAAAGTGTTTTTTCCGCCCCCGTTCTCACATAACCATGCCACTCATCCCTGAGCACCGACATTGCTATCAAACGAGGTGTGAATTGGTTTTTTTAAACCGAAAAAAATTATATCAAATAATCACGGGTCTGACAAGCCTTTTCCCTGCATCACACCCGGTTATTCAAATGGTTGAACCCCATGGGCAGATAAATAGGCCACCTTTTTGACCCGTGACTGATGTTTAAACGCATATTCCGCCTTCAATGCACTTGACTTATCGGCAAACGCCTCAGCATATAAAAGTGTCAGTGGGTGGCGAAACGCTGGCTTGGTGTACTTTGCCCCCTTGCCCGCTTGGTGGGTGGCAAACCGGCGGCCCACGTCATCCGTGAAGCCGCCGTAAAGGGTGTGGTCAGCGCAGAGAATTACGTAAAAATAATACGGTTTGCTTGCCATCATGACACCGGCTTTGTTGGACCGTAGAGCAAATCATGCACTCGGCCGATGTAGTTTCCCTGATCATCCGCCACGACCACCGGTGGTAAAATTTTTAACCCACCAGGACGACCGTCCTTAATGGCATCCACCAAGAACATGTTTGCATCCCGCCCTGCTTTCGGATAAACGAACTGGATTTTCTTGGGGGCTAACCGGTGTTTTTCTAGGAGCGCCATCATTTCTAAAAACCGGTCTGGGCGAAACACAAAGTACGCATGCCCAGTCATCTTCAACAGTGTTGATGTAGTTTTGATCACCTGCTCAAGAGTGGTCGTTAATTCATGCCGGGCAATGGCATAGTGTTCATTTGGATTTTTTTGTGAGGTTGGTGCATCCTTAAAGTACGGTGGGTTACACGTCACGACGCTGACACTGTCCGGTTTGATCACCGTGGGCGCCTGTGCTAGATCAAGATTTAGTACACTCATCCGGTCTTCTAAGTTATTCAACTCAATTGACCGTCCAGCCATTTCTGCTAACCGTGGTTGTAATTCCACCAACTGAATTTGGCCCTTTGTCTTGGGGCTAAAGAAGAGCCCAACAGCACCATTACCGGCACAAAGATCAACCGTCAGTCCGCGTCGTGTTCGGTCGGGTTGGGCAAAATCTGCCAGTAAAACTGCATCCAGTGAAAAGGCAAAAACACTTTGACTCTGGATAATTTGAATGTTGGCCCCGTACAACTGATCAATTCGTTCATCAGCTGCTAAATGTGGTTCTCCCATCTTTATTTCCTTTCGATACCATGATTGACTTGCATTACACGTCACAGTTATTCATACTCTTAACAGATTATTAGGGTCGGTTTCGGGAATTGCAAGTTATTCTGAATGACTTATGACCATTTTACCGGAAACGACTGGCTTATTGGAGGAATGCCTGTGTTCTATTCATTTATTCGTGTTGTTGCTCGGGTGATTTTATGGATTGTTAACGGCCGCGCCCGCTTTTTACACAAAGATCGGTTGCCAGCGGGCACTTACATTTTAGTTGGGCCCCACCGGACGTGGTTTGATCCAATCTATTACGCCCTGGCCGGCGCACCCCGAAAGTTTTCATTCATGGCAAAAAAAGAGCTGTTTGATAACTGGTTCATCCGCTTTGTTCTAAACCATGCGAATGCCTACCCGGTCGACCGGGACAACCCCGGCCCATCGGCCATCAAGACCCCCGTGAAACTTCTAAAGCAAGGTGAATTGTCAACCATCATCTTTCCGTCTGGCACCCGCCACTCCAGCGAATTAAAGGGTGGCGCCGTGGTCATTGCCAAATTAGCTGGTGTGCCTTTGGTTCCCACTGTGTACCAGGGCCCGCTAACCTTCCGGAGCCTCCTGTCACGTAAACGGGTCACCGTTAGTTTTGGTGACCCCATCATGATCGACCGAAAATTCAAAACGGACGCTGCTGGTCAACAACAAATCGACCAGCAGTTACAAGCCGCATTTGACGCCCTGGATAAAGAAATTGACCCTAACTTCCACTACGTTGATCCAAACCAAAAAATGTATGACGCGTACCAAACTAAACAGGCAACGGAAAAAGAAACCGCGGCAAAAGACGCTGACAATCTTGAACAATTGCAAGATAAAGCAACTGATGATCATTCGCATCGGTAAAATTTAATGACTTTCACCCCCGCTGTTACTGATCGTGCAAACAAGCATAATCAGTAGCAGCTTTTTTTCTAACCACTTGACCTTAACGCTACGTCAACGTTTATTATTTATCTTGTAAGTGAGGAGATACTATCGATGACCTATTCAGTAACGGAACTAGCAAACTTAGCCGGTATTTCAACAAGAACCTTGCGTTTTTACGAAACAAAGGGTCTGCTAACGGCACAACGACATCCGGAAAATAATTATCGTTATTATGACGAAAACGCAGTTAACCAACTACAAAAAATCATGTTTTTAAGATTATTTGACTTGCCGTTAAGCAAAATCAAAATCATTTTACAATCATCCGAAGCAGACCAATATCAGGCTTTAAATGAGCAACGCATAAAAATTATTGCTGAACAGGCTCGGTTAACTAATCTACTTACCTCGCTAAACCAAACACTCGCAACCATGAAAGGCGTGTCAATCATGACCGATACAGAAAAATTCGCAGCGTTTAAAACAAAGGCAATCAGTGATAACGAAGACCAATACGGCAAAGAGATTCGCAAACAATACGGAACCGACGTAATTAACCGGAGCAATCAAAAATTCAATGCCCTCTCTGAAGAAGAATCAACTCATTTACAACAGTTAACTCAGGAAATTCTTACAGCACTTCAACCATTAGTTGGGACACATGATTTTGACCAGCCTGCCGCAAAGGCCATTTTCGACCTGCACAAGGCTTTTTTGACGATGACCTGGCCAGATGGTCAGTACTCTCCCGAAGCACACAAGGGCCTGGCAGCCATGTATGTTACCGACCCACGGTTCACCGCCTATTACTAAAAGGGCACTGGTAAAAAAGGGGCGGCCCAAACGTTAAAAGCAATCATCGACCATTACGCTTAGACCGATTGCAATAATTGTCAATCACAAAAAGTCGCCATTCAGCAAATTAGCTGAGTGGCGACTTTTTAGTCACGGTTAACATCAATTGATTCCGTTTCCTGGTCTAGCAACGCATCACGGTGCTCCGCATCGCTCGCCGTTTGTAACTGATACATATCGTAATACCGGCCACCCTGCGCCAAGAGTTCAGCATGCGTCCCGCGTTCAACGATTCGGCCTGCATCCAATACTAAAATCTGGTCTGCCTCCCGAATGGTCGACAACCGGTGTGCAATGGCAATGGTTGTCCGGCCGGCCTGTAGTTTCTTCAAACCGTCCTGAATCAACGCCTCTGTCTCCGTATCAATGTCCGCTGTTGCCTCATCCAAAATCAGGACCTTTGGATCATGTGCCACCGTCCGGGCAAATGAGATCAATTGACGTTGACCACCGGAATAACTGGTCCCGTGTTCGATCACCTTTGCATGATACTTCCCGGGAAGCCGGTCGATAAACTGATCCGCCGAAACGAAACGCGCCGCTGCGACCACCTGGTCATCACTGATTTTGTCATCAAACATCCGAATGTTTGAGGCAATGTCGCCGTAAAACATGAATGAATCCTGCAACACTAACCCAAACTGCCGCCGCAATTCCGCCATGTCGTACTCCCGAATGTCGCGGCCATCGATCAAAATCTGTCCTGAACCAAATTCATAGAAACGCATTAAGACATTGATGGTCGATGATTTCCCCGAGCCGGTATGACCAACTAAGGCCACCGTTTGCCCTGGTTTAACCGTAAATGACACATCGTGCAGCACATCATGAACGCCGTCATAACTAAAGTTCACGTGCCGGAATTCAATTTCACCGCGGGTGATCTTCGCGCCAGCCACCGGATGTTGCTGTGGTGCAAGTGTTTGATCATCCATCACGGTCAAAATCCGGGAACCCGCAACGATTCCATCCTGAAAATCAGACAGTGAGTCCATCATCGTGGACATCGGATTATATAAATTATCCAAATACAGCACAAACGCATAAATCGTCCCCGCCAAAACGAAGTGATCCATCGCATTGATTCCAAACAACCACAAAACGGCCACTTCACTCAATGCGAACAGCAACTGAATGACGGGACTCAACAGTAATGAGTTAATCCGAATCATCGCTTTACGCGTCCCGTAATAAGCTTCGTTAGTTTCGTCAAACGCAGCGTTCATCCGGCGTTCCTGACGAAAATCCTGAATGACGCTAATTCCACTGATTGACTCCGCCAGTGTTGCGTTGAGCTCACTCAAACGCTCACGCATGGCCCGGTAAACCCGGCTACTGAAGTGCTGATAGTACCAAATCACAAACAACAGCACCGGAAGAAAGGCCAGCACGGCAAACGCCACGGTCACATTTGTGGTAAACATCGCGTATAGTGACGTCACCACAGAAAACAGCGCAATAATTGCTGCCGAAAATAAGGACCAAAAGGTTTGAAAGGACATCGTGTCATTTGTGAGGCGCGATAAAATCGAACCCGCTGGCACCCGATCGAAGTAACTCATGCCCAGTGAATGTAGCTTTCGGAAAAGCTTCACCCGCACATTTTCCAGCATGTACTCGCCGCCCATTGCGTACAAAAATTCTTGTGAAAATTGAAATAATGCTTTGATTAACGTGCCTAAGAAATAAAAGCCTGCAAAGAACAAGACCACCCGGAGACCGGCGTTGTTCACCCGTAAATAATGATTCATGTAAGTCTGCATCAATTTTGGTAATGCCACGTTCACAAGGCTAACCATAAACGCAAAGACGATTGCCCAAATGAAGGACCACTTATATGGTGCTGCATATGGCAATAACCGTTTGATCACCGTTCGTTGCTCTTTCATGGTCATGCTTTTATGCCACGCTGATTGTTTATTTTCTGCCATTAAGCATTGCCACCTCCAATCGCATCCGCTAACTGTTGTTGTTCATACATGCGTTCGTACCAACCGTGCGCTTTCACTAACGTTGCGTGATCGCCACGCTCGGCAACGTGTCCATCGGCTAACACAAGAATCTGGTCAGCGTTCACGACCGCGCTCAAACGGTGGGTTGCGATAATCGTCGTTTTTCCGTTTCGGGCAGCTCGTAACCGCTCTAAAATTTGCGCTTCCGTTTTCGCATCAACCGCAGATAACGCGTCGTCCAAAATTAGCACTTCTGGGTCAACTAACAGGGCCCGTGCAATGGCTAACCGCTGCTTTTGCCCACCCGATAGAGACACACCGCCCTCACCAACTTCTGTATCATAACCATTCGGCATGGTTGCAATCTCCACGTCAAACGCGGCAATGTGCGCCGCTGCGTCAATTTCTGCCTGGGTCGCCTGTGGTTTAGCAAACGCGATGTTTTCGCGAATCGTTGACGAAAACAAGAAACTATCTTGAGGCACATAGCCCAAAACACCGACATAGGCATCCAATGTATAGTCGCGGATGTCATGACCACCGATCGTAATTTCACCGGTGTATGCATCAAACTGACGGAGTAATAGCCGCATAACGGATGACTTCCCCGCCCCCACACGGCCCACTAAGCCAAGCGTTTGACCCGCGGGCAACGTGAAGTGAACGTCAGTCAATTGGTTGCCCGTTTCATCAGGATAATGAAAGGCCTCAATATTAAACGTTAATTCGCCGTGTGCGGGCGCAGATAACCCCGCCGTCTTTTCGACGATGCTGGACTGCTCATGCAGCAATGTATTAACCCGGTCGTACGACGCATTCCCCCGCTCCATCGTGTTAAATAACTGACCAATGGCAAACATTGGCCAGATCAACATACTAATGTAGGCGATAAACGTCACCAGTTGCCCCAGCGAGATTACGCCAGTTGTCACATACCGACCGCCTAAAATGATTGTCGCAACGTAGGAAAGTCCAATAATAATTGTGACTAATGGATCAAAAAGTGCGTCTAGCCTGTTGGTCCGCCGATTAATGGCGATCGTCTGCTTCACTTGAGTTTCAAAGTCTGCTTCGTCTTGTTGCTCCTGACCAAGTGTTTTAATGACCTTGATTCCCTCGATACTTTCCTGGGCCTTATTGTTAAGCCGAGAAAACGCGGCCTGTGATTCACCAAAGGCCACGTGAATCTTTGTTCCCAAATACCGGGCAACAACTGCGATCAATGGTAGTGGTAACACCGCAAGAATCGTTAGCCGCCAATTAACAAGCACCAGCATGGCAATTAACGTTGTTCCCCCTGTGATGACGGAATCTGCAAACTGCAAGATCCCCCCACCAGCCACTCGCTGAATGGCAGAAAGGTCGTTTGTTGCATGGGCCATTAAATCACCGGTCCGGTAACGCTGATAAAAGCTCGCGTCCATCTGCATAAAGTGCCAGTACAACCGTTCCCGCAGCGTTCGTTCAAGGTTTGCCGCACCGCCCCAAATCGACGTTCGCCATAAAAAGCGGGCGGCATAAGCACCTAACGCCACAGCAACCATGAGGCTAAGGTCCAGTGCTAACCGGGACCCTGTCAATTGGCGTTTCCCCATCAAATCAACTAAATCCCCGAGGATCCGGGGTGGAATAACGCCAAGGAGCGCCGTGATCAATAACCCAAGAACACCCCGTAAATAGCGCCGCCGTTCCGTTTTAAAATACCAGGCCAACTTTCTAAAAATTGCCATAACTCACCAACCTCTCTCAATTCAAATGAAACGACAAAAAAACGGATAGGAATAATCCTATCCGTTACTTTAATTACATGAATTAACCTTTACGTGCCTGACTTTGCATGGTGGCAAGCATTTGCTTAAGCTTCTTTTCAGAAGGCTTTTGCCCCATTTGCAACATCATTGTCCGTAACATCTCTTCAGTAATTGGAGGATTATTCTTAAGGTAGTTTTGCATGTAACGGCGTGCAAAGAAAAAGCCGCCGACAACGCCAGCCACTGCCGCTACGATAATAAGTAAGATCCACAACCCTGTTGACATCAAATACCCCTCCTTTACGTTTAAATAAAATACATCTTATTATACTACACAACTAATCGGCGGATGAAAACCCTTTAACCGAAAAAATCTTCATTAACGTTAATTAATCGTCACGCAAGCCTTTATCACGTTGAACTTGGCGAACCTTTTCCGGTGTCACTTCATTACCATTCTTATCGAAGACCTGCATCATCTCAACTTGTGAACGGAATGATTTCCGGAAGTTTGCAAGGAATTCCTCGCGGAGCTTTTTTTGTTCGGCTTGTTCGTCCTCAGTCAGTCCGCCATCTTTTGCTTTCTGAGCTAATTCGTTAATCCGAGCACGCAATTTTTCTGGTTCCATTATTCAGTCACTTCCTTAATTCAGCTTTGACAGCTATTATACAAGATTATTGCCAAAAGAGGAAAAGATTTGCAATGTAGCGAACATTTGTTTGACCCTGTTCGTAAAATATGCTAAGTTTTAAATAACAAAAAGCGTCGCTCGGCGTTTCCGATCCATCATGGGCACCATTTTCGGCCACCCGTTTGTGGTGTACAAGACCCATGGCGACGACATTTAATAACGAGGTGTAAACATGGCAAAAGGTGCTGCAACGAAGCAAATGGCTGTTCTCCAGTTCATTTATGACCGGGTTAACGAAAAAGGTTACCCGCCAACGGTCCGTGAAATCGGTGAAGCGGTTGCGTTATCGTCAACATCCACCGTTCACGGTCACATTGACCGACTCCAAAAAAAGGGCCTCCTGGTTAAAGATCCAACAAAACCCCGGGCCATTGAACTAACGGACGCTGGTCTAACCGCCCTCGGCATTTCAACGACCCCTAATGAGATTCCGGTTCTGGGTGTCGTCGCTGCTGGGGAACCCATTTTAGCGGTTCAAGACGCAACCGACTACTTCCCCATTCCCCCAGAATTAACCGAATATGATGGCGACTTGTTCATGCTCACCATTCGTGGTGACAGTATGATCAACATGGGCATTTTGACTGGTGACCGGGTCATTGTCCGCCGCCAACAAAATGCAGACAATGGTGACATCGTCATTGCGATGACTGACGAAAATGAAGCCACTTGTAAACGATTCTTCAAGGAATCCGATCACTACCGGCTTCAGCCAGAAAATGATCACATGGCGCCCATCATTCTTAACCAAGTTTCCATTTTAGGTAAGGTTGTTGGCCTCTACCGTGACTCTGTTTATTAGCATTATTTAACCACACAAAAATCCCTGAACGCAGTTAGCCGTTCAGGGATTTTTTTACTGATTATTGAACTTTGCCTGGGTAGGCTTGATTTGGTAAGGCATCAAAATCAAGATCTGCAATGGCTTCAGCCGTTGTCACGTAAGTCACTGCCCCCTTAGCCAACATTAAGTTAACAAGGCTATCCTTTTCGTGAAGTAAAACTACCTGCTTGCCCTTAGCCACGGCGTAACCAATTTCAAACGCCGTCCCGCTATCAACTGAATCTTCAGTGAAGTCGGACACGGCTACAACAATATCGGACCCGTTAAGGTTTTCTAAGTCATGGTTATAGGCCGTTTCTTGCCATTCAGGACTCCCAAAGGTCAATTCGGGAAACTGCGACTTCCGGGGGCTAAAGACATCCCCAATGGTTGCGTTGGCGGCTAAGGCTGCTTCAACGCGCTTAACCCGGTCAATTTGTTCTTCATCAAAAAAAGGACTTGCTAAGTAAATTGATTTCACGTGTGTGTTCCTCCTCAAGTAGTATTCTCAGTATACTCGATTAGCGAACATTGTCACCGTGATTCCGAAAACTCATTCATATTTTTTAGTAAATCCTCATGATAATGGCAATCGGTTCACCATTTATGAATCTAAATCGAAACATTGTCCACAATCTTCTGCTTCACATACGTTTATCACTAATTTCCACAATTTCCACCACTCAATTCATTAATGGCCCCTTTTTCAGTGGCGGCCACAATGGTACACTTAAAAGACAACATTACCCAATGAAATCGAGGAATAATCATGATCTTTTTGGCCGTTTTCGGTGGCATCGCGTTGATCCTTGCCGTTTTTTACCTGCTCAACTCAATCCAGTCTTACGGAACCTGGCGTTTTGCCACCCTATTAGTCGTCGTTTTTGCCCTCATTACTGGGTACGGCGTCGTTAAGCTCCCCGTCTGGCACCACCATGGTTCATGGAGCATGCAGTCATCTTCCAGCAGTTCGACCACTAAGGCAGCATTAACCAAAGCTGCCTCGGTATTCAATCCGAACCAAGCTGCCATTGATGGTGAAACGGCCGGCCAGAAGAGTGCGGCAACCGCTAACGCACAGAGCCAGGTTAAATCACAACTGGCAAATGCCTTCAGTAGTCTTGGTACCGTTACACTTGACGCTGACACAAAGACATACACCATTCATCCAACCAATAAGGATGCCGTTAAAGCTCTGGAGGAGTTAGAAAAAACGCCAAGTGACGCTGAGGAAGCTAAATGGCCAACCATGACAGACCATTTACGGGCCTCATCCGCCAACATCAGTAAATCCTTGAAGGACGATTACACCCTGGCCATGGTTAGCCCGGACCAATCAGGCAAGGTTTTGTATAGTGCAAAAAACGGTAAAACTGTCACGAACTTCATTAAATAATCACCGTTCCGTTTAGTCCTGTTGATCATCCTTGATCGACAGGACTTTTTTCAGCCAAAAAACGGCAATCCCGTAGGACCACCGTTTTCATTAACCACGATTTAAATATTGGCGCTGTTCGTTCTTAATGCCTGTTAACACAAATTGGGCTGGGTCCGCACTGATATCAAGCTCCCGATCCGTGCCGTTGGTTGGCAATTGATCTGAAAATAGCGCTTCGTATGTGGCCACATCAACCGGCGTCCGGTTATTAAGTAGTTCCGTAATCGCTGCCTTATTGAACCCCTGGCGATAATCTGGTTGCAGTCGGCCAGTATAAAACTCACCTTCTGCCCCGGAGCCGAAACTAAAGAGTCCTAAACGGGCACCAGCAGCGAGCTCACCGTTTGCTAATAGTGACAGCAGGCTCAGGTACAAAGAACCCGTGTATAGATTCCCCACATGACGGTTCCATTCACGGGCGGCCTCAAAGTTCGTCGTTAGTTTCGTCGCCTGTGTGTCATCCACTTCTGGTAAAACCGTTCGCAACGCTTTAAGTCCCATTTTTGTAAACGGCAAATGAAAGAGAAATGCATCAAAATCCATCGCCGATTGATCAAATTGCGTTTTAAATCGTTGCCAGACATCCTGGAAAAAATCGATGTAAATGTTGGCTGAATAATGCCCGTCAACCCGTGCTTCCGTCGCGTAAACTGGCCGCCAAAAATCCATAACATCACGTGTTAAATACATACTGTCCGCTTCAATTGCCATGATTGTGGGCTCCGTGCTCATCACCATGGCAACCGCGCCGCCGCCCTGCGTGATTTCTCCAGCCGTTTCCAACCCGTACCGGGCCACATCCGCCGCCAGAACTAAGACACGCCGGTCAGGATGGGCTAACAGGTAGTCACGACCCAGTTGTAACGCTGCGGTCGCTGAATAACATGCTTGCTTTACTTCAACTGCCCGGGTGTGTTCAGTCAGCCCTAACAAGTGCTGAACGTAAACTGCGGCGGCCTTCGAATTATCAATGCCTGATTCAGTCGCGAATAAAATCAGATCAATTTGATCACGATCAGTATCGTCAAGCACCTGAGCAGCAGCGTTTGCGGCCATTGTGACGACGTCTTGTGTCACCGGCACGACCGCCATCTCTGACTGCCCAATGCCAATGTGATACTTCGCCGGCTCATCACCACGCGCATTGGCGAGATCCGTCATGTCCAGTACGTAATGCGGTGTGTAGAACCCCATTTTATCAATTCCAACGTTCATGAGTTGCCATCCTTATTCTGTCTTAATTAAAACCATTTTAAGTCGTTGATTGTTGAGTTAACTTTAACCGCTGTTTGATTAACAGTCAAACATCACTGGCTCGGCATGGTTACTTTTTAAGGCGCTCATAATAATCACCCTCGTCAATCAAACTCGTTATTGCTATCAGGATGGGACAGGATTAAAATGGAAATTAAATAAACGCGAACGTACATTCGCCAAAGGAGTTCCATTATGGACCACGAAACGTTTAAGGCTTATCTTGAAACCAACTCAAACATTTGGCCGATTTACTATGAACAGGCCCTCGCCTTTCAACAGGCGCGTAACCAACGGCGGTTAGCGGCAAAACAATGGAATGACACCCAACTTGACCGGACCGTCGATAAAATGTTTGTTCCCGTCCTCGAGAACATTTATAACCGGATTGCCGCTGCTCTCGGAAGTAACGTGACCGATGATCACGCGTGGCGAACGTTTATTGAAAGCAACCACGTCTTTGAAGACATTGAAGAATCCATGACTGAGATCGAATTCAATTAGTTAATTCATTACCCGCTCACTTTATCCCCTCACAATGCTTGTCAGTCCGGCAATTTATGCTATACTAATTAAGTACTTTTGGAGACGTGGCAGAGCGGTAATGCAACGGACTCGAAATCCGTCGAACCCGTTTATAGCGGGCGCGCAGGTTCAAATCCTGTCGTCTCCTTTTTGACCCGTTATTGAACGGTCACGAAGAAGAACAAAAAACAAGCAAAACCCTTTTATATCAAGGGTTTGGCTTGTTTTTTTGATTTTGACCAGTCACTGAATAATCACTGAAATATTAAAAGTGTGTGCACAAGGTGTGCACAAATGTATTTTTAGTTACAAGATGGCCATTTAATTTAAAGTCAGAAATGGTTCTGTTTTTAATGAATTTCTCTTAAATTGGTATACCAAATAAAGTGGACTTATCATATGCTGAATGATTACTTTTGAGTAATGTAGCAGTTTTATATCTGCTCAATTAATCTTAAAATTACACCCCATTACATTAATAAATCTCGCTTGAAATCGCCGGAGTGAGGGCTATTTTTAGATAAAACTTTATGAATCTAACCAGAAGATTACTGTAAGTAACAACTGTTCTTTTGGCATAAAACATTATGCTACAATTCAAGTGTACAAAATACTGATTAAAGGTGGTTACTATGAAACAGTCAAAGGTTCTTCGAAATATTGTCGCTATACTAATGTTTGCCGTTACCTTGGGTATGGCCTTCCCTGTTTTAGCTGATTCGAATCAGCATTTCTTAACCGTAAACTATACTTGGAAGAATACTGATTCTTTAGGAACTTCGCCAGCAAGCCAAACCGATAAAGTAAGTATAGGAAGCAGTTACAAAATAAAAAGATTGTCCGCACCGGGGTATTCAGTAGATTTAAATGCTTCGACATATTATGCCTTCGCTGTTAGTACAGTAACATATCCTTACCAAGAGGTAATGGATCATTTTCAAGGTGTCCCATTAGATGATGTTATGCAAATGCTTCATGACAATGAATTTCCTTCTGGAAGTTCAACAGATTTTGACGCAATCGAAAATTGGTCAACTGTTTTAATTCCAAATGATGAAACTGTAACTGTCAACTACGTTTCGTCTGATGGCAAAAAGTTAGACTCAAAGACAATTGATACTAAGTTTAGTCGAACCATCACGATTGACCAACCTAGTTTTGATGGCTACACCATTGCCGCTAATCAACCAAGTTCATATAAAGTTGATAAGGACGGTGCTGGCGCTAACGTTGTAACTATTACTTATGATCCAGACGCTTCATCAAGTTCTGAAAGTTCGAGTTCGTCGAGTTCATCATCAAGTTCTGAAAGTTCAAGTTCATCAAGTTCTTCGTCGAGTTCCAATGCTTCAAGCAGTTCTTCCTCCAATTCTAGCAACGTCGCTAGTTCAAGCGTTTCTGAGAGTTCTTCATCAAGTTCCAGCGTAACTTCGAATGGTCAATCATCAGCTGCTAACCAGTCAAATTCACAAAGCAGTAACGATCAATCTATTGTTGCTACCCTTGTCAAAGAAGATTCTTCGAGCAATAACTCATCAAACACCCCAACGCAACAAACTAACAACCGCGACACGTCTCATCACGCTAGCTTACCAAGTACCAGTGCAATTGGTTACACAACCAGCATCATTGGCATTATCATCTTAGCTGGTGTCACCACCTTATTCGTAATTAAGAAACGAAATCACTAATAAAAAAGCCGCAACTCCCTAAATTAATAGGAAGCTGCGGCTTTTTAACAATTCCACCAAAATATTTATTTAATGATGGTCGGCTACGTTTATCCTAACAGGTGTTTAATGGTCCCGCTTTCGAATAAGATGTACGTACCCAGTCCGATATAAATAATGGCAGTGATATAACGCCCATAATTTTCAAGTATTTCTGCAACTTTTGGTAACCGCGATAACTCGTAACCAATTAGACAGAACAGAGTTAACATGACTACAAAAGTGATTAAGATGATGATTAAGTTGGGAATTGTGCTTTGAGTAAACAGTGGTACATAAATACCAATGTTATCTGCACCACATGTTGTTATGGTAATAAGTGCCACGCTGAAAACAACATTTTGTTTTTTCTTAATCTCATTTTCTACCAGTTCATCATCATCTTTTTCACCAAAAACAAGCAATTTTAGTCCCATTAGAATTGGGATAACACCAAGCAATCCTAATATCCACTCTTGAGGGATAAAACCTAAGATAAACGACATAATCAAACACGCAACCACCAAAATAGTAGTGCCGATCAAGTCGCCCAGATAGACAGACCATTGTTGCGCCCGATTCGTAGATCCAAAAATCACCATTAAAATTACTAAATAATCAATACTAGTTGAAATATATGCTGTAATACCAGTTAAAACGGCTTGCATTGTGTTTCTCCCTCTTAAAAAGTAAAAAATACATATGAAACATTTATCATATGTATTGGATTATACACGTCCTTTAAATTTCAAGTCAACGAATCATAAATGTCTGGAGCAAATTAAGCGTTTGTCATTAAACAAAAAAAGCTCTAACCTCCCGCAACATTGGGAAGTTAGAGCCTTTTTCATTAGTATCTATGCTTTTAAACACGCGTCTGCGTTGAACCAAATCAATCCATAATCTGCTCCAAGATCAATCGCGATTGCGTTTGAACCTTCGTCGTAGTCTGCGATTAACCACTCGTCTTTATCGAACTTAAAATGGTTGCCTGGAGTGGCATCATTTTGGTTAAGGTTATCAGTCAATGAAACAAATACTAGGGGCACGCCGTTGTCATCCCAGCTTAATTGATCGCTAGAACTGTCCGCAGATAGTTCATGTGACAGCCCCTGCCAACAACCGTTAGTAAACTCGACCTGATCAAGTAACCAGGGGTGCCCATTGAACTTGACCCAACCGCCAGCATCCTTAAATTGCTGAACAGCTGACTTATCTCGTGATGGCGCTGGAACCGGCTGTGGTGTTGGTGTCTGTTCATTGCCATTACCAGTCAGCCGATAGACGTAATAATACGGATAGCCATCCAATGAAGCAAAGTAGTCATACCCTAGCTCTTGCACAGCGGTCCCTTCTTCGCCTCCCGTGTAATAACAAGTCGAGATACAGTTATTGTCTGGATCACCACTCGTCATTACCATAATGTGACCACCGGCGCCAGCAGATGAGCCCCGCTGGCCCCAGATAACAATATCCCCAGGTTGAGCATTCCAACCATTTTGGTCGTTTTCTACGATACACTCAAACCCATTGGCTTTAAGATACTCGTGAATGGTTTCCGTGGAATACAGATAGCTGTAACGACCAGCACCAGCTTGATACAGCGCCTCCGTCATGGACCCTGAACAGTCCGCCGTTCCATCACTACCATTTCTGGAACCATACATACTGTAAGTTAATTGGCCTTCACGGTCACGGAACCATTGAATAACGGCATTTGTATCAACTGACATTACTTTGCCCCCTTGTCTTGTGGCTTAACTGGACCGCCGGTTTGCGGTTGTTGCTGTAATTTTGCCTGTTGCTTAATGGCTGGCGCGTCAGTTTGAGCAAACGCCTGGTAGGCACGTTCAACTGTATCTTGGACACGCTGGTCATCAACGTTAATCCCTTTGTCTGCCAATGCCTTATTAACGCGTTGCACTGCGGCGCTCTTCTTTGTGGCCCCAGTCATGTTGTAATTTGTGGCTAAACCCTGAACCGCTGTATCAGCTAAATTCAGGAGTAGTTCTTCAACCTGGCGCCCTTTAGAAGCCTTTTGCGTGGCTACCCATTGATGTAGCATGGGTGACAATAAACCAAAATAGGCCCACGTAAAAAGGCCACTGGCTAACAGCCAAGTGACCACATCATTAATATTTAACTTACTCATTCTTCTTCTCCTTTAATTCTTCGAGTTCCCTTTTTAACGCGTCACGTTCGTTGATGACGTCTTTATAGTTCCGGTTAAGCTGGTCTAAACTCATTTGTAGAATTTTGGTCTGGCTGTTCGTGTGCGAATTTCGCCAGGCAAAAAACGCTGGCACTAGGCCAGTTAAAAACGGGAAAAGGCCGGCATCCTTAATTACCTCAAAAAACTTGGCCAAGTTATTCATCGAAATCACCATACTTCGTGATCCCGATTGAGAGCCATAGGCCCATTAAAGCCAGTGCCCACGATGAGTTAGGAAAACCATCAAAGGCCCGCAAAATGAAAATACCTGAATAGACGCCAAACAAAAAAGCACTAAACGTGATTAACGGACGTTTAATGCTTTGTACATGTCGGATAATACTAAGTAGCATAGCCGCTGCAATAGCAATCAGCAGGAACCCGAACCATTCGTCATCGATCCACCCTATAAGCCAGCCAAAACGTTCTTGAGCATGTAAATAGTCGGGATTACAAATGACGTAAAGGCCCTCGGCAAAGTAAAATAGCGTAATCCCCAAGGCCCCGAAGTTCGAACGGAACAACACGCGATACCACGCTTTAAAACGTCTGAATTGAGTACGCAATCGTCACACCTTCTTTCGATTTAGAATTTATGAATATTACGTACCGTTAAGCGGTCAATTCATTAAACTGGTCTTGCGTGATGATTCCATTGTCCAAATAAAACTGGAAGTATGAAGCACTGGCACCCCATGATTTAAATACCTTTAAATCGTCAAATGTAGGAAACATTATACGTTCGCCCCTTTCGTCGTCTCGTTACTTGCAGTTAAGGCCGCTACCTTTGCATTCAAGGCCGCCACCTGTTGCGTTAAGTTCATCATCAGCAACTGATCGGTTGTGGGTTGATTTGCTGTCTGATCCGGTGTTGCTGGTAAACGGTCCCCAGTCCACCCGTTCGACGCCGGGTTGTAAACGATGTTGCCCACCAGTCCAGTAATTGGCGTTGCTGTGGCGTTTTCTGGTACCGAATCTCCAACACCAGCACCGGCGTATGCAAATGTTTTCGGGTCATATTTGTAGTATTCCATTTTTTTCTTCTCCTTATCGTTTAGTTACTTGCTGGGTAGTCGTCACTAGTGATTGCGGTGCCTTTGGCATTTACCCAAGATGAATCTGGATTGTCGGTCACTGCGGACGGAATAACGAACGCCCGAGTTGCCAAACTGCCATCTGGGTTAACAACCAAGAATCCAGAGGCCCAGTCAGCTGGCTTGCCATCAATGATTCCTGGCGCACTTTCTGCCGTTAAACAATTATTGGTTGTTGGTCTGAATCCAGCTGGGATAAAACCTGCATCCGTGAACTGTACCCATCCCTTGACCTGCTTCCGGTTATCGTCGACTGAGAATGAGTACATAACTGTGTTTCCAATCCGCTTGGCGGTAACAATGTACCCATTTGGGTGATGTCCGGTCCACGTAAACACTTGCTTTTCTCGAGATAAATAATTATTTAATGCTTCATCCCAATTGGGTTGCCCCTTTGTAATTAATCCCATTATCCGACCTCCATAAATTTAATGTCATTGATTGCCTTAAAACAGATGTACTGATTATTTTTCTGATCTACCACGGTAAGCAACTTCCCATCATCACTGATATACGTGTTACCAGCAACGACCCGTAGATTTTTAATGTACAAGTCCATCACGGTTGAATCATCCCCATGCACTTCGCATTTAACCTCAATCTGCTCAACAGGTTTGTAGCTGACTGGATCAGTCTGCGGCTGGCCTGCACCGTAGTTATAGGTGAAAGCCACCACGCTTGGCAGCGACCCAGTAAACTTAACGTTCTGCACCTGTGGTGCAAACACGCCCACGATTTCATCAATTTGTTTTTGAATTGAATCGAGTTCGTTCTGTAACAGTGCAATCCGCTGTGGCATTGATCCCGTCGCATCGTCTAGCTGCTTTTTGATGTTGTTCATGTAGGCAGTAAATGCGTCTAAATCACCACTGGCAGTGGTTTCTGCGTTGGTCAAAATGCCTTCAAACTTCTGGTACTCGGTTTGAAATTGATCGTACAGTGATTTGTACAGAGCATCTAATTTGGTTTGGAAATCACTATCGAAATCGTGATTGGTCACTGATAGTGTTGTAAATCCATTAGGCATGACGGATAAACTAAAGTTAACTGTTCCTAGGATTTGCGGGCCTTCCGACACCTGTAACATCAACTGCTTATACGAGCCAGACGATAAAAACCATTCCTCAGGAAGCAGGAAGATTGCCCGGCCAATTCCCCAGTTATCTTTATCACTATCCGCCACACCATCGAAACTTAAATGCTGCACCTTGATCTTGCTTTCAGCATCTTCACCGTACAGTGTTAGTGACGTGTTTTGCGTGAAATGCAACGTCTTCTGGTTGCTCGTCACACGAATTGGCAACGGCCGCAAGCGATCGCCCATACGAGGGTGCATGGGAATCTGATAGCTCACAATTTTTGGATTAGTGATGTCCACGCTACTATACCCGTTGACAGAATCATCAACCGGCACTTGATCCCATTTAGTCGGGTCATTTACATAATCATTATTGAAGTTTTGATCCATTTCTTCACACCTTTCTATTTTTGAGTAAATAAAAAGAACTTGCTGCTAGAGCAGGTTCTTTTTAAAAGCAGTTTGATAAAGTGACAGCGAATCAAATGCGACCCACCAATTATCATTAAGCTGTTTAATGTAACTATCGTCAATTGTTAAGCCAACCGGTGACATCAATTGCGGTGCCACGTAAAAATGGCCGTCATCATCTTTAACGTGATGTTGTCGCAACACATCTGTCAGCAACGACAAATCCGCATTAATTGGTGTGAACACGTTCTGCAATTCTAGATAAAGCGCGCGGTCAAGACTATTACTAGTTAACTCACTAATCGTAGTAACCACTAACGTATCATCGTATTCATAATTGAACCGTGTTAACAACTCTTTAAGCCATCGCGTAAATAGATTCAGATTATTGTTCATCACCCATTTAAGGTCGTGAACGCTCGTTATCGGCATCTCTTTAACGGCCCATTGTTTCACTAGTCCAAAATGACGCGGCATGTAACTCAACCCTTCAATCGGTTTTAAAGACGACCAGTTGGTCAGATCGTTGTTGGCCGCGGTTGAATAATACAGCCGCCGTTTCGGAATCCATCCGGCCCATGGGTCGCTGAACAGTACCCATTGACCATCGATCAGGATCATCTCTGGCCCTTCATCGTTTAACCCACTTTGAATGTCAGGAAAATTCGTGGAAACCGGCGTGTAGGGTCCTTGCAACGCGTCACTCTGATACAGTCGAACAACTAGATCACGTTCGCGGATCCATAAATAATACTGCCCATTGATAACATTAATATTCGGATCAATCGGGCTGCCCTTAACGTAGTCTGCGACCACCTTTTTGCTGGTGGTCATGTCAGTGGAACCCGTGACCGGGTCAAAATCGACAACATACAAATCGAAATCTTGTTCAGTCCCGTTAGGCGGCGTCTGTGCGTAGACGATGTGCCAGACGTTCTTGTCATTCGCCCATTCTGGGGCCCATGTCATGCAACCTGGTTTGTCAATTGGATAAGGCAGTTGTTCAAACTGTTCCCAGTCCTTTGTGCGTACAATACCACCGGTATAAATGATGTACCAGTAATCATCGGACTGTGCCATCGACGGATCCCGCCAGCCGAAGTCATACTGTTTTAACTCAGTCCAGTTGATCCCATCGTTCGAAGCGATTAAATGACTGATCGTCGGCGCCGGCCATTTAATTTCATCGAACGTCATTGCTAAATAGGAATACTGTTGCGTTTGCTCAAGTAATGTCGTAACTACACCCCCTCTCTAGTATTTAAGTGGAATCCGCGCGTCAATCGCCCGTGGGAAATTGCTACTAACACTGAACATGTATGTGGCACCTAACGTCACACCGCCCGTAACTAAACCAGACATCACCACGTTACCAACCCCGGCGTTAACTTGGCTCACACCAATGCCGACCACTTTATCAACTGCTAGCTTAGGTGTACCCGTCAAGCCGGTAACATTAATGGCATCCCATTGGACATTGGCAGCTTGTTCACTAGCACTTAAAATCGCTGCGTTGACCTTTAAATAGCCACTATTAGCTGACAAACGAACTTCCTCCGCCACCGCGCTGCCAACCTGCCAATTGGCATTAAATGGCGTAACGTTGGCAGATAAATCTGTCACAAGTGGATATTGGTTGTCTTCCAAATCGGCTAAAGCTGGCACAAAATCGTGCTGCTCAAAAACAGCGCTAACAACCATGCATTGTGGTGAATCGCTGTACCCGCAACTAATCCGAATGTAGGCTGTGGAAGCAACTGCATATTTATAGAACTCGATGATTGACCGGGGGCGGTCACCGGTGCCTTTAGCCGTGATGGTCCAGATGGTTGAGCTTAAATACTTTTTGTTGGCGTCAAAGTAAGCCACAGTCAACTGATCATTAGGTTCAGCGCCCCAGCCAACACAGACTAACTGCGCCGTTGAATCGTAGGAAATCAAATCAGAAGTGATTGCCTTAGCATTACTAACCGTCGGCAGGCCACTAGAATCTAATGACTTACCAACTGTCTGCGTTTTGTTAATCCAGTAATTTACAGGTAACCCATACTTTTGAGTTAATGCAAGGTCTGACTGTTTGGCCAAGCCACTTACGTCAGGAACCTTGACTGCACCGACTGCGGTAGCTACATCCGCTTTGGTTGCCACATCCGGCTTATCTGGAATACTGGCCCAAGTGGTCACCGGAATTACGATCTTACCAATTGCGTTATTGATGGCATTCTTAACATCATCAATGGTTACTGAATTGGAAGGAATAGACGCCGTAACCTGCTTAATTAACGCATCTACTTCACCCTTCGTGTAAACTCTAGCTTCATGAGTTTTCGTGTCCCAAAGTAACGGAACCAAAATTTTAACGGCTTCTTGCACGCTCATTGACATTACGATCCACCTCCCATTTCTTGCAACGCCTGGATAGTATCTTGATCTGTGATCATCGCGTTAGTATAGAGAGCTTCGTTTGTACTGTCTTTAATTTTCACTAACCCATCCTTAATACTGGTAATCTGTCTTTGATTGGCTGACAGACCATCAAAGAAATTACGACGTAAATTATTAAGAGTGATTTGTGCTGGTTTACGACTAAACGGAAATGATTGAATTGCGACGGTTTCAACGATTGTCTGGTAGTCAGCAGTCAATACCTGTAACGTCCACTTATCGCCAGGGTTAGGGACTTCATTACTTGCCAGCGTTAACGTAATCGTTGAACTCGGTTCACTTTGCATCTGACTAAGTGCGTAGGCCTTCATGGCATCAGGATTATCAATTGAATCAGAACTAACATCATCTCCATCACGTTCACCCCACCGTGTAACGCTGTCATCGTTTACAACAATAAAAGGATCGAATACAGGAACCTGGGTTGTTTCTGATTCAGTACTAGATTCAGTCACCCCCTTAGGTCGTCCAACTACTACTTGACCGTCAACAGAGGCATATTGATAAGTCCCTGTGTCATTCACTCCTGCTGGATATGAACACTGTAATACCTTTGTGTCATCGCCACGGAACTTCTCCAGCAAAATGAAAGTGTGCCCATTTGCACCGCCACCATTTGCACCACCAGTAACAACTACGTCACCACGTTGCGCATCGTTCAAATCGATCTGATCGAAATAGGTGTGTGCGCCTGTGACATCACTGTCCATGTAGGGCGTTGCCCAGGCATAATCTAAGACGCTAAAGCCAGCTGCTTTCATACAAGACCAGACAAAGCCAGAACAATCGAACGAGTTTGGCCCCGTTCTAGCAGCCATCGAATAACTAGCACCTTTTTGCTGTTCGCCCCAGTTAATCATGGCTTCAATCTTATCCTGCCCATTGCCTCCGGTCGTCGTTGTATTTGTTACATCGCGCGTAACTGATGATGAGGCCATCACAGTATTTACAATGGTTGTTGAATCGTACTGCATTTGAACTTCTTCTGTATTATTCCGATATCTAAAGACGTTATCAGTATCGTGCGTAAAATTCTTTTCGTCGTAAATATTAATAACGTAGTTGTCGGGGTAATATGCGTAGACGTGGAAGTTTTCCATAATGGTGCTCAATCCGTCGCTTAGAGAGCAATTCCCGAAGTCAGTTAACGTTTGGTTGCCAAATTCACCATTAATTTGATAAGAACATCCAGTATTTAAACCATCTAATAGAAAATCCAACGCAGAATTAATGGAATACGATTGAGCGCCATCCTTTTTATTCCGTTGCCGTCGGTAATTCAATTGATAAAAGACGTGTGTAGCGGTCACCGTCTTAATTCGTTGACCGTCTTTAAAGTCATCCGTAACCTGTTTAGTGATGTATTCTTGGCTGTCATACCAAACAGAGCTCTCTACCTCTAATAAATCAAAAGCTATTGATGAATCATCATAAGCCGTAAAGTCGAGTTGAAGTTCACTGTTTTTTTGCCATGTTTTTTCAAAACTATCAAAATCAACGTTAGCCAAGATCTCTGTGTACAGGCGTTTAGAGTCCTGAATAACGATTTTATCTTTTGTGTTCATCGCAAATAAATAAACGGAAAACTAAACGTCACGTTTGGATTGTTCAAGCCTGTTATCGCAATCTGATTGTTTCCTTGTTCAAGTTGCAAGTGTCCAAAATCTGTTTCTGATCCAATTGAATTACCATTTAAATACGATCGAACACCATCAAGCACAAACGTATCTGTATTCGTTAACACATGCTTACATTGGATACTGGTGTTATTCGTTGTGTTTGTTAGTGTGAACGCTCCACTGCCTTTAACTGTAATTTTAACCTGATGACGATTTATATAAGGATCAATGGCTACGTCGCTTGGATTGTAAACGTTAAAGTTATTGCTCAAAAAGTTGAAAGGAACTTCTCGTAAAGGCAAGTGCATTCCCAGCCCTATAAGCTCATCTTGACTAAAAATATCATCTGAATTTTTCAAACTAAAACGAAATCCATATGGATTATCAAATTGGACATCGAAAGCCGTATCATACATGCCATCTGCTTGCGATACGTCGAACGGTTTGGGAATAACATACGCACATTTAAAGGGCTCAACACCGTCGCGTATCCGAATCAACTCTCTTGACATCAACAAACGATAGACATCATCCATCGCAACGCTAAAACCCTCAGCAGATCCCTCTTCAAGGTTTAAATGGGCCGTTACAGTTGAAGGATTGAAATTCACTGTCTGAATCTGCTCACCATCTGAACCTGGCAGCGTTAGATACTGTGGTGTGAGTTGCGGTGATCCATAATCAATTTTTAAGACGTCAATAGAACTAACTGAGGCAGCCAGATCAATCTCTGGCTGCCCTCTTTTCTGAATAAACAAATGTCCTAATCCCATTTAATCAACCTTTCTAAGACCCTTGAAAATCTCGTAGTGCTTGGTAATTGCTCATGTGATTGGCAAGACTAGGCATATCAATTCCCAATGCGCTAACAATGCTAATCAGCGTATTTGTTAGCGTATTGTTTTGCTCTAATAGCGTATTGTTTTTCTGCATGAGCTTTACAACAGCAGTATCTTGATTTGCACCATCATTTCGTTCCTTCGATCCCTGATAGTCGTTTTGCTGGTCTTCACTAGCAAACATTCCCAAGACTTCCATCAATAACTGATTAGCTCTGCTTCGCTTAGTTATATCCATCGGAATGATCGCTTCTTTTTTGTTACCTTCGGCAACTTCGATAAGCTGATTTTGCGAAACAAATCCACCATTGGCATAACCGTGACCGTTACCTAAAAACGACAGATTATTACCATACCGTTTTTTCGCATAATTCAATCCGGCAAGAATATCATCAAAACCATTTTGCCAATTTTTATGATTTGGGAATGCATTTGCCAAAAATGTTGCCATTTTGGTTTGCATTAATCCAAGGGCAGGACCAGATCCATCACCATCTGGATCGGCGCCTGGTTGTTTTGCTTTTTCGTTCCCGCCTGATTCCGTTTGAATTTGTCTAAGAACACGGTTGACCATGCTGTCATCTGTTGAAAGACCATTCATTTCCAACGCTTTCTTTACCTGGTCGCGCCAACGTTCGACGCCTGAACCTGCGGGAGCACTTAGGTCTTCGTTCAACTTGTCAAACAGGTTTTTAAACCACTTTTCTCCCTGTTTAATAATGTAATGACCACCGGATGGAGCAAATGCACTGGTAAAAGGTGTCATCTTCTTAAATCCGCTAATATAATGGTCAAATACCTCTGTGACCTTCTTAACTGGATTTTTAAAGAACTCGGTAACGGCTTTAGTCTTGTCGCCGATCCACTTCTCGACATCACCGACCTTATCACCAACCCAGTTGGCTGCCCCACCGACAGATGACTTAATGCTATCCCCAAGCCCTGTACCATCGGCAAAATGATAAACACCCTGTGCGTACATATAATCCCGAGTATCGCTGGCTTTAACAACAGCATCACCGGCTTCTAGCGGCGCCAATACATCTTGACCCTGGACAATTTGTTTACGGCCATCAGCTTTAACGATCATTTCTTTATTGCCGGTTTCAGGACTATCGTGTCCATCGTTCAACATGGCGATCATGTTGTGTGTAACTCGACCATTAGCTGTACCGTTAGCAAATTTAATTGGGGAAATTGCTTTGGCATCGCCCCCAAACAGATGAATAACATCATCAATCCCATTAATACCGGTGTTAATAATGTCCACAACGCCTTTCATAGCGTCGTGTGCAATATTCTTAATACTCTTCCAGGCAGAGTTCCAAATGTCGCCGAGAGCGTCTCCAAATCCTTTCCAATTTTTCTGAAAGGTGCTTGTAAAAGTATCTAGCCATCCGTGTAACGACTTTCCAAAAACATCACTGTTGTTATACATATCGTTCCAATGATCGGAAAGTGAATTTCGCGTATTGTCCCAGTGAGTACCCCAGCTTTTTTTGAAATTACTGGACCAGTTTCCAAAGGATTTATTAGTGTTGTCGTACCACTTTCCAGTAGTAGAAGACATGTCGTTCCACTTGGATCCCAGATATTTGTTCATGTTATCCCAGTGCGATTGCCAATATTTCGCCATCGGCTTGGCCCAGGAAGCTTGAGTTTTATTCCAGGAATTCCATCCATCCGAAATGCTATGGCCGATATCCCCTAATCCTTTACCAACAGGTTTAGAGATGTTACTGCTCCACCAGCCGCCTACTGATTTACCGACTTTTTTAAAGCCATCTTCAAATGGCTTACTAATGTTTTTCGACCACCATTTGCCAATCTCGCTAATGACGTTGCTAAAGATCTTAACAAGTGGCTTTAACAGAATCATTGCTAAACCAACAGGAAACGCAATAGCTATAATCATAGCCTTGCCTAGTCCCTTAAATAGCTTACCAACGACATTAGTAAATGATTTCCAGCCTTTTTGAAAAGACTTGCCAACGTTACTAAGCTGTTTACTTATTGCTTTTTCCCAGCCGAGATCACCAGTAAATAATTTACCGATTGTTTTAAAAGCATTACCAACAACTTTTACTATCCCCTTGAAAACGTTCTTTACGACCTTACCAATGCCATTAACGAAGTCACGGAACTTTTTATTGTGCTTATACAGCTCAAATAGAGCAACACCCAGTGCAATAACGGCAGAGGCAATCGCGATAAACACATTTGCTTTCATGGCTACATTCAGTGCCTGTTGGGTGATTATTTGCGCTTCTTCTGCGGTCTTAACACCTTTGATGCCAGCTGTAACAGCACCGATCCCTTTAGCTAACGCAGTCACACCGCTCATTAACTTTGCTGTTGCAAAAGCCGCTACTAAAGCACCGCCAACACCCTTAATTACATTTTCATGCTTAGCTAAGCCACCAAGCAGTTTATTCAATGTCTTAATCGGGTCTTGGCTTTTTTTGGATTGCCCACCCATTACACCAAATGCTGATCCGATTGCATTAATCGTGCCGCTAACGACACCCCAAGCACCATCGAATAATAACTTGGCAATCGTGGCAATGCTTTTAGCAATGCCCATCAAATCATCTTTATGTTTGGCAATATAATCTAAGGCCTTAGTAGCACCAGCAGTCATCGTACTGATGCCAGCAGAAATTCCATTTGCATAGGTTTCCATCGATTTATCAGACGTCAATTTGAGCAAGTCACTTTTAACGGATTTACTCATACTAAACGATGATTTTTCAATGTCCCCAAACAACTTTGAAGTGCGACTAGAAAGGTACATCGACATCCCCTGATAGGACGTCATGGCTTCGGTAGTACCCGTCTTGTATTTCTTGCCCAAGTAATCAAGCGCTTCTTCGAACTCTTTAGCACTTAACTTCCCTTGAGACGACATTTGTTGCAGTTCCTTCATGGACTTTCCGGTTGCCTTTTGGATGGCTTCGCCGAACATTGGGAACCGATTAATCATGACATTTAAATCTTCTTGTGACGCTTTACCGCCGGCAACAATTTTAGCGAACTGTTCGCCAGATTCAGCTAATGCGTCATTAGTCATATGTAACGTTGAACCCAACGCTACGAAAGAGTTGGTCCAGTTCTTAGTTTCAGTCACATTGCTATGCACGTGATAGAACGACTGGGCCATTTTATTGATCGTATCAGTCGAGTAGATAGTTGATTGGCCCAGTTTATTGATGTAATCAATCAATACCTGCCCATCACGAGGGGCCTCGGTAGTCAGAGAGTGCCATACCGTCTTCATGGTATCTTGCTCTTTATTAAAGTCAGCACCGGCCTGAATAGCCTCGTGAATTTTTCCAGTTAACGCTTGAATACCACTCGAAGCTAATCCGCCAACAAAGGTGCCAGTCATCACGTCACGGAAACTACGAGTAGTTTTTTCAGCATGCTCCGTCTCACCTCTTAAAGATTTAACGCCATTGCTAACCTTTCCAAACCATGTGGTTGGCTCCCTAGAAATGGTTTCTTCAAGAGATTTGGCAGAGCTTTTCGCTTCAGCATACGCTTTAGCAGTCTCATCAATACGGATTTTCTGCCGACTGTACGCCTCACTTGAAGTGCCTGATTCATGAGCAATCTTTTCTAATTCAGTTTCTTGAAGCTTCTGCTGTTCAGTCAGATTCTTCATGGCAGAATTAAGGCCATTCAGCTTTTCTTTTTCAGCGTCAGACGCGTGACCCTCTGCTATCAATCGATTGGCGTGTGCTTCTGACGCCTCGGACGCCATTTTGTAGCCACGTTGCAGATCTGATAATCCGCTGGTGTAATACTCCAGAGATTGTTTAGAATGGTTTTGCTGTGCTTCATATGAAGCTAACTGCCGTGTAGCACCGTCGATCTGATTTTGAAGTTTAAGGTACGTTTCAGCATCTTGTCTGTTAGCAGTGTCTAAGCCTTCTTGACGAGTACGCAGTTCATCAATCTTTTTCTTTTGAAGATCAATTACATTGCCCAGACCATCAAATTTAGCTTGAGCCGCGCCCATACTGTCACCAACAGATTTTAAAGCGACTTCATCAGCCTTCCATGCATTTATACCGGAACGGACAGCATTAGTTAGCCCGCTCATACTGCTAGTAGCACTGACAGTGTCTATAGCAATCTTTGTCGCCATTTCATTTTGAACTTTTACCAACTATGCACCTCCGTTCATTTGTTTAAACGCATCGGCTGGATCAACTGGACGTTCATCACGCTCTTTAGCCGCCAACACTTCCATAAATTTGAAATAATCTTCATCATCGATATCTTTTGGTGTAACACCTGATTCAAAAAGTAACCGTTTCTTTAGCAAGCCCATGTCCTCATGCTCGTTTTTTAGTTCTTTGATGGCTTGATGTAACCGGACTAACCTTTTTTTGGGTCTTCAGACTTAGCCTTTTCAGCTTCAACCTTCTTATCAAGTTCGAAATCAGCATCAGAACGGCCCTTAATACGACCAATGACGTACATCAAATACTCACCTAAGCCATCAAATTCAATTGATTCTTTGGCATGATCGACCTGTTTATCTGTCAGTTTCAGAATTGTTTGAAGAAAATCGAAGGATTCCTTGGTAAAATCGCGTTCTTTCTGAATTGATTTAACCATGTTTAACCGATCTTTCTTATCTAAGGATTTTTGCTCCTCTGGTGTTAGTTCTTTCTTGTCTTTCTCTGTTTTCGCTTCCTCAACTTCTTCACGGGCATCGTCTTCATCCATTTGTAAAAGTTTAATCATCATTTCGTCTGCCATATCGACTACAGAAATGGTTGGTTTTACTTCGATAAGCTTATTAATGCCGATCTCTTTTGCTTTTAATTTAATTGTCATACGGTCCAAATCTCCTTATTTACTAAAAGCGCCTAATAGCGTCCTACTTTCGTCTCATATCAAGTCGTCTCTGTCTATTTTCTACTAGTGAACCGTGGTTGTATCTGTGTTTGATGCACCACTATCAGTCTTTGTTCCAGCTTTTAATACGTAGCCACCAAAGACCTCTGCGTACATTGCTGCTTTGTCGAACCCTTCTTCAGCAGATGACCAAGTCTTGAATGGTTGTTGATTGCCTTTGCTATCAAGAAAGACATCGTCCTTTAATGGTGTCAATGCTGCATAACTCAATGTAGTATTTGCATCCGTTTCATTTGCGTTATCAGTACCGTGGTTATGGCCCGCTTCAATTAATTCACCGTTGGCAAACCCTTCGTAGTAGTCATTACCGTCAAAACCAGTAGAACAAATTAGCATCGCGACGTGCGGCTTGTTGCCACCCCGGAGCGTGTAACCACCCTTTCCGTCACTGTCATAGCCTTTAAGTGTCTGCAACAATTTGTGACCCATGTCGAGCATTGTAATTGCTACTTCTGGTGCGGACTTACCATGTGATTCACGCTTAGCTTTGTTATTGGCCCACTGAATGGTCCCCTTGGCTTCAAGTCCTGTGATATTAGCAGTTGTTGCACCTTGACCATCGCCATCGACCAATTCAATACCATCTGTACCAACGCCGCCTTTTGATGGATCTGTTACTAGCATCCCCAAATCATCATTCACCCCAAAGGTGATCCCTTTAATACCATGAAAACTTGTACTTCCGTTAGCCATGTAAATCTTCCTCCGTTAAATTCAAATTTTTTGTAAAATAAAAGACCTTCGACATCTGTCTGGTGTCTGGGTCTTTGATGTGGTCTCTTGATTGTGAGACTGACCAACCATTTTTCTCAAATAGTTTAGCCAATCCAATTTCTGCCCCCATCATGTTAAATTCATGATCTAAGTGATCTTTGTAAAATATTTGAACCTCAACGCCAATGGACCAGCCCTTGAATTGGCTGTTACCATATCGTGCAGGTTCGTTTAAATACTCTGTTACCAATACGTCTGTAGTATTGGTGTTCCCGATTACGTCATCGGGAATTGAAGTGCGATAAACATTACCAATCCAGTCTAAACTTGCTGATTTAATTAACTTTTGACCTGTAATTGCGGGCAATTCCATTACTTGTCACCGCCAATTTCGTCATCATAGACCTGTTTTTGAGCCTCGAAAATTGCTTGTTCAGACTCTCTTCGGGCATTGTCAACAAAGTGATCGCCATGAATCGACTTAGTCCCATCGTTCAGAAATCTAGCAATATAAGCTTTTCTGCCAAAACCAACCACACTAGAACCATTTTTCTCGCCATCCATATCGGTGTTTTGGCTCATCACGGCATCAGCTAAATGTGGTTCTTTGACGTCCTTATGATTGGTATAATGCTTGCCTTTTGTAGCATTCCGCAGATCACTTTCAAAAACCTTCGCTCCGGCCCCGGTCATTTTTGACTTTGTGGCTGTATCAGGAATCAACTTTTCGGCCTGGCTAATAAAGCCTTCCAAATCATCTGACAAACTCACTTTAGTTACCTGACTTTCTTTCTCAATTTAAGCGTGACCAGGTCATAACCAACTGGCATTCCTGAAGCGTCTTTCGACACATCTGGCAAATCGTAATCATTGCCATCAAAGCTTGCTTTTAACGATTTATTAATTCGCTGGTCACTTCTTACTGCCAATACAATTGTGTCTTCAAGCTCAGTCCCCATTAACTGGTAGTCTTGAGCAAACGTGCGATTGTATAAGGCACAATGCACCTTAAAATCAGGAACAACAACAATGTCATAATCGCCGCTTCCATCATTTTCGACACGCTCAGTATGACCGAAACTAACTGTTTTGTTTAATCGGCTGACCGTTATTTTCACGTTATTGCCTCCGAATCTTCCAGCGTATCCCATTAATCATATAAAGGTAGCTTGGCGGATACGCTAAGCCAGTCGTAGTTAACTCACCACGGCCAAAGTACGTAAAGTCTACAAGCACACGGACGGCTTGATTGAATCGTTCGAATTTTCGATATTTTTTAACGTCAATCATGTCATCTATTGCGCCCATAACATCTTCCTCAGCCATATTGATTAACTGCTGCAGTATTTCGTCATCTCCGTCAACGTTTAAATACTGCTGCATATTAGCAACTGTCACGCCGATTGCTTCTTCATCAGCCATGGCTGCTACCTCCTAATTATTTACTAGCTTTTGCATCATCTTCGCTAGAACCGGCACTATTTGCTCGCTGGCGCAGTGACAGTTACAAAGTAACCTGCATTCTTATCAGCAGCCTCTACACCAAACCGGAAGGCTGCACCAAGATACCGGCCATAAACCTTGCTTTCTTCCCAAGCTAGGGTCACTTGTTGCCGGTCTGTGAACAAGACGGCCCGCTTCAAGTCACCGATAAACGCCTTTTGATCACCAGCAGCACTACCCAGCAATGTGTCACCGACGACGAACACAGGTACACCAAGCAAAGTACCTTTTGAAGTGCCTGCAGCGATTGAATCGTTGCCATCATGAAGCAAGTACCGGCCATTCTTATCTTTCAACGTATCAAGGGTGTTGAATAGTGATTGGGTAACAACCATTGAGCGCGTGTATGCTGGATCAAGCGCAACGTTTAAAATGCCCTTCAAGTCGTCAATTAAGGTTTCAGCAGTTGTAGCCTTAGCAGTGAATCCTTGTAACACCGGAGCAATCATGGCGTTATACGTGTTGATTGACTTTTCATTAATGGATTGTCCGACTAATGCTGTTAAATCAACTTGTGTGTCTGCAATGGCTTCTTCAGAAAGAGGAATTGCACCACGATAAGTTGCTACAGACCAATCAACTTCATCAAATTGAGGCTCTGCTAGTGCTGGGTTTTCCTTTAATTCGTCAACAGAGCTGAATCGATCTGTTGCACGCTTCAAAATTGGATAAGTCCCCTTTGGAGTGGTAACGGAAGTCTTATTAACCAGCGTTGATAAATCGACTACTGAATTAACTTCTGCGGTTGGATCATAAATAATCTGTGTTGGAATAAGCACGCCAACTTCTTTTGAAGAAATCTGTTGTGCGGAAACATCATCAGAGACCTTAGTACCGTGTGAATGAATGAAATCATTAATGCCAGCCTTTTGGCGTTCAATCGTCGTCTCGTGCCCAGAACCTGGAATTTTTGTTCCTTGATGTTCATCAATTGTTTCATGATCTGCTGGCTTAGTTTCTGGTAATGAATTAATTTGATCTTCGATTGCGTCACGACGGGCCTTAGTAGCCGTTAATTCGTCATTCATTTTTGTGAACTTTTCTTCATCAAAGTCATCTGATTGAATTGCTACTTGCATTTGTGCGTTGAGATCTGAAGCCTTAGCGCTTACCTTGTTGAATAGTGCCTGTAATTGATCTTTATTCATTTGTTACATTCCTCCGTTAAAAATAGCCAGCTTAGCTTGCACGAGTTTTTCGTGTGTACTAGGTTGGCGATTCTGTGTTTGTTTTAGTTTTGTATTTTCGGCGACTAACGCCTTAATCTTTTGTACTGACTGATAACTAGCATTAAGTGACCCTACTGAATTAGTAACTGGTGCAAAATCCTGGATTTCGTCCGCCAACCCTAACTCAATGGCTTCATTGGCATCTATCCATTTTTCTTGATCCATTAAATCTAGCCAGTCTTGCACTGGTTTCCCAGTTTTGGCTGCATACATGTTGGCGATTGCCTTATTGGTAACCTGTAACATATTAGAAGCATGTTCCATGTCGTGATAATTGCCATCAGCACCACCAGAAGCGTTATGAATCATCATTTTTGCTCCTGGCGCCATCTGAACCTTATCAGCACCCATAGCCACAATTGTGCCCGCTGAATAAGCATTAGCCACAATTTGGACGGTTACATTGCCTGAATACTGCCTTAACGCAGTGCACATTGCTGTTGCCGGGTCCACTTCGCCACCATTTGAAGCAATTTCAACAACTACATCTGAACCATCTTCCGGTAATTCGTTGATTACATCTGCGGGTGACACAACCGTCTGTCCAAACCAATCACGATAGATAGGTGCATCATCATCATTTGTAATCGTGCCGTTTACTTTAATTGCCATTCTTTGTCCCTCCTTCCCAATTTGCGTCGTACTCTGGCAAACCATTAGGCAAAAAGCCAGAGCGTTGCAACATCCACTGTGCCTGATTAGGGCTCAACGCCTTTGACGTGACTAAATCATTAATCTGACCAATCATTGTCGAATCATCTACGTCTAACATGTCCTTAATGTCTAGATCAAGGTCTGGGGCGTGCAATTTCAGTTTCAACTCATCCAGGATTGGATGAACGTACGTATTTAAATTAGATAAGTACAGTGCCTTTATTTGGTCACTGTTGCTGTGCTGGCTTTCGGTTGAGGTTCCACCGCCCAACATATCACTGGGAACACCAAACGCTTTTGAAATTTGATCAGCCGAGAAACTGGCGTTTTCATTCAATGCCTTAAAGACGTCAGCCTTCATCTGGAACTCGGAATAATCAAATCCATCAGGCAAAACCATTAGTCGGCCTGCATTATCTCCTGCGTTGGCTTCTTCGAAAGCGTTACGAGCATCAGACGGATCTAAGTCGTCATTGAGCATACCGGTAATTTTTAATTTACCAGCTGCATTAATTTGATTGTTTAATGATTTTAAATTAGAATCCATCGTCTTCTTGGCAACCGTCAAAGCATCACCTAAACTGTCTAATGGGGATCGCCCAATCAAAAAGCGATAATCTGGGTCTGGCATCAGTCGAAAATGAAGCATTTGATCGTCTCTTAGTGTTAGCTTTGGGCGTTCATTATTCTCCATTACTGAATAAACTATGCCTGTATTACCTGGCAAATAGTCCAGTTGCACATCAGCAGGCGGTAAATGCTCTAAATTACCGCCAATTAGCGGCACATATGCATTACCAGATAGGCAAAGCTGAATCAAAATGCTTTGCCAAAAAGAAAATCGACTAATTAGCCTGCTTGGGCTCTCTAGTCGATTAAGTGCTGCATGATTTTCAGTTTTAAAATGAGCAGAGGCGACATCACTCGCGATTCGGTTAATAACAGCAAACACATTGGTGTTTTTTAAAGCATTATCCGCATTTACGTACGCAATCGGTGTTCCGCCCACGCTTGACCAGTAGAAATCACCTCCCGAGCTGGGATAAACCATATCCCTGACCTTTTTTCGATGATAATTGTTTGGTGTCACAAGCCCCACTCAACTCATCCCCTTTCTTGCACCAGGGCTTTGGCCACTAACACCATCGCTAATCCTGTGGCAAACAGTCCGACAATGAGGTTAAAAAAATAGGCCGCAATGACAATCATTGTGAGCCCACCAATAAATAGCACTGTTTCTAACCAGTTAGCCCAAAAACTCGCTAACATTTCAAAAAATGTTTTTACCATGCTTTCCTCCTAGCCTCCAAACATTGATTTAAAATACTGCTTCCGTTCCGCTTTGTTTAAGTCATTTAACGGATTGTAATTTTCATCGTGATAATCTTCAAAGAAGAACTTAGCCTGTGAGTGTGCGTTAATTAACGCGTCTGAAGTATCAATGTGATCACTTGTGCGATTCTGTCGATCAATCTTGATGGCGCCACCTTTATCTTCTTTGATGATGGCATTATTCAATCCGTCAATTAGTAGCGGGTCATTTAGAACTTTTACATCGCCATTGATAAATCTAACCTGAAAATCCTTTGTCGGTTCAGATAGATTAAAAGAAGTTGGTGCGAGTGAGAAATAAGGCCACTTTGGCTCATAATATTGCACCTTCTTTAGGAACCACGAAGCCAAGTTAGGGTCAGCAACTACTGCTTTGACGTTCAATTCATTAGTTCTAACAAAATTAAGCAGCCACTCCCAAACTTGTTGTTCGTCAATGGTGCCACTAGGCTGCCTGGTCACTTCGCAAAAGCCCTGATCTTGAAGCTGTACGTAATCTAATCCATCTTGCTTACTCTTAGCTTCAATTGACTTAGCTCTAGCAAATGGGATGAAACTGTACTGCTTAGCAAAGAACTTATCGCCTTGCTTAGACCGATACGGAAATATGAACCCAAATGATGTATTGTCATTGACCTGACTTGCGTCAAAACCGATAAACACATCTCTTCGATTAATATCAAAGTCATCTACAATTCCGCTACGTATCGTGCTCAAACCAAGATAACTATTTTGAAATTGGCGGCTCCAAATGTTCATCGACTTATTAGCAAATGAAGCTAACGATCCTTCACGTTCCTGGTTGTCGCGCAAGTCTATCAATGCCTGCCTTAATTGCTTTTCTTGACCAGATAGCCCCAATAATGGATTCGATTTCTCCCAACTGGTTGGTTCAAAAACTTCATTCTCATCATCTTGCGCGTAGATGACCATAAATGTTTTGTCGCCAGCTCGTGAAGAATCATCTTCGATTAGTTTTCTAGTGCTCTCTTGATCAGACTTAAACTTCACTTTCACATTGGGATATGCCGTCGATATTTCAAGAAACAATCGGTTAACAAGTTTTGACTGACCAGACGTAATTTGATTGATTGATTCATTGTATTTAGGGTCCATGTTGCCAATTTCATCATAGACAGCTATCAGGTTGTGTTTACTATCGAACCCGCCGGCCTGTGACGATCCTACACGAATGATGTTCTTGTTGTTTCTGCCAATGACCTGATAGGATTGCGCAGACACATCTCTTTCCCTTGCTTCTTTGGAGAAGTCTTGCATGTTGATAATCGTTTTCGCTTGCAGGGATACATAGTCAAATAATTTTTTCGCGTGATCGCTATCATAACTAGCAATAAGAAAGTCCTGTGAAGTAGCGTTCCACCCAATCATGAAATAATAGAAGTTCACCAGGATAGAGGCTAACCACGTCTTACCTTGGCCACGCGCCACAGAAACAATACCAGTATGGTAACGACTACCGGTTTCTGTACCTCGCCAACCGACCAACGAATCCAATATAAATGATTGCCAACCCATTGGAACGATCAATTGACTGGCATCAGTAGGATCAGGAATACTTCTTGCAAACCACTCGATAGCGTCAACCCATTTCTGGTCGTAGATGTATGGGAAGTCTTTTTGCCCTTGTCTCAGCAAGTCTTGAAAATGACGTACACATGCCAATTGAACATCACGGCCAGTGACATATTTGTCAGTAAACAAAACCTCATAGGCATATTTAGTCCCTGGGTCTGCATATTCCGTTAGCAGCGCACCGTAGTTTTCTTTTTCAGATTGTACTGTAGCTTTAACGTCTTCAACTTCTACAAAGTTATACTTGTGCACCAACATCAATTGCCCTCTTTGCTTCTTGTAATCTGGTTATTTTATTTTCTGACGCCCTAACAACGGTTACCTGTTCTTCTCTGGAATCAAAGTTCAATCCAAGATCAGCGCCAAGTGCTTTTAGCGTTCTTGCACAGTCGCTAATAACCATGATTTGCGGACCCTTCTTAATCGGAATACCGCTCTCATTTACAACATACCCGTTGTTGTTTTCAACAAGACTATCAACCGCTGTTCGATAAATTGAATACGTTTGACAGTACAATTCAAGGTTTACTTTATCGACTTGTTTCAGCAAACCGAGCTTTGACAATTCAGGAACGATTTCTCGCCATAACTGTTTTGAAACACGGTCTAAATAAGCCGGTGGTGTTAGCTGTAAGTCCTTAATTTTGTACTGAGCGTCCTTAAAGGCCTCTCCTTGTCTTCGCTGGTCGGCCCTAGTGTTATCAGTCATAGACAGGTTTTTCTTTCGCCCAGCGTGTCGTGTATTAGCCGTATGAGCACCCCCATTTCAAAAGTTTTTAATTACTGCATTTTCAGAGAGCGAGACGCACATGTGTGAGCTCTCTCATTTAGTTAAGGGGGCGGGCCCCTTTTTCATCTGAACGTCCCGAATTTGAATGAGATTCCTTCTGTAAAATCCATTTTTGACATTCATCTTTGTTCCATCTTTTTGACGCATCAATGTTCTCAAATGTTGCTTTAGGCTTGTAAACTTCCTTTTCTAGTTCACCTTTCCAGTAGTGACACCTCTTACAGATGACCCACAGGTTATCAGTGTCTAGTTGCTTGCGCTTGTCCACTCGTCTTGGCGTAATGTGATCAACCACTAGGTACCCTGACTTGTCATAGGTATGACCACAACATTCACAGGTGAAGTATGCTTCTCGCTTTAGTTGAACGCTTAGGTGTGACCAGTGTTTATCATGATAGAAAGCATTAGCTTCCTTATCTCGTCGATACTTGTTGTACTGACTGTACCTACGCTTACCTTGTGCACTCTTGTGTACTGGTTGCTTACGGTAGTACTGTGCATGTTCACTACAGTATGGGTTCTCTTGATCCGCACTCACTGACCTATGACATCCAGTAGCCTTGCATACTCTCATTACCGGCATGTGCTGATCACCGATCTAGGTTGATAGAACTTCCTGAACTGTTGGTATCCTTCCACAGCTCTCACATACTGTGGTGACACCTGTGTGTATGGATCACCCTCACGGTAGTACATAGCCTCACCACTTCCGTACATGCTTCAATTTTACTTAGGTAATTCACGCCTGATTGTGTGTGATAACAACGTCGTCTATGCTTCATATCGCCACCTCCTGTTAATTTAGGTTGTTACACAAAATGTAATAGCCACTCGCGCTCTGCTTTGTTCAACTTAGTTATGTCGTTTAATCATGCGAGTTTCACCCCATTCTTTTCTGCAATCTCCTTAAGTTTGATCTCAACTGCCTCATACCAATTACGCTTGAGCTTATGGTTATTGCCAAGAATCAGTTGCACTGTTTGTTTTGTAGTCCCAATCTCTCTAGCAAACTGTTTGAGCGAACATTGTAGCTGACCTAGTAGCGCATTGGCTTCTTTACTAATATTGTCTTTAACCATTGCTGTTACTTCTTCGGGCGTCATTTTATCTTTCTGCTCGTCCTTGCCTGTCGTCTTAACCATCTGTACTCCTCTGTGTTTCTGCTGCATCAGAAAAGCGGCCAGTCGTTATGACTAACCGCTTGAATAGTATTAATGTCACCGGTGAGGATTTGCACCTTGCATTAGTCAAGAGTAACTATCGTATCTATATAACCGAGTATTATACAAGACCTAGCGTCTACCTTATTCCGCCACGGTAACGAACCGACTCAAAAACGCCCACTGTGATCTCTTTAATCACAACGAACGTCTTTCTGAATTAGATATTCAATTCCACGTAAACTTGAAGGCTAATAAGTGCCAGCTGTTTAATTTAATACTTAATAGACAAAATCAAAGGATTCAGACGCAGCACCTGGAAGTCCCGCAGGCATTGTTGCCCAACCAGTTTCATTCACAACGATTTGATGGTGTCCACCGGTGGCAGCAAACGGAATACTGGTCTCAGTTCCTGTTGCCCAGCCTGCACTACCGTCCACTGTAAAAGTATGCAACGCTTTTCCATCGATTAAAACTTGGATAGTTTCTTTATAGGCGAAAGTCGGAATAGCAAATGTCACATACGTCATTCCAATTGTACCGTCTTGTGTCCCTTTGGTTACGGCAAGTAGCCCAGCGACAACACCCGCATCAATTGTGACAACGCCTAAGTTATTAGGATCTGTTGCGGTTGCTTGCAGAGCAGGAGTTGGATTAGGAGTTTGAAGCGGCGTAACATCAGCCTTAGCAGAAATACCAATGAGAGAAAAAATAATAGCGAAAGAAAACACATATAAAAACGTTTTTACAACTCGATTCATAATGAACCTCCTTAATTATCACCTCAAGTTTACATATTTATTATAATACTTATTTTTTTAAATAGATATAGGTTATTTAAATATTGCATTTATAATATGAATTAGAATCGCCGCACCAATTGCTACAGCTAAGAAGAACAAATTTAAATTCATAGATTTATTGCTGACTATCTTTAGAAGCATTGCTGTAATCAATCCAGCTATGAGAATGGTTATAATAATTGCCATTAATTAGTGTCCTATTCCACGATATAAGCCATACAGAATTCCAACAACGTTTTGAAAAATAAAAATCCCTAAAAATACCCAATTAAATATTTCAGCACGTGAGAAGTGATCAATCCACTTTTTAAACTTATTTACGTGCCAGTAAGCTAAATGAAAACAAATGTAAGCAAAGTTTAGAATTAGTAGAATTCCAATAAAATCATGCAACGTTGGTAGTGGCCCCATTCATGACACCCTCGTTCTTTGTGATTTTTTTTACACCCCCATTATACATCACGACTATTTTTACCGAGGTCTGCACTCCTCCACACAAAAAGCGGCCAGTCTAATGACTAACCGCCTATTATGTAATGCCACACAAGGTGGCCGTTTAATAATGTTAACTGCGCATTGGATGTTCCTGCATCCTTATTGGTTAAGTTTAAAGCGCACAATGTCACCGGTGAGGATTTGCACCTCACATAAAGCTCATTAGTCTTCTTACCCCAACCGGCTCATTGGTCCGATTTAGGATAGCGTCTACTACTTTTCGGGCCTCACACTACCAACGTTTCAAAAACCATTGCGAGTGGTGTTGGATGAATATGATTAGCTCAAGAGGGGTTATTGCTTATTTGATGTTACCAATATAACCCCTGTAAACGGTCTGTGCCGTTCATTATTCGCTCAAAATCCTGTCAAATTTCTGTCAAAATTCGCTCACTATTCGCAGTATTCAGCATCTCACCGAAATGATAAGTTTCTGCAAACTCCCATAATGCTTGCCGCTTGCTTCTGTAAAAGGTGCTTTCGGTGCGTCCTTCATTCATCCTCACTTGTGTATCTGAGTAATCGCCAAGATCAAAGTACAAATCGAACAGTATTTCTTTGCTTCGTTCGCTACACATGTTAATAGCGCCAATAATGTCCCTTAATGAGTTCTCTGCGTCAATTCTTCTAATCATAGAATCTTCGACACGATTACCACTTGGTGTTCCCTTTGGCATACCATCAAAGGACGGTGATTGTAGATCAGATAAACGCTTCCCAGATTGACGCATGAGACTTCTACATTTACTAAGTTTTCTTTTGGCTGCCTTAATCACCGCATCCTCATTCACATCAACCGCCATCCTTTGCTATAATGAGTTGTTGAGTTCATTGAGCAAAGGTCGCTTCCTCGTTTGGGGATGCGGCTTTTTTTAATTAGTCGCAACTTGTTAGATAACTTGATGGCATACCCAGAACATTATCAAGGCCGCCAGACACATTGTCACTGAGCCAACAATCAATTCAAGCGATGACTTATCTTCCGACTCCTGATTAGTAGGCAATACGAAATTAATCAAAGTGTACAATCCAGTTGCGATCGGTACGTTTAAACTTGGCAACTTGAAAAGTGGTGTGATGAACCAATTCCAACCAACGGATAGTACAAAACCAGCAAGCCACCAAACTAGGAAAAGTGAAACGAGTAAGCGGATAAACTTGTTAAAAGACATCGTGTCTATCTCTTCCTTCTTCACTGTGTCACTTCCTTATCTGTATGAAGCTCGTCCCATAATGCAGTCAAATGTTCTTTGGTCAAAACATAACTATTTGTCCCAGTTACATTTTCTGATTGCATAGTAACAATTGATCCATCTAAACAGTGAATGACTAAGTATCCATCCTCATGATGCCCAGTTCCCATAGTCAACATCCACCTAGTACCAATGCCTTCTACTGTGTATGTGGTGACACATGTGATATAAGCATGCTGCAAATGAGGCTTTAGTTCTTTCCAAAATGCATCAATGTCGTTCTGTCTTTGCTTGGCTTTGACCTTCTTGCTTTCACCTGAAAGTTCGACCAGCTTATCAACGACGTCACCAAGACTGACGCCATCTGAATATGAGAGAACACTGCCATATGCTTTCGATTTCTTCAATCCATCTACATCGTTCAATTCGGGAAAATCCGTTAAGCGCAATCGTGTGATCTTCGAAACATCTTTATTTTGCCCCGGATTAACACTTGGTGCCTGTGAACCACGTTTTAGTATCTTCGGTGCTAGACTTCTACCCCTTTTATACATTATTCTCCCATCCCATCTAACTCGGTTTGCCCGTCCTCTTCGTCGCCCTCGGTATCAAGTTCTGTTTGAGCAGGCGTAATCTTCAACTTAACATCACGTTCATAAGACTTAGTTAACGTAATCATTGTGGTTTCTAAGGCGTCAGTTGGGATTTCAAATGTAACCTTGGTCACATCATTCTTTGTCGGGTGAACATCGGTCAACACTCCCATTACATCAAAACTGTTGTCCTTTAATTCTGCCATGATTTATTTCCTCCGTAGCCTGCTTCTAAACAGCGTTTAGAGCGGCTGTTTTATTTTGTGGGTAAATACACCCGAAATAGATTTGATGTCGATGAAACAACGTAGCTACTTTAATTTCTACCCTTAAACGCGACTCTGCGATAGATGTCTGCCACGCTCCACTAACTCGGCGCGTTGTTCATCAGTTAGTTCACGTTTTTTATGTTCACGTGGTTTGGGGATGTACCAACTTTCTTTTAAGTCCCCTTCGATACTCATAACTTGTCCGTCATCATATCGCGTTATTTTCTGATTTTCTAATACAGAACTGTATTTTTTGAAGTCCAAACTTCGGGAGGTATAAATATGCCAACGCTTCTTTTCGCCATCAATAGACAAGATAGTTTCTTGTTCATTTGAGCTCAGATGTTGTTTCATCACTCGCTCCTCCCATCAACAACAATTCATACATAATCTTGTTTTTTTCAGCCACGCTTAATTCATGCTTAGATAAAATCAGGTAATGCGATTCATCGCTAACATTGCCCACGCTTAATCGAATTAGCTTGTTGTTAGCCCAGAAGATAACTGTCCGCCACATATCGCCGCCATGGTCCTTCAAACCATCGGCCAAGAAGTTAAAATAGGCTGTGCGGCACCGTTCATGTTCCACTGGTCTCATCTTCCGCTCAATCAATAGTTAGTCGCCTCTTTCCAGTTATAAAAAACGTCACTTCGAACAATTGGACTTGGCGTCTTAGCCTGACCGCTCAGATTCAGCTGCTTAGTTACACCAATACATGCAGCTTTAAAATCATGTTTGCGGACCACCACAGCCTCAACTGGTACCCCAGTCTGCATAGCGAACAAGCGAAACGTCAATCGGTTACCATTATCGATTCCATACACACCAAACGAATTCTTAACGTCGTAAACGTGCAGGATGTGCATGAAGTCGTCATAGATCACAAAATCTGGTGTATACCGAATACCGCTAATAACCGCTCCCTGTTCAACCTGCTTCTTATCAGCAAGCACAAACCGTGGATGAACTGATACACGATCAGAAGCTACCTGGTCCTTAATGAAACGCTCATAGAAATCCAGTTCCTTTTGGCTATCGAACTTCTGACCCCACTTCTCAATCTTTTTACCGCTCTTATTCAATGCCGTTGGTGAATTCATTTCTTTCTCCTTTCAATCATCACGTCACTCACGATGAAGCTAATCAGTACAACTACTGTGAATGCCGCAATAAAATAATCAATCAATGTCACTAGTCGCTACCTTCCTCATATTCTTTCAGCCGTTGTAAATACGTCATAGCCTTATCCAGATCCTGAACGCCATTCTTATCTAAGTAACGCGTCAAATACTTAATGACATTCCCTTTCATGAAGCCCCGAAACTCATCAGCTGTCATCTGTTCGGCGTAACTATCAATTAGGTCTTTACCGTTGGTTCCCTTATAGTAACTAGGTTCAATCATTAGTCACTAGCTCCAGTGATTTTTTCCATTTCTAATGCCAGCCCTTTTATGAATTTTTTACGGCGATCTGCATATGCATCCATATCATTCTCAAATACATCCTTAGAGACACTGACTTCTTTATACATTCCATCTCCGAAACACATACGCAAAGTGGGTTCATCCCATGATGACCCTTGAATACCACCAATAAAGGTGTCTGCATTGAGTTCAATCAGATAGCCGTCTTCCTTACTCCAAACTTCATCAGCCGTAAATCTCCAATCTGATAGAGTGCCCAACTCGGCACTAATGATTTTGTTCTTATTTGCTTCAATCAATGACTTTGCCTTATCGAAATCGTAGGCATTATAAACTTTCTTAGTCATTTGCTACCTCCATCTTTTCTGCGATTCTGTGCACAACCTCGCACGTCACACTGTTCCCGGCTTGCTTGTACAATTGCGAATTGCTGTTTACTTTTTCTGCTCGATCAAATAGATAATCAGGAAACGTCTGCAATCGCCAACACTCACGTGGGGTTAATTTTCGAATCCGCATATCGTTACCCAACACACCTTCTGAACCAGCAACGGTAAGTGTATGTGCTCTTTGGGGTTGAACCCTTCCACGTTGCGTCTTGCTGTTGGGCTGCGATAAATTGATTCCATCGCCTGCCGTCGCTTCTTGGTATCCTTTAGCCGTTGCACTCTTAACCAACACTTTTGGTTCAAGGTTGCCACCTGTTCCGGTGTTCAATGCTGGTGCAATTCCATCGGTCGAATAAACACGATCCTGTTGGTGCTTTGCGTCGTTAACCTGAATCAGTGCCTTCTGCCCTTCGCCCTTATAGTGGTAACTGGCAAGCCCATCTGTTCGAACTACGTCACCATTGATTCCGTAGCCACTTGGATTTACACTTCCAACTTTGATCACGGGCGCGGGAGCGCTAACAGTCTGTTCGTCATCTCTGATAGGAAATACTTGCTTGGTACCTCTTCCTCTAAGATGTCCGATAATGTAGACACGCTCCCGGTGTTGAGGCACGACTTCGGCTGAATCGAGAACGTCCCATTCACAGTCATACCCGATTTCATCCAGCTCAATTTGAAGTTTGAGGAAGTCAAACCCTCTGTTAATGCTAAGTAGGTTCTTAACGTTCTCAATGAGTAGATAGCTGGGTCGATTTGTTTCTTCGAGGTCTCTAATAAGCCCCGTAACTGTGAAGAATAGGGAGCTACGTTTCCCATCAGTAAATCCTTTTTGTTTGCCGGCGACACTGATGTCCTGGCACGGAAATCCAAAACACCAACAGTCGGCTTGGGGGATTTCAGCAGCTCTAACTGCTCTAATGTCTGTGCCATTCCATAACTCCTTTGCATTTGAATGCATCGCTTCATAACTACGCCGGGCAAACTTATCCCACTCAACCCAGCCGACGCACTCATGACCTGCTAGCTCCATGCCATGACGAACTCCACCAATCCCAGCGAATAAATCAATAAACTTCATTTATCCGCCTCCATTTTCATAAACACTAGCCAGTGAGTTTTACTGCGCTTATCGCCAAAAAGCGGCTTGGCGTTCATGGATTTTAACACTTTTGCCAACTTAATCTGATCATCGTTCCACTTGAAGATAAGCGTGCCATTTGGTTTTAAAACCCGCATACATTCGTTAAATCCTTGACGTAAATCATCTTGCCAATGGTCTTTATCCAGCACGCCATATTTTTTGGCCAACCAACTATCCTTGCCAGCGTGAATCAGATGCGGCGGATCAAAAACTACTAGGTAAAATGAATCATCCTCAAAGGGTAGGCTGCGGAAATCGCCTTGCACGTCAGGGTTAACCGTTAGTGTCCGTGGTACTGCTCCCTTGCTGGTGGTGTATGTGCCTAGGTCAAACTGACCTACCCGCTTATCCAAGAACGTCACGTTGGGATTGGCCTTATCCCACCAGAACATACGACTGCCAGCAGTTGCATCAAGAATCGGTGTCATTTTTCTGCCTCCAACAGTTCCGGGTTCTCGTGAATATTGCCAATGACGGTGTACTTTTCTCTAATTGCCATAGGGTATCCACAACCTAATTCAACATTGAATCCCTGATAGATAAAGTCTGATCCATATTCCTCTTCATGGTGTTGCTCACTGAAGGTAACAACAATTTCTTCAGAACCGGTTGTCACAATATCTCCTTCGTAGATTTCTTTGCCGTTAACATCGTGGAGACCGGTGTACTGTTCAAGCATCAGCTCTTCAATTTCTGCATGGCCACAGTAGCGCTCAACGTCAGCGAAATCCTTAATATTCTGTGCGCGCACATAGTAAATTTCGCGCTTGAAATTGCCGTGTTCATCAGTCCCATGCGGTTCCCAATCCATTTCGACAACATTCATCAACTTATGTTGCACTTTGTCCCACGCTCGGAACTTGATTTCTCGTGTCATTATTTTGCCTCACCGTTCGTTGTCATGTCGTATTGTTTGTGAATGAAATCCGTGCAGTTAGGACATGGACCAACAGTCATGATTCCAGCTGAAACTTCTGTATGAACAATCTTTGTACCGCCGCATAATGAACATGTCATACGCTCCGTACCCCTTCCATTTTGGCAAACAGCAGTTGGTGGTCGGGATTCTTGGGATAAACTCGATCAATGAACTTTCCTTCGTACATTTGCTTTAACTGTTGCTTTGTGTTGTTCGTCGTCACAATGGTGGTCCCGTGAACTTGATTATTATCGAAATCTACGCGGGCATTTGAGACCTGATACATTAAGTCTTGTAAATCTTTATGAACCGGCCTAAAGTTACCCGTCATACCACCCTCAGTCCCAAAATCATCAAGCACAAGCACATCGACTTCAATCATCGCTCGTTTAATGTCACGAATCTTTTGCACAACATCGGGGCTATCATATTTGGCATTAATAATGCTCAACAGTTCAGCGGTCGAAACGAACATGCCACTTTTACCGGGTTTATCGCCGTCTGGTTGCATTAACGCGTTCATCATTGCCAAAGCTAAAGAGGTTTTACCGACCCCACGATCACCCATTAAGACAACATTGAACTGTTGCGTTTGTAGTTGGCTAGCTAATTTAAACGCCTTGTTTCCTAACGTCTTAGCCTGTTCAACGTTTACTTGCTTAGCGATATCCCAGTCGCCAAATGTAAACCTTAACGGCCTACCACCTGACCAGACTGACATCCGGTAATAGTGGCGCTTTTTCTGTATAGCCAAATCGTTGGTGGCTTTATCAACGAACTTTTGTTCAATTTCTTCCTTGCTCGGCAAGTTATTCATATCAACGTTATGGGCATGAGCGATCCTTTTTATATAAGCATCCTCAAATTTCAGTGCTTTCATCTAGTCGCCTGTCCAATCTTTTAAATCCATGCTTGACGATTGCTCTTGCGCCGGAAGGTTGTTTACATAACCTTCAAACTTACTAGCTCTGAACAATGTAGACGGCTGTAAAAATTTGTTCATCTTGGTGTCCTTCAACCATTCAGCAGTTTTGCTATCGATCACCTTACGCATATCATCAGCTGTGTAGCCTTCTTTATGGCGTGCCATAATGGCTGTCTTGTTAGCTGCCGTATGTTTGAAGTGCTTCCCTGTTTTCTCGTTCAAATAATCAACAACCGACTGCCACGGAAACATGTTCTCTTTATTTACTTCTGTATCTGATTCTGTATCTGATTCTGAGTCTGACTCTGTTGCGTGACTGTCACGTGACGTCACGTGACCAATTGACAACGTGTTTTGTCGCTCTCTTTGACGCTGCTTTCTTAGGCGTGCCTGCTCTTTCACTCGATCCATACCAGTTACATTTTGATGTTTTTCCCAATTTTCAATTTGAATTAAGCCTTGATTGTTTACTTCAATCATGTTGAACTTTGCCAACAAATTTAAAGCTAGCTTCACAACTGACACCTTTTTGCTAAACAAAGTGGCGAGTGCCTCATCCGTGTATGGCATGTCACGTTGAATGTAGATCAACCCGTCATCATTCGTTTTCCCAGCTAACACTAGCAACCGTACCCAGATAATCAGAATTGAATCAGCTTCCGGCATGGCCTCAATGAGCCTAATTTTCTCGTCATCAAACATTGACGTTTTTAGTTTGATCCAATGAATGTCTGCCATTGTGACCTCCTAGAATGGCAAGTCATCGTCGCTAATATCGATGTTCTCACCGCTACCTGCAAATGGATCAGCTGGGACTAAATGTGTTGGTTTACTGTTACCATTCTTATCGGTGATGTCCCCAGCAATACGCCCCTTACGTTCACTAGCCGCAACCTTAGGAAATTGTGTAGATTCAACTGATGTGATGTTATTGACCTTCTTGCTTGGATCGGAATAGCTAGCAACTCGTTCATTAGTGATTCGTACTGGCTTGCCAAGCAGTGCCGTTCCAATTTTGGTTAGGTTGACGTTACTGTCGTCAGGTAATTTGTCTTCTTCCACACCAGCGTTAACAATTAAGCTATTGATGTAACGTTCACCAATTTCGCTGTCGTTATAGTTGTCTGCATAATCGACACGTTCGCCTTTGTGTTCTTGGTCAACATCGGTTCTAACACGGTAGCCAATGCTTAATGAGTTGTTTCCCTTCTTAGTGATCCCAGTTGAAAACGAGTAGATAAATGCTTCAAATGTGCCCGCTTCATTCAAGTAGTTGCCGCCTGCAACGTTGTGTCGATCAATCTTCATTTGTCTTTCCCTCTTCGCTTTCTGTTTGTGGTTTATATTCTTTATCCGTGAATAATTCGCTCGCCTTACTGAATCTCCGTTCATCAATCTGATTCTTGGCTTGCGCGCCCTTACCTTGTTCAAGCTGAACCAAATGCTCACCCTTATAAACAAATGCTCGACCGACAACAGCGAATAGTCCTTCAACACTTGAACGAACCTTTGCATTCATCAATGCGTCAAAGGTTGTCACGGCATTGCCATCATCATCCGTGTAGTCCTTAACTTCTTCCCAAGCTGTGGCGTATACCCGTTTATTCCATGAACGAATTTTTGAAACCCATTTCTTAATGAGGTTCTGCATTTCTCCCCACGCTTGGCGCTGATCTTTAACCATGTCTCGCAATTGATTCATAACCATATCTTGAAGATGGGACAAGTTATCGAACACGATGTTGTCATACTTATCCAAATACTTCGTTTCAATCGTGCTTAGAATGACTGGGAACTGTTGAATAATGAATTCAACGTCCTTTGCGTCTAGTTCCAATGATGTGATTCCTTTGGCGCCCTGCAACACGTTGTCGCTTCCATCGAGAGCAACAACTAATGTCTTACCTGGCAGTGACTTAGCAATCGTTGTTTTACCCGTACCAGGTTGGCCGTAAACTAAATACATAATGTTTTGGTTCGTGATCTTAGTTGCGTCAACTAAATTCATTGTTTTCTCCTAACTAATGCGTAGTGATTCGCCTTGTTCAAGATGAGCGCCCTTAATGACTTCACCCTGTTTCAGTGCGTCTTTTAACTTGGCTTTGTCGAGAGCATGGACTTCGTGAATCGCGAAGAACTTATCTGGGATAACGGCTTCGTCAGTAACAATCATCTTCACCGGATTCTTACGAATCTTGATGGTGGCCTTCACATTTTCAATTGCAGTGATGTTCGCCACGTTCATCGAGTTCAGTAGGAACTGTGACATGTGCTTTTTGTTGCCGGCTAACCGTTTACGGTAGGCTTGCAGACGTTTGATCTCCTTGTCGGCCATATCAATGCGCCCATCAAGTTCTTTGGCTACAATCCCATAGCTAACGCCTTTATCCTCAATACCACCTTGAATGGATTCCAAAGTGTCTTGGATAACTTGTTGGTCATCAGATTCTTCAAGCAACGCCAACACTTCCTGGTAGCTATTAGTTAGTTCATACATTGTTGCCATTAGGCTGCATCCCCTTCGTTGATTTGCTTTGCGCCAAGATCTTCTAACAATTCAAATGCGGTTTCATACCCGCCATCTTGAAACAGCATACTAACCAGGTTAGTGCCTTGTTGGATTTTCAACACTGCTAAGATTTGATGGAATTTACGTTCAAGAACCCGTTTTAACAGGTCATCTGCGTCTTCTGACTTGAAGTTATACTCATGACCATCTAGCATTAATTGGTACACATCATCACACGTGTACAATGTGTAACCTTTGAAATCGCGGTCGAAAAACACACGATCATCGACTGGGTCACCGACCATACTGTTTTCTAAATCGCGTGAGTTAGTCATTAGCAGCCTCCTTTAATTCTTTCAAGTAGCTGTTAACCTCGTCATAGATTAGCGTTGCCATTTGCATTTGCCCGGCCTTGTGTTCTGATAGGCTATGTGTTGCCATCAGCTGGCTTTTCAACGGATCAATTCTGTTTTCCAACATCGTAATGAAATGTTCGGTGGTTTCGATTTGTGCCTGCGCTACGTATTTATTTACTTCTTCTAAATCCATTTGCGTTTACCGCCCTTTCGATAGATAATGTGTTCAAGTAAAATTTTCTTAACCGGCCGACCAGCATTGCAGTGCTGATTGGCCTTTTTTTGTGGCTGCATAGCCTGCAACCCGGCTAGTGCTACTTTTTCGTTCATTGTTTGCCTCCAAACTTCAATTCAATATCAGGCTTCCACTCATCAATATGTTGAAGTTCTTCGTTCAGCATTTCTTGAAAAGTCTTTGCCCAATTTAGATGGCGTTGCAGTTCATCAAGATTTTTAACGGTCAATTTCCCCGTTATTGCCATTTTTATCGCCTCCTTACAACCCTGTTAGGTACATGGCTATTACGGCTACTATTACACCTATGAGAAACCCGGTAATCGTATTAAAAAATTTCATACATCTTTTAACCTCAATATTTGCCCCTATACATTTGATACAAAATATCGTTCACCATGAATAACACCATTGCATCAATCGACAGTCGGAATATTCGGCAGAACAGCAAAACCAAGCTCGTCGTTACGGCAACGGTAATTTCATCTTTAATAATCTCCATCCCCCTCGTCAGCTATTCGGCTGGCGTTTTTATTTCCAGTGGTCGAAAAATGTGTGTCGATGGCCGTGGACATACATAGTGACTAGTCCAGCAGCAAACATCGCGGCTGACCATAGGATGAAACCTGTTAGTTCATATGTGACCGTCATTAGTTAGTCCTCCTCGTTAAAAATGATTGACCAATTCTGCTGAACAAACTCCCGCATCGCCTGTGCTTGAAACCACCACGGCTTACCAACGCCACCGCCACCAATTAACGACTTAGCTCGCAAGCTATCTAACTGTCCGCGTAGCTTTGAATTGGTCAAGACATGCTCACGCACCCACTGGGGAGCCTTACCGTTAAACAAGTTAATCCGTAGATCATCGAAGCTCCATAACTTGCCAGACGTCTGCTCTGTTTCCAACTGTTTCAAGTACGTTTTACTGACAATAACCTGATCGTCAGGAATCTTAATTGACACCGTTGCTTCAATTGATTGCGACATTTATCTAACCTCCCGGTTAAAATAATTCTCCTTGTGCATTGGCTTTCTGAATTGCTAACCGCATTTCAGTATCCGGCGCCCAAATTTCAATGAAGTTCATTGCTTCACTGAATTGAATCCGTGGCAACTCGCTGTAACGTGGTAACTGAAAATGCCGTTTAAAGTCATGCCAGCATTGTTGAAAACCTCGACGACCAATGGTCGCGTATGCTGCTGATTCTTTGCCACCTAATGCCGTAAGCACTCGTTTAGTAACGGCGTCCTTTAGCTGCATTTCCTGCGGACCTGAAACTCGCATAGTATCTTCTAACGTGGTCAACCGATCATCAATTTCAGCAGTGGCTTGTAATGCCAAATGTGCTTGCTCGGTCGCAGATAATGGTCGTTGCCGATACTGGCCAGTTTTGCGAATTGATGGTAAAACTTCGCTGGTGACCCAATGTTTAAATCGTTTTGCCGCTGGTAAATGACTACCAAAGATCAACGAGTACACACCAGATTCGGTAATGACTGTCATTATTTGATTTCCACCAGGGGTCTTAAATTCGCCGACCCCTTTGTCCTCTTCATCGACATGTGTTCTAATTGCGTCTGCGGACCGTTGATACCCAAGTACAGTTGCCACATCTTTACCGACAAACATTGGTTCGCCGTCTTCAATAACCGTCCGGACTTTGTTTCCTTCAAAATCAAAATTCTGTAATTCGTTCATGTGTAAAACCTTCTTTCGTGAGATGATGTAGTTATTCCAAAACATTGGAGGTGAATTTTATGACTGATGACGAAAAACTCGCTCATGATAAGGCGTTAGCTTTTGCTCAGGCTACTTTGTTAGATGAAATTGCCGATGCAAATAAAAACAGAAAGCATGGCACCTTATCTATCAGTGAAAAAGCTAATGTGTTTAACTACAGTTACGCTGAATCATTCAATTACTTCTTGCAGGAAGGAAACACTTATTAGCGCAATTTATGTTGATCTTTTAGCTCTTCAATGATCGAAATAGACTTTCTTAGGACTGAAACGGCTTCAGTTTCTAAGAGGTCTTTTTCTTTTAGATCATTAACGATTTTCTTGGCAAGTTCGTTTCTCTTTTGCCCTTTTTCCATGCTTGTTTCACCTCTTTGTTAAATGTCTAGAACTTTGTAAATCTTAGAACGAATCTCAACTGATTTTGGGCTCATATCACCCTTAATCGCACGGTTTAAGGTGGCCGGGCTAACCGGAAAGCTATCAGTATTAATCAGTTCAGCAAGTTCTACCTGGCTCATGTGTTTACGAAGTAAAACAATTTTGATGTTGTCGCTAATCTGAGATACTGCTGTTGCCAAATCTTGTTCTGTCATGTTTACTCCTTTCCTGTTATTTATTCATCAAGTCATTGCATTTTATTAAACTTTAGTTTAATATTAATGCATACAAACAGCACAAAGAAAACAATTGCTAACCCTCACTCGCCAAAGTATCGTTAGTAATTACTATGTTTTCTTTTGCTAAATTACTTGATGAACTCATATTATAACTATAGTTTAATCATGTCAATGATTATCGTAACTAAAGTTATGATTACGTTTGTCATTTCTTTGAGGAATCCTTATATGACAACGTTTGAAAGAATTAAAGAATTAGCAAAAAAACGTGGTTTAAACTTACGTGAAGTAAATGATAAAGCCGGATTAAAACCGAATGTAATTTATTCGTGGAAAACCAAAACACCATCAGCAGAAAAATTGCAAAGTGTTGCTTCATTACTCGGAGTTACTTCGGATTACTTATTAGGCGATACTGAACCAACTAAGCCGGCTAAAGTAGATATAGCCGACGATGATATAATCATGACTTATGAGGGCCGCGAGATACCTAAGGAAGATTTAGAGATCATTAAACGCTTACTGCGGAGGGATTAGCTTATGCATGATCTGAATGATTTTACAAATGAACTTCTTTCTCAATGCCTTCAAGAAGATATTCAGGTTAAATGGGCTGACTTAAATTCAACGACACCGCCCGCTAGCAATCCTAAAAGTAGAACAATTGTTATGAATTTAAATTGGCAGTATCAGCGTCAAATCCCATTTCAGCTTGCACATGAAATGGAGCACATAAAACATCAAGACGATCAATTTGCCATTCTATATTTCGGCACGAATATGAAAGTGGACTTTGAACGTGCGGCCAATACGTCTGCCATTTATGATTTAGCAGAAATATACCTTAATAACTTAGAGTTGGAATATACTCTTGCAAAAGCAAATTATGCTGATTTTACCAAAACATTTGGTATCCCGGCAGAGCTTACAGATATTGTAATTGAAGCCTTTACAAAATTTGCTCATAACCGCGGTTTACACACTTATTTGGGATTTAAATAGCTACTTTTTATGTCCAAATACTGATGACATTAAAAGCTGAAATCATTCTAGGAGTGTTCAATATGAAAAAAGCAGTTATTTTTTCTACTTTATCAGTCTCTACCATGTTATTTGGGGGAATAGCAGTAACACCAACTACAAGCGCCTTTGCGAAGGCTCAACAGAAACAACTTATCGCTGGTTCTTATACAGTTGGGTCAGATTTAAAACCCGGGCGTTATGTTGTTACAGCAACAGAAGGATCAGGAAACTTTGAAACAACGGCTAAGAACAGCTTAACCGGCGAGAACGTTAACGAAATCCTTGGCACAGATGACCCAAGCCTAGAGACTGCTAACGTCACCGCTGACTTTGCTAAGGGCGATAAGATTCAAATTGAGGGTATGAGCGGTGCCAACTTTACCCCAGCACCAAAAGGCAACAAGAACAATACGGCTTCACTTACAACTGGCTACTGGAAAGTAGGCCGTGACATCAAAGCCGGTAAATACACAGTAACCCCTGCTGAAGGTGAATCTGGTAATTTTATGGTTGATCCAAAAAGCATCACTGGTGATGACGTTAACGAAGTATTGGGGGCTGACACAAGCTTCAGTCAAACGCCAAAGGTTAATGTTAATCTACATAACGGCGATAAGATTTCAATTTCTGGTATGAACACTGTTAACTTTGCAAAAAGGTAATTTAGATTCTTTGAGTGATTTTAATCATTAATGGATCAATTCAAAAAAGTCCACCCTTTCGGATGGACTTCGCGGACCTATAGCTCGGTTGGTTAGAACAGACGACTCATAACCGTCCGGTCGTTGGTTCGATTCCAACTAGGTCCATTGCTAGTAGCACCCCTATGTTTTCTTTATCCTATTTTCTCCAATCACATTAAGAAACAGCTACTAGCAGGTTTCCGTGACAGATCGTTATCAGGTGTGCAACTCACCTGGCGGAAGTTTTTATAAATAAAAAAGCACACCCTCATCCCCTACCAAGTTTTGGGAGTGTGCTATCGATTGAAGTATGTAGAAAGGATCGTGATTGATATGGCTAGTGTCTTCAAGCGAGGCAAAACCTGGACAACTAGAGTTAGTTCTAAGAATGCTGATGGTAAACGTGAACAGAAATCAATTGGTGGCTTTAGAACAAAATCCGAAGCCATTAAAGCTGGAAACGAGCTCGAGCTAAAGGCCGCTAACGGGGAGCTAGCTATTGATGATACAACGCCCTTCCCCACCTACTTCTGGGACTGGTTCAAAACCTATAAAGCATCTTCAGTCACTGACAGAACGCGGGCAACGTACGCACAGCTGCATCGGGTATTAGAAAAATCAATGTTAGTTGACGTTCCCTTGGGCAAAATGGACCGCCGAAAGTACCAACAATTTGTTACTGAATATGGCACTCATCATGCTAAGTCCACTATGTCAAAATTCAACTCTCTGATTCACGCATCCGTAAAAGATGGCGTTTACGATGGCGTTATTGCAAAAGACTTTGTTCGTGGTGTATCGCTAGTTTTTGATAAGAAAAAGACACGACAAATCGATTATTTAAACATTGCCGAGACTAAAACACTCAGCCGCTATTTACTAGATTCTTTAAACCCCAACTTCACCTCTAAGTATATGATTTTCTTAGCGATTAATTCGGGCATGCGTTTAGGTGAGGTCCAGGGTCTTAAATGGTCCGATCTCAATTTCAACTTTAAGACGATCTCAATCCAACGATCTTGGAACGAGGAAAAGAAAGAGTTTCAGCCAACTAAAGCTAACTCTGATCGAGTGATCCGAGTTAACAAGACAACGATGAACGTTCTATCTCAATTACGTGAAAGCACACGGGGCAAACAAGTGTTTATAAATCAATATGGCACTGTCCCTACCTCCAGTGCCGTAAATAAGACGCTTAGAGCATGTTTAAAAGACTGTTCGATAGATAAGCCATCATTCCACTTTCACAGCCTCAGGCACACACATGTAGCCTATCTGCTTTCTGAATCCGTTGATCTGTACATCATTTCAAAACGATTGGGGCATTCAGATGTATCTATGACAAGCCGTGTATATTCTTACCTTATCGACGAGTATAAACAGAAAGCTGATTCACAAATTGAGCTATCTCTGGACAAACTTTATTCTTCTGAACCATCTCCAAATGATAAAGTCCAGACATTAGCTTGATATTGATTCATTGATGACAGTTCTAAATGTTATGTAATTGGTATAGCAATCCACTCGCCTAAATCAATAAGCAAGTTCTATCTAGTGTCTGACATAAAAATTGCAAAATCAGCAGTTAAAATAAAATTCATCAGTTGAGTGCACAAAGTGTGCACAAGCCATTTCAAAATGCTGTTAAACAGGCGTTTATAGATTATCTAAAATCCTGTCGTCTCCTTTTTGACCCGTTATTGAACGGTCACGAAGAAGA
>NZ_JBPCCV010000002.1:0-405307 GCF_053471565.1 Furfurilactobacillus sp. WILCCON 0119
CGAAAACCATGCGGTTCTCGTTGTTATGCGGTATTAGCATCTGTTTCCAAATGTTATCCCCCACTTTAGGGCAGGTTACCCACGTGTTACTCACCCGTTCGCCACTCATCTCAATGTTTTATCAATCAAGTGCAAGCACCGTCAATCAAAAACGAAGATGCGTTCGACTTGCATGTATTAGGCACGCCGCCAGCGTTCATCCTGAGCCAGGATCAAACTCTCAAATTAATGAGTTATTTGAACTAACTCTTGTTTTTGTTACTTGGTTATAAAGTGAATTGACTTCACAATTGTATTGTTTTGAACTTTCGTTCAAAGACCCTACACATTTGATTCGTCGAAACGTTGTTCAGTTTTCAAAGATCTAACTCGTTGCCTCAAGACAACTATTTAACTATATCATTTTGTTTCAATGTCGTCAAGGAAAAGTTTTAACTTTTTTTGATAACCAATTGATTCAAAACCCCGCCGCAACGCTTCTGCGTTAGCAACGAGTAATACTATATCAATTCCAGCTAAACTGGTCAACCCTATTTTGCAAAAAAGTTCAAAATAACGGTTTAATCTAGCAATGGTGCTGAATCAAATTTCACATCCGTGAACAATTCATGCAGTTCATTACCCTGCACAAACGCCATTTGATGGGCTTCTGCACGCTTTTGCAGTGCTTCATCCACCAGTAAGTGATCGAACACAAAAAGCGACACATTATCCGTGCCAATTTGGCAAGATGTCAGCTCGCTTAATCGCAGCCCCTCTAAATCTAAATCTAGTTGGCCCTTTAATTGATCCAAAATACTGGCTAACGCCGTCTTTCCTTCTTCAACACCAGTTGAAAAGAACCCATACATCTGTTCTTTATCACCCTTTGTGACCAAAAAACTTGGCACATTATCTTCAATCGTTAAAATTGTTCCGGCTACTTGCTTCATAACTTACACGAGCTCCTCTTCTACCGTATCGTTAAAAACCGCTGCCGCGCCTCTGCTAACCACGCGGGCATTTGTTCTTCAATTGGCGTAAAGCCAGTTCGAACGTGACGTGTTGTCCAGTACCGTTTATGTTGTTGCCGCGGATTGATCCCAGGGGTTCGTTCCTGGGCGTCCTCCTCTAAACAACGAATGGACAAACTAATTTTCCCTGAATATTCATCAATATCCAGTACTTTTACCGTCACGGACTCCCCCACCTTTAGAAATGCCCGCATATCACTAACAAACCCCACGTGCATTTCAGAAATGTGAATCAGTCCCTGATGATCTTCATCCAGATTAACAAAGGCACCGTACGGTTGAATCCCCGTTACCGTGCCTTTAACAATCTGACCAATTCGATACTCCATCTCACCGGTCTCCTTAACTAGTCGCTAACTGAAACACTGTTAATGAGAATGGGCACATCTGGACGGTCTTCATAATTTGTTGAAACGGCCCCCATTGCATCCACAACGTCCATTCCTTTGATCACCTGACCAAAGACCGTGTGGTGGCCATCAAGCCATGGTGTGCCCCCTTGCTTATACTGGTTAACAACAGCGTCATCAACACCCATTCCGCTTAATTGTTGCAGCATGTCAGCTGGCACCCGTTTTGCTTGAACAATGAAGAACTGACTTCCATTTGTGTTAGGGCCGGCATTTGCCATGGACAATGCGCCACGGAAGTTAAACAGTTGATCAGAAAATTCGTCTTCAAATGATTGACCATAGATACTTTCACCACCAGCACCCGTTCCAGTAGGATCGCCACCCTGAATCATAAAGTCACTAATGACACGGTGAAAACTCACACCATCGTAATAACCGTTCTTTGCTAACCCAACGAAGTTTGCAACGGTCTTAGGGGCCTGTTCATCAAATAATTGAACGGTAACATCCCCCATCGTTGTGTGCAGTGTTACTTGTGGGCCTTTTGCTGCCTCGAGTTCAAGTTGTGGATACATATTATTGTCCGCCTTCCATTCACCTATATTAGTTTGGATTCATATCGTCAGCCACGGAATCATCCGAAGCGTTTTTAATAATTTCTTTTTCATTGTAAACAACGTCACCGCCACATGCAATTAACGATTACAAATTGGTGTTAAGGTAAGAATTCTAAGTTGCAATTTCCTTAATTTTCTTATGAAACTAAGCTCACTAGTTTTGCCGCCACCGTTTTTCTGATATAGTAGGCCCATTGTCGCATTATGACAAGCCATAATGGTTGATCATTTAAAATTTTAGTTGTGAAAGGATTGCTCATGTCGACCCTCATTGATTTTGTCTTACACATTGACGCGCACCTTGTTTCCATTGTTAATACGTTTGGTAACTGGACGTACCTCATCCTCTTTGCCATTATCTTCGTGGAAACTGGTGCCGTTATTCTCCCCTTCTTACCGGGAGATTCACTGCTCTTTGCAGCCAGCGCCCTCGCTGCCAACCCTGTTTACCATTTGAACATTTGGACATTCGTGATTTTGTTCCTCATTGCCTGTATCTCTGGTGATTCACTCAACTTCTTCATTGGACAGCGCATTGGTCACGCCCTCTCGAACCACTCGATTTTCGGGAAGCTCATCAAAAAGGAGTCGTTAGAACGCTCCGAAGCCTTCTTTAATGCGCACGGTGCCATGGCGATTATCCTGGCCCGGTTTATGCCGATCATTCGGACGTTTGCACCGTTTGTCGCTGGCGGTAGTAACATGCCTTACCGTCGTTTCATTCGGTTCTCACTAACCGGTTGTGTCGCGTGGGTGGCTTTATGTTCTGCCGGGGGCTTCTTCTTCGGTAACATCCCGTTTGTAAAGGCGCACTTTTCAGCCGTCGTTTTGGGAATTATCGTTATTTCATTAATTCCTGCTGTCGTCGGTTACATCCGCGGTAAAATGAACCGCGCTTAATTATTAACAGAAAAGACCGGTCATGGTCGTCTAGTGGTTATTCACTAAACGACCATGACCGGTCTTTTTTGATTATCGCAAGCTCCGCCGACTAACCAGATAGCCAGCAATAAGCCAGCCTTCTAGTAAGACAAAGAATAGTGCAAAACAGGCGAGAAAGAACGTCTCTGGTAGTGCATTAATGATCGGATCATAGCGTGGATCAAACAACCAATCGTTATTTCGAAACAAGAGATGATGAAACGTAATAAAAAATTGGTCGAAATTAACGGCCATTAACGCCGCAACAACGGGTGGAATGGGTAACGCAATCTGCATGGGTAACAACAATTGCCATAGCCGCTCCTCATGCCATAGCCGCCACAGCCCCCACCCTACGATGGGCAGTGTTACCAAGCACACCAGATTGTTTAGCAAGAGTAACTGCTTTACATCTGCAAAGTGTTTAAGGGCCCCTACGGAATCCACAAAGTTCGGGAGTCTTAGTTGGGTCACCCACGGCCAGTTAAGGTAGTGCAGGAGTTGCATGTAGTTATGCATCATTTGTGCCCGTGTCAATCCCACCTGTTGCAAAACATCCGTATTGCTTAATGTGACGCGGTACACCCACACCGCGTGAACCGTCAGTGTAATTGCACTAGTCAAAATGAACAGCCAGCCACATAAGTAGCGAAAACAATGTCCTAATCGCTGACACACCTGGCTCACAGTTGCCACTCCGTTAGGTCGTTAACAATGTGGGTCGGCTCAATTTGAAACGTTTTGATCTGTGCCACCGTGGACAATCCGGTCAACGTGAGCAGCGAATCCATCCCGGCGTTATTAGCCGCCTGGATGTCAGTCCGCAAATTATCACCAATCATGAGGACGGCCTCTTTTGAAAGTCCAATCCGTGCTAACGCTTCATTCATGATGATCGTTGACGGCTTGCCAATCGTAATTGGGGTGACATCCGTCGCATACCGAACAAAGTCCACCACCGCACCAGCGCCTGGTAACATCCCCCGCTGATTGGGAATGTTTGTGTCCAAATTCGTCCCGATAAACGTGGCCCCGTTCTGAATGGCCAAAACCGCCTGCACAAACTTTTCATAGGTGACATCGCGGTCTAACCCCACAACAACAAACGTGGGCTGTTCGGCAGCCGTCGCCACCAGTGTAAACCCGCGACTCGTCAGCGCGTCACGCAACCCCTGTTCGCCAATCACATAAGCAGTCAACGCCTGATCGTCTGCTTTGCGCACCAGGTAGTCAGCTGTCGCCATTGCCGTCGTATACACATGCGCAGCCGTCGTCTCAATGTGATGATTGCGTCGCAAGTTTTCCGCGACCGCTTCGGGACTTCTGGTGGAATTATTCGTCACAAAGAGGTAGGGACGCCCACTTTCAATTAACCGGCTCATAAACGTTTGCGCCGTTGGTATTGCTGTTGTGCCTTGATAAATGGTGCCATCGAGGTCAATAAAGTACCCTGAATACGTGCTCATTAGTTCTTACTCTCCTGCGGCTTTGCTGATTTGTTCGCGTGGTCACCTTTTTGGCGAATCGTAAAGTGCCGCCGCCCTGGTTTCCGGTTATTTGAGGACGTTGCTTGTTGCCCCGTCCCGGCCGTCGGTGTGAGCGCCTTTGTTACGACCCGTTCTTCCACATGGGCCTGTTGCTTCCGACCACCACGACTACCATTGGCACCCCGACTCTTTTGGCGCGTCTTAAACTGATGTTTCTCAGGTTGTTCCTGGCCTTTTGCTCGCTGAGACTGGGCGGCCTTTTGCTTCGGTGCCGCCTTTTTATTACCAGTTGTCTTTGATTGTGTTGACGTTCGTGGTGCTTTCGCCTCAGCCTTAGGCCGCTGTGTCTGTTCATTGGCCGCGCCATGACGCCCATTGCGGCGGCGCCGTGACCGTTTATGCTCAGCTTTTTGTGGCCGATCTTGTTGCTCAATTTCAACATCCAAGTTATGCAGAACAAAGTAGGCACAACCAAAATTACAGTATTCGTACAGATAATCTTGAATTCCTGTCACCGTCTGGCTAACCGGAACGTTTTCCTTATCGGCAACATAAAAGCCCTTCAACCGTAGTTGGTCAAAGCCCCAGTCACCCACAATGAAATCATACTTACTGAGCACGGTACTGTACCGCTCAGCAAATTTATGGACATCAAAGGCGTCGTGAAAGTTGGTCACCAGTTCATATGGATGACCGTTAATAAAAAATTGTTCTTCATTTTCCCGGACGACGGTAAAAACGGCCGCCCGTTTTTCAGCTGCTTCCTGTGCTAACTGCTGAATGTGTTCGCGATCGATGTGAATCACACTCCCCTTTTTAAGCGTTCTTAATTAATGACGTTTTTGAAAATCAACGGCCTTACCCGTGATCATTTGTTCAATTTCAGCAAATGAAAGCGGTTGACCAAACGGAACCGTGTGGTCAAGATAGGCCACCTCAGGCGTATCCACACCCACGTTAATGTTTTCCTTAGCTGGCATCGCGTAATGATGGATGTGCCCATGAAGATTGATCACATTGCCAACGATTCCTAATGAAAACGGGTAGTGGGTTAAATAATACTGCCGGTGATCATACTTCAAGTACACACCGACATCCTGAAAACTAAACTTCGGTTCCCCATCTGCCATCAACTCGTTATGAGCTGCTAGGTACTTAAACAGCGCGCGGTTGTCATGGTTTCCCTTGATAAGAACCAGGTGCCCATGCAACCGGTGCAAGATGTCATTCACCGCGGCCATAGAAAGACTAGCCGGTCGCGTGAAGTACATTGCAATGTCGCCAAGGTGGTACACCGTATCGGCATCCGTTACCACCACGTTCCAATGTTCAATGATGGTTTCGTTCATGTCGTCAACCGTTAAAAACGGTCGGGGCGCAAACTCGTTATAGCCCAATAACTGTTCATGAAAAAAATGTGTATCCGACGTAAAGTAACGCACCTGTTCGACCTCCCGTTGATTCGTTTCCTTATTGTACCACAATCATTAATCTTCACGGTGACGGCGCACCCCAATGTAAAAGCGGTGACAGGCCATTGCCCATCACCGCTTTTACTTAATCTTGATTAATCTCACCAACCTGTTGTGCTGCTCGGTTAGTCGTTATTGTTTTAATAACAAATAATGCAATGAACCACGCCACCGCACCAAGAAGTGCAATCAACGTTTCAAGCTTCATGGTCATCACCACCGCAACAAAAACCAAGAATGCGATCACGAAGTAGTCAGACCACGGCATGAATGGCGCCGCAAAGTCACCAAGTGGTAATTGCTTTGCCTTTAATTGACGCCGGTACCGCAAGTGCGCTACCGCGATCAATCCCCAAATGAGTAAGAAACACGTGGTCGCAATGCTTGAAATAAACGTGAACACCCCAGCTGGAAAGAGGTAGTTCAACACAACCGCCACTGCGATAATAGCCGTTGAAAACCGGAGTGCGTTGGCTGGCACTTGGTGCTTCGATAACCGACTCATCCGTTTAGCGAAGTGGCTTTTCCCACCGTACGTCAAGGAATACAGCATCCGCCCGGTCGTAAACAGTGAACTGTTACAAGCTGATGCCGCCGCTGTCAGAACCACAAAGTTAATGATTCCGGCCGCCGCCTTGATGCCCACGTTTTCAAACACTTGCACAAACGGACTGCTATCTGGCGATACCGCTGACCATGGATAAATACTCATGATCACTAACAGTGAGCCAACATAGAATAAAATGATCCGCATTGGAATTTCATTAATGGCCTTTGGAATCACGTGCCGTGGATCTGCTGTCTCTGACGCGGTCATCCCAACCATTTCAATGCCGACAAACGCAAAGACCACCATTTGAAACGACAGCATGAACCCCTTCGCACCCTTTGCAAAGAACCCACCGTCCCGAACCAGGTTTCCAAATGAAGCGTGACCAGCTGGTGTCTTGACGGCAAGCAGCACCATCACGACCCCAACCACAATTAGGGCAATGATTGCCACAATTTTAATAATTGCAAACCAAAATTCTGCCTCACCAAACGCTTTGACCGTAATTAAGTTTAGCAATAACAGGAGCACTAAGATGATAAACCCTGGAATCCACTGGGGGATCGTCGGGAACCAAAAGCGGACGTACAGCCCAGCGGCCGTGATTTCGGCCATGGCAATGGTGATCCACGAGATCCAGTACGTCCAGCCCACTACAAAGCTGGTCCGTTCACCAAGGTACCGTTTAATGAAATCAATGAATGAGTGCTGCGTCAAATCTGACATCAGCAGTTCCCCCAGTGAGCGCATCAACAAGAAACACATCAACCCGGTTAGCATGTATACCAGTAAGATTGCGGGACCAGCCAGGTGGATTGATTGACCAGCACCTAAAAACAGCCCGGTCCCAATCGTACCACCAATAGCAATTAGCTGAACGTGTCGACTCTTTAACGCCCGTGATAATTCCTGCTCATTTTCTTGTGTTTCTTTCATCCTGATCGCTTCTTTCTTCCCACCGTTATTATTTCGTCCGTTTAATTGATTCTAGTATACGGGGCAAGTTAACGTTGAACAAACGAAACCATTTCACGTCTAAGGTGAAAGAAATTCACCTTAGACAAATCAACCATAAAAAAAGCGGGGTAACCACTGTGGTTACCCCGCTTTTAACACGTCATCAATTTATTTTTTTAACCGTTCAACGTCACGGGCAATCATTAATTCTTCATCCGTTGGCACTAACAGAACCTTTACAGATGAATCATCAGCTGAAATGATGGTCTCTTTACCACGAACATCGTTTCGTTCTGCGTCAATTTTGACCCCCATGTAGCCAAAGGCGTCGGCAATTGCTTCACGCATTTCCTTCGCATTTTCACCAATTCCGGCCGTGAAGACCATGGCATCCACACCGCCCATTTCAGCAATGTATGACCCCACGTATTTCACGATCCGGTTAACAAAAATCTTCATGGCTAATTCTGCCCGGTGTTCGTCACTGTTTTCCAGATCACGCATATCACCAGAAATCCCAGAAATCCCGAGTAACCCAGACTTTTTGTTCAAGATATCAATCATGGCCTCTGGATTCGTCAGCCCCAACTTTTGTTGAAGGAACGTCACTAACGATGGGTCAATGTCACCGGAACGGGTAGCCATTGTGATCCCAGCCAGTGGTGTAAAGCCCATTGAAGTATCAATTGAGTGCCCATTTTGAATGGCAGCTAATGAAGCACCAGCACCCAAGTGCAGCGTAATTACCTTCAGGTCAGCTAATGGTTTGCCAAGCATTTCAGCAGCGCGCGCGGAAACATACCGGTGACTCGTTCCGTGGGCACCGTAACGCCGGGCACCATACTTTTCGTAATATTCGTAAGGAATGGAGTACAGGTAGTTTTCTTCAGGCATTGTTGCATGGAACGATGTGTCAAACACAGCAACCGCCGTTGCATCAGGCAACACTTCCCGGAATGCCCGGATCCCCGTTGCATTCGCTGGGTTGTGCAATGGTGCATATTCAGCCAATGAGTCAATCTTAGCTAACACATCGTCATCAATGACCACAGAATCCTTGAAGAATTCACCACCAGCAACCACCCGGTGCCCAACACCGGTAATCTCGTCAAAGCTATCGATGATCTTCAAATCAATCAATTCTTTAAGTAAAACACTAATGGCTACTTTGTGATCCTTGAATGGTTGTTCCAGCTTAAAGTGTTCACCATCGCCGTAAGAAATGGTGAAGGAACCTTCTGCCAACCCGATCCGGTCAACAAGCCCCTTTGCGATAACCGTTTCAGCCGGCATATCGAATAATTGGAACTTTAATGTGGAACTCCCTGCGTTAACTGCGATTGTCTTTGCCATGTTTACACTCCTTTAGTTGTCTGTCTGATCTCAATAATTAACGTTAACCATTTGCAACGACCCATGCATCAATTTGTTGCATGAATTGTTGAACTGCATCTGGTTGCTTAAATGATGGAAATTCACCCAGAAGGACTTGCCCAGCTTGTTTAGCCGTGCCACCCTTCTTTTGTAACAGTAAAATTGCCTTTTGCGCAGACTTATTCATAAACAACTCACCTGGCAAGTTTAATAACCCTTGTAAATGAGCGTGTTCTTGAATCCACGCGACCAGCCCCTTTGCCTCACTCGATGTGAAGAGGTCACTTGGAACCAGGAAGATTCCCCAGCCACCAGGTTTCAACTGGTGCACGGCCTGTTCAAGTAACAAGTGATGAACGTATGAGTGGCCCGTTTTGGCGGCTGTTTCAAACGCCTTTACGTGTTCATCCAACGGATAATACCCAACTGGTAAGTCACTGACCACAAGATCCACAGCTGGCATCATCAATGGATCCAACGCATCCTGATGAAACAGTTCCAGATCATGGCGTTGAAGGGCGCCATCAATGTTGGCCGCGGCCAACATTGAATCATCATTATCCACACCAAAACCGTGAATCGTCACTGCTGAATCCGTCATTAACTGGTTCATCACCGTCGTCAATAAGTTCCCAGTTCCCACCGCGAGATCAAGCACCGTTAAGGCTTGTTGTGGGAGTAACCGACTGGCTAAATAGGCAACCAAAAAGCCAATCGCGTCTGGCGTCAATTGATGATTTGCGTCAATAGCGTCTGTTTCAACGTCCTTCAACAAAACGAGTTGAAGCGCCTGCCGAATCTCCTCTGGCGTTAACTGATCAAGTGAAATCTTTGCGTATAAATCACGCAATGTTGCCGCCGCCTCAGCCGTTGGACGGCCTTCTTCGATGCGAACCGTTCCGCCATCGATCAGGTCATCACCAACTTCGATGAACGCATCCAAATAACTTGTCTCGAGCTGTTCTTGTAATAGTGAAATTGCTTGATTAAGCGTCTCGTAGAGCGCCTGTACGTCTTCTTGTGCCAGCCCACTTCACCTCTTTGATCGTTTACTCTTAGTTTACATCGTCATAAAAACCGGTGTCCTTATTAAGGATACCGATTCGACGCACTTATTTCAACCGTTGATTACGCTCCCAAACGTGGCGCGACGCGGTTTGACCAGACCGTAAATGAATGGAAATTTGTGAACCATTTAACGTTGCTTCCCCGGTTTGAAATGTAAACTGGCTTTTCATCGGATTTTTAAGATGTTCGATTGCCGTTTGTTTTGTGATTGTTTGAATTTGCCAGTAGTCCCGCTCACTTCGTAACGCCCGAACCCCAGCCTCGTTTGCCGCAACATGACCTAACATAATTCCGGTCACTAATAGCAACAGAAAAATTGTTGTGGGTAACATGAAGCCCCTCCGATGGATCATGTGGCACCTCCCGGCTCAGCCGTTGGTAGCCACACCATCCGCCGAGCCGTTTGCTGATTTAACCATGTCACCGTGAGCGTCAAACAATGGGCACTATAGGAAAAATGAACCGTTGAAACACGCTCAACTAAGGGCATGTAACCGCCCTGACTCGTCGTCAGCACTAGCTGATGGCGCGTTAAACGAACCCAGTACTGGCTTGGCTTAACCGCCGTGGCTGTAACCCCAGTAAGTTGGATTGCGGTCGCCGTACCGTTGACATAACGCATGTGTTGGCGGTCATCACTCAAATGAATCATCGCATTATCTAATTGCGTTTGGTTAAGTAACCGTGGCTCTAATTGGCGGCGCAGTTGTTGCACCACAAGGCCAATGGTAAAAAGGATCATTAACCCGATCATCAGTGCCCAGACTGTTTCAACTAAGGTGAAACTTGCCCGCGGCCTAGTCACGCCCATCAACCATGGCCCCTAAAGCACGACAACTTGCTTCGTAATCCTGCTGTGCCTGGTGCACGTGTCCCCGTTCAATCGTTAACCGGGCACTCATCGACTGGTTTGTCTCCGCAACAAAGAGACAGGTCCCACTTGCAAGTGTTAACGCAAGAATAGCTTCCATTAAAACAAATCCTGACCGCTCACATTTTTTCCTCCGTAACATGAACAACCCCCCAGCCTAATTGTGGTTTGATGTGGTAACTAACGCCGCGTGTTGTGACAAAGGCAATGTCTTTTGGCGCTGTCATGGCCTGTGCCATCAGGTTGATCCGCCCACCATGAGGCAACCGTAAACTTTTTGGCATCGCCAACCGGACCGTGTGATGGGACTCAAATTCTTGATAAACAACACCTGCATCCGTAAAGCTCACCTTCACCAAGAAATTTGATTGCGCCGCATGAGCCCGCCCCTGTTCAATGAGCGCCACCGTTGTTGTTAAAAATTGCCGTTCCGTTTGAATCTGCCGCGTTTGGGCAAACGCCTGGGTGCCCCATAGTATCATTAATGTAGTCACAGCTAACACCACCACCATTTCGATCAGCGTAAACCCCGCTCTACTTTTTGGTCGCAACATTATCCGTGATCTCAATACCGGCATCCTTTGCCTTATCAATCTGTTTGCCCGTTAAGTATTTATCCGCCGCTAATTCATCAAACGTCACCGCCTGAGTTCCGTGATCATTCTGGTATAAATCGACCTGGGTCTGCACCACCTGGGTTAAGGCATCCTGGTGGGTTTTCGTAGCGTTTTTACGCGCTGCCGTAATGTTTGGCAAAATAATCAAAATCAATAACGAAATAATGAACAACACCACTGCCATCTCGATTAGCGTAAAGCCGGTGCGTTGCCCCGGTTTTGCTGGCGTCCGTCGCGTCATGATAATCCTCCAATCGCCTGATACATCGGTAACAGCAGACTCAGGTAAAGGCCAATGATCCCTGCGCCAATCACCCCAAACAAAAGTGGTTGAACCAAGCCAATGAGGCTTTCAATCCGCGTAAACAACCGTTGATACGTCAGTTGGGCGTCCGCCCGAAGATCCTTAGCAAGCTGTTGGGTTGTTAACCCCTTGCTGAAAAACATGGTAAACGTTGTCGGCAAAAATGCGTACCGATCGACGAATTGCGCGATGGTCGCCCCCTTTTTCAAATGAACATCAAGTTCATCCGCTAACTGCCGTAACACAGAGCGTGGCTGATACGTTTTGAGTAAGCGAAGTACGTCATGCGATTGCAACCCACTTGCAAGTAGCAAGCCCAGATTAAGTGCCAGATAATAGTGCCAATACAACCTCAACAAGCCGCCAAGAATCGGACAGTGACAGCCAACGACGACCCGCTCTAAGCGTGGGTGCCGCCACAAGCGCCAAATGCCAATAAGGATAATAGTCATCATCAAACAACCACCACCTACCCAAACAAGTGACCAGGGGCCCGTTAACGACGGCCGGTGTGGCACTAGCTCGCGTAACTCTGGGGCCAACACCTGTTTGACTGCAAGCATTAACAACAGCAACAACCCTAAAATCGCTAATGGATACCGGAGGACGGCCCTAACTTTTTGTTGTTGCCGATGTTTGAGCGCTAAGAAATTCCCCAAGTTTGTTAAAACTAGGCCCAGCGCCCCATTTTCCTCCGCAATTTTCAGCTGGTAGTAACAGTCAACGTCCACAAATGGTTGCACTGCATTTGAAAACGTCATTCCCGTCGAAAGCGACGCCTGGATGGCCGTAATCGTCACCCGTTGGCGCGGCAACATGATTCGCGCAAAATTAAGGCCCTCACGAAGCGAAAACCCAACCGCTAACACATCTGCCATCAAACTGAAAAACTGTGCGGCCGGTGCGGCGCGTAACGGTTTTATCTTAGCCGGCTCTGTACGCCGTCGCCACGGTCGCTGCCACTTTTCCATCACTAATTGCCTTGCTGAGCGCATCATGCCACCTCCAGGTCATTTGCTGAGTGAGTGAACGTTCTTGGGTCATGTCATTAAATAAATCGGTGGGCTCCAACCAGTCGTATAGCACCACCGGATGAGTCGTTCCTGGTAACAAACGTTGGTAACAGACCCCCGTAATGACTTGTTGCAAGTCTGCTGAAGAAATGCCGAGTTGATGCAACCGTGGTAACACACCGTGCGCACTTTGCGCGTGAACCGTTGAAAGGACGACGTGTCCACTAAGTGCCGCTTGAACCGCGATTTTTGCCGTTTGTTCATCACGAATTTCGCCGATCACAAACACATCCGGGCGGTGACGGAGTGCGAGTTTTAGCAGGGATTCATAGTCCATTCCGGCGGGCTTATTGACCTGAAGCTGAATGAATCGTGGCTCACTAATCTCAACTGGGTCCTCAATCGTTAACACAACGGCCTGATCGGCCAACTGCCGAGCTAGTTGGTAAATGGTCGTCGTTTTCCCGGAACCCGTTGGTCCACTGAGAATAAACAACCCCCGTTGTTGTGCCAAACGACTAAGTGCCGCCCACTGAGGCCCTTGACGCACGGTTTGTGTCACTGCTTCCAGTGGATAAATAATCCGAATCACCATTGATTCATGATCCTGAAAATCCCCAACTGTCGATAACCGCAAGTGCACGGTTTGCTTTGCTACCGTCATGGATAACGCCCCCAATTGCGGTCGCCTGTGATCACTAATTGACATGTTCGCTTGATACTTAACGTATGCCATTAGCTGTTCAGCCTGACTGGCCGATAGGTTCATTAACTTTTCGACCCCTGCAACCGTGTGAATAATAATTTCGTAACCCGTTACCTTTGGAAACAGATAGATATCGTTGGCTGTCTTTGCCATGGCCCAGAGCAACACCTTGATTAATCGTTCAGCAGGTTGCATCTCTTCCTCACTCCCCTCTATACCGACAACATACGCAAGCACCCGCCATTTATTCGTCATCATTTCAAAAAATTTGACGGTCAACGTAAAAAAAGACGCTGACTCACTTGAGTCAACGTCTTTCATCGTTACGATAACTAGTCTTCAGCAACTTCTGTTACTTCAGCTGCTTCGTAAACATCCGAAACATCATCGTTATCGTTTAATTCATCAATTAAGTTAATGTATTGCTTAGCCTTATCGGCAGGAACCGCCGTCACGTTTTCAGGAATCATTGTGATTTCTGCAGTGTCTAAAGCAAAGCCTTGTTCTTGCAACGCGTCACGGACAGCAGCCAGTTGACTTGGATCCGTGTAAATTTCAAATGCGTCTTCAGTGGTTGTCATGTCGTCAGCACCAGCATCCAGAGCACTCATTAACATGGTGTCTTCGTCAGCGTCAATCCCATCACGTAAAATGACAATGAACCCGCGACGGTTAAACATGTAAGCCACTGAACCTGAAGCACCTAAGGCACCACCATGGTGAGTGAAAGCGGACCGAATTGCTGAAGCCGTCCGGTTTTTGTTATCCGTCAACGTAGCAACCATCACAGCAGTCCCACCAGGGCCGTAACCCTCGTAAGTGATTTCTTCGAACTTTTGACCACCAGCACCAGTTGCTTTATCCAACGCACGTTTAACAACGTCCTTTGGCATGTTAGCAGCCTTAGCTTTATCCATGACTAACCGTAATTGAGCGTTGCCATCAGGGTCGGCACCACCAGCTTTTGCGGCTTGGTATAAGTCACGTGAGATTTTTTGGAAAATTTTTCCACGCTTAGCATCCTGAGCATTCTTCCGCCCTTGGATGTTATGCCATTTTGAATGTCCTGACATAATCGGCAACTCCTTTATTAGTTGGTTTAATGTGTGTATAAAACACCGAATAATAATATACCACTGGAACGGCGTGAGTTCAATCGCTTTCATCGATTGTCGCCTAATAATCAGTCATTCATTGATCATTGTGACAAATCTAAAAGACGTTTATAAACGAATGCGTGATTACCCACACACCGTTATGACGAACGGCTATCATAGCAGCATTTTAGCAATCATCGCGGTACTACCATTTTCATAAATTTCGTGGCATCAAAAAAACGAGTTTGAAAATAACTTACCATTTTCAAACTCGTTTTTGTTCGTTAAAAATTACTTTGTCGAATTCCGCTTTTTTAAGCCGTATGGCAGAACAACAGTCCGTTCGCCAATGTCTTCACCATTCATTAACTTTGTTAATAACCGCATGGACACCGCACCAATATCATACAGTGGTTGCGTAATGGAACTCATCCGCGGACGCGTGATTTCCGTAAAGCGGGTATCGTTACTGGTAATAATTTCAAAGTCTTCCGGAACCCGAATCCCGGCGTCTGTCAATCCGTTTAAGACCCCTGCGGCCAGTTCATCGTCACCCACAAAGGCTGCCGTGGCGTTAACATCTTGCAACGCTTTTGCCAACCCAAACCCAGCTTTGTATGAATAGTCCGTTTGGAATACAAGGCCTTCATCATAGTTGATGCGTGCGCCGCTTAGGGCCTGCTTGTACCCCTTCAACCGGTAATCCCGGTTGATGCTATCATCCATTGAACCAGTGACAAAGGCGATGCGCTTGTTGCCCCGGTCAATTAATTTTGTCACGGCCTGTGTTACGGCAGCAACGTAATCAATGTTGACGGATGGGGCTTGGTGCTCAGGATCCACTGATCCAGCCAACACGATTGGTGCATTGGACCGCTTAAAGGCAGCTCGTAGGTCATCACTAATCTGGTTCCCCATGTAAATGATGCCGTCCACTTGCTTCGCCATCAGGTTATCGATCACTTGTAGTTCTTTATCATGATTTTCATCAGAAGAAGCCAAAATGATGTTGTACTTGTACATCAAGGCAACGTCATCGATTCCCCGTGCCAGTTCAGAAAAGTACGAGTTTGTTAAATCAGGAATGATAACCCCGATTGTTGTCGTCTTTTTGGAGGCTAATCCACGGGCAACGGCATTTGGCCGGTAGTCCAATTGATCAATTACATCCAGCACTTTTTGCCGTGTTGCTGGCTTCACGTTTGGGTTACCATTCACGACACGCGAAACGGTGGCCATTGAAACAGCTGCTTCACGAGCAACATCATAGATTGTTACAGTTTGCTTATCCATTGTTACACCCTTTCATTCTTGATTTAATTTGTTTTCATTTATTTTCATAGCTTAACTAATATAACAAAGCAGATACATGAAAGCAATCATGAAACCGCTTACTCCAAATATAAATCAAACAACTGCCGGGTGCAAGCCATGCGACGCCATTGTGCTATACTAGGGACAACATTGAATGATTTAGATGTTTGAGTTTCACAATAATTGAAAATGAGGCGATGTTATGGCAGATTACACACAATTAGCACAAGTTCAACAATGGGTGGCCAACCAGGGCGTGGACGTTGCGTACTTTAGCAATTTCCAAACCATTCAATACTTGACCGGGTTCGGTTCCGATCCCATTGAACGTGTTCTTGCCCTCTTTGTATTTCCAGATCAAGATCCGTTCCTATTTTGTCCGGCACTAGAGGTCGAGGCCGTTAAGGACACTGGGTGGCCTTATGGCGCTTACGGGTATCTTGATCATGAAAACGCCTTTGCAATGATTGCGGACCAAATCAAAAACCGCGTGGCGAACCCGAAAAAGTGGGCCATTGAAATGGGCAACCTAACGATTGACCGCTTCAACGCCATGCACGAACAGTTCCCGAATGCGCTATTTGAAACAGACGCAACGGATTACCTTGCTTCATTACGGGTCATCAAGACACCACATGAAATTGACCTCTTAAACGCCGCCGGTGCCGAAGCCGACTATGCGTTTGAAATCGGCTTCAAGGCCGTTGCTGCTGGCGTACCTGAACAACGGGTCGCCGCAGAATTGCAATATGCCTTAATGAAGCGTGGTGTCATGAACATGAGCTTTGAAACATTGATTCAAGCTGGCGCTCATGCTGCCGAACCTCATGGTGCAACCAGTGACCTCAAGATTCAAAATAATGAATTGGTGCTGTTTGATTTAGGGACCGTTCATGATGGTTACATCTCTGATGCCTCTCGGACCGTTGCCGTTGGGACCCTGACTGATAAACAAGCTGACATTTACAAAGTCTGTTTAGAAGCGCAGCTGGCCGCAATGGATGCTGCCCGCCCTGGCATCACGGCAGCTGACCTTGATAAGGTTGCTCGTGACATCATCACCAAGGCCGGCTACGGCGAATACTTCATTCACCGGCTCGGCCATGGGATGGGGCAATCTGAACACGAATTCCCAAGTATCATGGAAGGTAATGATATGGTTCTAAAGGAAGGCATGTGCTTCTCCATTGAACCCGGGATCTACATTCCAAACGTTGCTGGTGTTCGGATCGAAGACTGTGTTCACATTACTGCTGATGGCTGTGCACCATTTACCCACACCAGCAAAGATTTAACGTACGTGGGTTAACGCTACCCTCACCTAATCATTAAAAAGTAAGCGACCACCACGGAAATTAATTTCTGCGGTGGTTTTTTATGTACCTAATTTTAGTTTAGCTAAAACGTTTTACGTAAAGCCCTTGCGCGAATTCACCCAATCATTTAACCTATGGACTATGTGTTTGCTGATAAAGGGTTCATTAAATAAAGGGGTTAGTCATCATGAAAATTACAAAAAAAGTCTGGTTTGATTCACTTGGGGTGGGATTCTTCACAATCATCTACAGCCTCATCATGACCGGCTTCTCACTCTGGATGGGCGCTGCAGCCTTTGTAGCGGTCTCCTACTTCTTTGGCGCCGGCTTTCCAAAAAACAAGGTGTGGAACATCTTACTGAGCTTTGCATTAGGAATCTTCTGGGGGCTCATTGCGTTTGCGCTTCTCCACGTCCCGGTGACATCCGGTCTGCTTGGTTCCTCAATTATGTTTGGTGTGCTTACGTTCGTTGTATTGTTCCTTCAAGGAACCATCATGCCCTTCACCCTCGTGCCTGCATGGTTAATTGCATGGGGAACGACAATGCTGATCATTACAAACGTTGCCGTTCACAACTGGCCACTGTTTGCCATTGAACTGTTTACCGCCATGTTCTTGGGCATTTTCGTCATCGGGTACGCCTCCGATTACTTTAACAAACTAATGTTCCACTTCTTCCCTGAAAAGGACGCCACTAATCAGGCCGCTAAAACGGCTAAACGTCAGCCTGATCAAGATATTGACTAACAAAAAAACGTCTGTGACATCGTCACGGACGTTTTTTTGATGCTGCCATCATTGAGTTACTTGGCAGACTTGTCGTCAGCCGGTGTTTCATCAGTTGGTGCTGAACTGTCATCAGCCGCTTTATCTGAAGCCTTTGAATCGTCTTCTGGTGCGGTGACCATGTCATCCACATTAATGACAATATCATCGTCGTCATCGTCAAGATCGACGCCGTTTAATTCCTCACGTAATGACGCTGTCTCGTCGTCGAAATCTTCTTGCTTTTGGTGTAATCGACCACGTAAAGAAGCACTCCGTTCCCCCACTGTTGAAGCGAAGTCACGGGCAGAATCAGATGCTGATTCTGAATAGTCCTGGAATGAATCCTTCGCGTCATCAATGGCGTCTGCTGCGTAAAACGCGTAATCAATCGCGCGGTCACGAAGCTTATGGTATTCCGTATCCGCTGTGTCGCGTAATGCATCCCGTTGTTCTTCCGTTAACGCACGGTAAGCTGCGTATGCGGCCGCACCACCTAATAACGCACCAATCCAAAATCCTTTAGCCATCTTCATTCTCCTTCTTTCTAGTCATCCGTCGTTCGTTGACGTTTCTTTTCTTGATGATTATTGTACATCTTAAATGCTGAGCTTGCTGCCCGCGCAGCCATCCCAACTTTACCAGCATTTTTCCCTGTGTCTGTCACCCGGTTTGTTAACCGGTGGGTTGCTGCGTTTAAGTCAGATACACTTTCACCAAGATCTGCCGCTGCCTGAAAAACTGGGTCAATGGTTGCGACCTTGTGGTTAACGTCATCCAATAATTCATTGGCGTTCCCCATGATGTCTTCCATTTGCTTGGACAACACGTCAAGGTCGCTCGTAATCACGACCATGCTCTTGTTAATTTCACCAAACGTTTTCGTCAGCCGTAGTAAGAAAATCCAAATGATTCCCACCAATAATAAAAATGCTACGGCAGCGATGATGCCTGCAATTCCGCCAAGTGTCATAAAATTGCCTCCAGTATGAAATAAAAACCTGATGTACTTGAGTTCAGGATACCATAAAACGATCGCTGGATAAAACCGTTTCCATTTAGTAATCAGTTAAACAATAAATGCCACCTGGATCAGCACCACCGTTACTGAGCCGAACGTCCCCTCGCTAACGTGGTCATTTCTTCGTCTGTTAGTGTAATGCTAGCAGCGGCCGCGTTACTAAAGAAGTGTTGAATGTTAGCCGTTCCGGGAATCGGTAAAATAACGTCAGAGCGCTGAAGCAACCACGCCAGTGCAATTTGTGCTGGGGTTGCTCGGTGCGCTTGAGCAATTGAAAGCAAGGGACCATCAGCGGCCGTTAACGTCCCCGTCGCCAGCGGATACCACGGAATAAACGCCATGTGGTGGGCTTCTGCGTAATTCAAAACGTCCTCGTCACTTCGATCCGTCAGGTTATAGCGATTCTGAACGGACGCAATCGAGGTGACGGCCTGCGCCGCTTCTAGTTCCGCGACGCTTACCTGACTGAGGCCAATGTGTTTCACCTTGCCCTCACGCTTCATATCCGCCAAAACGCCCAGTTGATCAGCCAGCGGCACCGTTTTATCGATGCGGTGCAACTGAATGAGATCTAATTGGTCCACCCCTAGTGAAAATAGGTTTAATTCAACCTGTTGCCGTAAATAGGCCGGTTGACCGAGCGGTGTCCACTCGTTCGGCCCCTGTCGGGTAAAGCCAACCTTTGTGGCAATCATCTTGTGGTGCCCTTGATATGTGGATAACGCTTGCTTTAGATAGTCATTTGCAAAGAACGGACCGTAAGCATCCGCTGTATCAATGAAATTGACATCACTATTCAACACGGCATCCATCACGGCGACGGCGTTTGCAGGGTCAGCACTTGGCCCCCACACACCTGGTCCGGGTAACTGCATGGTTCCATAGCCCAAGCGATTTACCGTTAGTTCTTCATCAAACGTAAATGTTTTCGTTGTCATTTCGTGTCCTCTCGGGGAAACGTCACCGTTAGTGCTGGAACCACTTGGCCATCGCGTGTGCAAAAACGGACCTCTGTGTGGGTTGGCAGCACATCTACCAGTGCAAACGTCCCCCCTAGATCAGCATACTGACCCCGTGGCTGGCTAATGCTCCCAGGGTTCAGGAAAAGAGTCCCCGCGTTTTCAACGACGCCCAGTTCATGTGAATGGCCAAAGCAAACAAGTGTGGCCTGTTCTTGCCGAGCAGCCAATGCAAGGGCCGTTAGATCGCGTTTGATGTGGTACAGGTGCCCATGCGTTAAAAAGACGCGCTGATCACCAATAGTGACTAATTCCTGATCTAAAAACGCAGGGTCAACATCCATGTTGCCACCAACGACGTGCATGGTCTGCCATAACACATCATCAGCAGCCAATTCAGAATCCCCACAATGAAACCAACCGTCGATAGTTCCGGCAAACTGCTGTTGAAGCCGCACTAAAATTTCGCGGTCGCCATGACTATCACTCACCACCAGTAATCGCATTAATCTTCACGCCACCAGGTTGGGAATTGTTCCATCAGTGAGGCAATCGCCCGGCCACGGTGACTCACCTCATTTTTTTCTGCCGTTGTTAATTCAGCAAACGTCTTTTTCTTCTCGGCCACATAAAATAATGGGTCATAACCAAAGCCATCTGTGCCATGTGGTTCACGCAAAATCAGGCCCGAAACGTCACCACTAACAACCAGGCGCTTTCCGTTGGGCTTCACAGCAACAATGGTCGTGTGAAAGTTAGCCGTTCGTTCAGCATCTGGGACGTTATCCATGGCAGCCAGCAACTTAGCATTGTTCGCTGCGTCATCATGATCGCCCGCATAACGGGCTGAGTGAATACCTGGTTGCCCATTCAAAGCATCTACTTGAAGACCTGAATCATCTGCAATAATGGGAAGTTCCACCAGCTTTGCCAATGCATCCGCCTTGATTTGGGCATTTTCTGCAAAGGAAGTCCCATTTTCTTCTGGAACCTTAACATCTGGGAAATCTGCTAACGTTAACACCTTAATGTTTAGTGGTGCCATTCGTTCTTTATATTCCGCAGCCTTACCTGCGTTGTTGGTTGCGATTACAATTGCGTCTGCCATGGTGCGCCTCCAAGAAGTTTATTTATCTACATCACTAATAATGCCCATTTTCAGTAAAAATATCAATCAATGACTGCTTGATTAACGGTCATTCCGGCTAAGCCCAACCACTGGGTGGCAATGGTCTTAAACATGTCCGGCGAGCCAGTGGTAAAGTAACGATCTGGTGCCAATTTTGTTGGCGCCGCCATGTGGTAAATATCCAGCAACGCCTTAATTTCATCAGCCGTCTCGGTGCCCGGGTCAATCAGCGTAACCCGTTCGCCCATCACGTTTTGAATGATGGGGGCCAACAGCGGGTAGTGGGTACACCCTAAAACCAGTGTATCAATGTCCGTTTGCGTCAACGGTTGGAGGGTTTGGGTAACAATCTGTTTGGCCAGTGGGCCCGTGTATTCATTACTTTCAACGAGTGACACGAACTTCGGACACGCTAAACTCGTGACCGTCATCTCGTGTACTTGCTCATGAATGGTTTTTGCATACGCGTCATTTTTGACGGTTCCCTCCGTTGCAATGACCCCAATGTGCCCATTCTTTGTCGTTCGAATGGCGGCCTTTGCACCGGGTTTAATAACACCGATAATGGGAATCGTTAACTGCGCTTGTAAGTCTGGTAATGCGGCTGCTGTTGCCGTGTTGCAAGCAATCACCAACATCTTGACTGGTTGGGCCTCAAGAAACCGCACCATTTCCCAGGTGAACTCACGCACCTGCTCTGCGGGCCGCGGTCCATAAGGAAGCCGGGCCTGGTCGCCAATGAAGCGGATCGTTTCGTTTGGCAGCTGGCGTAACGTTTCTTTAACGACCGTTAAACCGCCGACACCAGAATCCATAAACCCAATGGGTAATTCCGGTCGTAACCGTGACCGATCAATTTCTACCATGTCTCTGTCCCTCTGTTTCATGATTAATTGAACCTTTAGCATGACGCTTTCCACCGGACTTTTCAAGCATCAGCGATTAAAGTTCGGTGAAACATGATGATTCTCAGATGAAACTTTCTCAGGACCACGCTATAATGAGTAAAATTAAGGCAATTGGGGAGATAATCATGGATCAAGCAACCTACAACAAATTACTTACACAATCAGCGGTTTCTGCACTCGGTGCGGGCTTCATCCGCGATGAGGTGTTACCCACTATCCTGGGTGACGATCAGCTGACCATTCTGTATTGGATCGGCCGCCAGGTTGCCCGCAATAATCCGTTAGCAGATCGCGATGCCATCACACCACTCTTTGCCCAACTCAACTTTGGGACCCTGACGTTGACACATGACAGTCGCCATCAGCAACACTTTGAGTTAAGTGGTGCGCCGGTTGCCCAGCGATTAGCCGCTTTTCCGAAGGCCAGCTTTGACCTTGAGGCCGGTTTTTTAGCCCAACAAATCGAGCTGATCACTGGGGCCGCAACCGAAGGCACCGTTGACGAAGTTCACAAAGATCACGTCACCTTGCTCATTCAAACGGATCCACACGCCATCGTTGGTGATGTCGCTGCTAATGTCCCAACGTTAACGGTTACTGAGCCCAATGAACCCACCGTTGAATCATAATTAAGTGTGACTAACATGCATAACATCAAAAAACGCCTGCCGTCTCAATTGATTTTGAGACGACAGGCGTTTTTTGATGGCCTTGACCGACCTTATTTAAACGTTGTGAGATTTTGTTGCGTTGGGGCTAACTGTTGCCAGTCTGTAGAGTAGTAACGGTCATCGATGTGATAATCCGTCGTCCCTGTCTTTGTTGATAAGAACGGACGAACACCCTTATCAACGGCAACCCAGCCACGCCACCCGAGGTGGATGGTGTCTTCCATGAAGTACGGTTGCCCGCCATCATGGCTTAAATCTAACACATTGTTAAACCCTTGGCTTGCCAGCTGGTGTTTGATCTTATTGTTCGTTTGATCAATCATCGTCTGGTTTAAGTCAGTGTAATTGGCCCATCGCTGGTTAATTGGTGGCAAAATGAACAGCACATCGGTATGTGTTTTCGCAAACTGGTTCAAAACCAATTCGAAATCACTATACTCAGGTGACTTCCGGTAATCTAAATTCCGTTGTGCCCCCTTCAAATGGGCCATATTACCCCGTAACCGCTTGTTGTAGAACGTGTTACTGATTTCAAGGTTATTACTGGTGGTGTGTGCCTTACCCAGTTTAGCGGCCGTTTTATCCAGTGCTTGGTAGCTGTCTGACTTCGGCAACTGTTTCATCCCGTCATCAATTTTAACCAAGTGCCGGCCCAAACCATAATTTGAAAACAGTTGGTCTTCATGCGTCAGGATCAACGCTTGAATGGACAACTGGAGCCGATCATAGTTTGATAATGACTGCCCCTTAGCCGTCTTTCTGAGCATCCGTGCAATTGCGTGATCAGAATGTCCAGATGGCATTTCGAGGAGCCGTTTAGCAGCGTAGCGATCCATTTCACTATCTTGGGTCTGCTGAAGCCAGTCAACCGTTTGAAGCTTGGAATAATAAAAACCAAAAGCATCTTTACGGGCACCCTTTGGAACGAACCACTGAGGTGAAACAATGAAAACCGCCTTTTTATGCTGCATTTGTGTCGCAATGGTTTGCATTGAATAATACTGAGTCAATGATTGCGTCCCCGCTGCCCCTAAAAGAAACGGCCGGTAATTACGGTCATATTTTGCTGCTAGCACAGACGGATGCAACGGATCCATCCGCGCTAATTCACTGGAACCAAAAAACGGAACGTACTCACCTTCGAGTGCCTGTTTTTTGATCTGCTGGCCCTTAAACACTTGCGGTGCAAGTGACACTGCCGCCTTCTGCTCTGTCTTTTTTGAGTTACTGGCAAAGTTAATTGGTGAAAGCAGTAACGCCACTAAGATTACAAAGGCTGCAATGACCGGGCCGATAACCAACCAGAGTCGTTTTGCAGAAGTCATCTTACCCCACTAATCCTTCCACCTTAGCCACGATCTTGTTAGGTGTGTCCCATTCCGTCCGTTCAAATTCAGAAACAGGAACGTTAACCCCTAACTGACCTTGTAATTCTAACAACAATTGAACTGATCCCATTGAGTCCAACAACCCAGCGTCAAACAGGTTGGTGTCCATTGCTTCTGAAACGTCATTCCCAGTTAAGTCGTTCAAAATTTCTAATACTGTTTCTTTAACATCCATGATAATAATCCCCTTTAATTTATCTTGTTCAGCACCATTACTGCATCACCCCGTTACGGGTGTTTGAACCATAACGTATCTAAGAACCCGGAAAAGAGCAGGAAGCTCACACACACGACGTTGATCGTAAGGAAAATGGCAAAGGCCTCTGTCAATTTATTGTGCGGAATGGCCTCACGGTGTTTCTTCTTAAAGCGTAGCCACCAGTCATTGATGACTAAGCTGATGCCGTGGAATAACCCATAAGCAATGTAATACCACGTTACACCGTGCCAAAATCCCATAATCAACATGTTCAAAACGTACGCGATGTTACTAACTGTCACCCGGCTCTTGAACAGTTTATTCTTCATCATTGCAAACACTAACCGCATGAAGATGAAGTCACGGAACCAAAAAGACAGACTCATGTGCCAACGGTTCCAGAAATCCTTCAGGTTCTTTGACTGGAACGGCCGGTTAAAGTTCATTGGTGTTTCAATCCCCATTAAGTAAGAAATGGCGACTGCAAATAGTGAATAACCTGCAAAGTCGAAGAACAGGTCCAGTGAATAGGTATACATATACCCAATCAACGGCCAGGATAAGCCCTTGCCGCCGTAGCGGAGGGTCAGCATTCCCAGTTTTGGTAGCAACACGGTTCCAAACAAGTAGGCCAGTAAAAACTTATATAAAAAGCCAAGGAAAATGTAATGCACGGCTTTTCCGATCATCCCAATATAGGTCTCGCGATCTGGCACCTTTTCGTAATCATCCAACCACCGCCGGTAACGATCAATGGGTCCAGATGAAATGGTGGGCATGAATAGTAAAAATTCAAGGAAGAGCAATGGGTGGAATTCTTTAATGATTCCATCCCGCATTTCCATAATCATGCCGACCGTTCTAAACGTCAGGTAACTGATTCCCAGAAACCCAAACAGTGAGGAATGACTGGCCGCCACCGCGGGGGTGATTTTGACAAAGGCCAGTGGTAAGGCACTGAGTAACACAGCTAGATAAAAGACCCACCGATTGTTCGATCGGTTTCGGTAAGCCATGTACCCGCCAACTAACAACCACTGCCACGCCACAAACCCAATTAGGGCAACGCCTTGCTGCCACTTGGCACCATCAAACATTAAGAAAATAAAGGCTAATGAAACGAGGCTTTGGTACCACCGCCACCGATGGCCTGTGTACAACCCAATCATCAATGGGAGTAATCCAATCAGTAAGTACACAAAATACTGTGGATTACCATACGGCTCTAAATTGATCATGCTGGATTCACCTCAGCAATGATGGTCTTAATGTCCACCTTACCGTTAGCCGTCAATGGTAATGACTCTTGGTAAATGAAGCGGTTCGGGACCATATAATCCATCATAACGCCCTTTAAGGACTTTTTGATGGCCGTTGTCCGTTGTAAGTCAGAGGTGAATTCTGTCGTTTCTTCGGGCACAACGTAGGCCCACATTTGGCTAACTTTATGATCAGCATCGTATTTTGGCACTGCAACCGCCTGTTTGATCCACTGATTGTCATTCAAGTAGTGGTTCACCTCTTCAAGCTCGATTCGGTAACCATGTAACTTGATTTGAAAATCAATCCGCCCAAGGTAATGCAGTAAGCCCTGTTCATCCAAGAACCCAAGGTCACCAGAATGATAAGCAGCTTTGCCGGCTTCCGTAAAGAAGGCCCGGGCCGTTTTCTCTGGGTTATTTAAGTACCCTTTTGAAACACTGGGACCACTGATAATGATTTCACCCTGTTCACCGGCAGGTAAGCTCTTACCCGCGTCATCCACCACCGTAATGGTGGTGTCTGCTTTAACGGTTCCAATCGGGAGCCGGCCAGCGGCAATCAATTCATCCGTGATTTCAACACCAGTCACAGCAACCGTTGCTTCTGTTGGCCCGTACGTATTAAAGATGTGGGCATGAGGGAACCGTTCACGCAGTTTGGTTGCGGTCGAAACGGTTAGTTCCTCCCCACAAAAGAGGAAGTGCGTCAGGTCTGGTAAATGTTCTTCATCAAACGTTGGTTCTAGCAGACAAATGTCGGCAAACGATGGTGTTGCAACGAAAACATTGAGCTTCATCGTTGGCAACGTTTCAAACAAACGTTTGAAGTCATCTGTCACCACTTTTGGCAAGGCTGCCAACGTTCCACCAAGCGCCAACGTTGGCGCCCAATCCATTACTGATAAGTCAAACGAGTATGGTGGTTGTGCCATGGTAACCGGCCGGTTGGGGAGCTTAAAGTCATCACTTACCATCCAGTTCACGTAGCTCAACAGGTTTGTGTGACTAATTTGAACACCCTTAGGCCGGCCAGTCGTCCCAGACGTAAAGATGATGTAGTACGTCTGATCGCCACTAACTGCGTGATCCGCGTCATAGGCTGTTTCTGGTGCCGTCAACAATGAGGCTAACGTGTCCCCACCCAAAATTGGTTGGTCGCCCACTTCAACAGGCAACGCGTCAACCGCAATAATGGCGGCTGGTTCAGCAATTTCTGCAATCATCGTTAGCCGGTCATTTGGTGAATGCGTATCCACCGGAATGTAAGCGTGACCTGATTTAACTGCGCCAAGGAAACTGGCGATCATAGCAAACTGCTGACCACCAAAGACAACAACAGGTGCACCGGTTGGCAACCCCAAATCGTCTAAGTAGCGCGCAATGTTATCCGACGCCCGCTTCAAATCTGCGTATGTGTAATGTGTTCCTAACTCATCGTAGGCCACAGCTGTCGGTGTCGTCTGTGCCCATTGGTCGATGGTTTTGATCATGTTCTCAATCATGAAGACCCTCCCAGTCAATCTGCCGTTTAAAACTCATTGTAGATGAACTTGCTTTGGTTCACACCAGAGTAACTGTACAGATATAGTAGCAGTAATAGAATGACGAAATAAAATACTGTTTTTAGGATAAAGGTGACCCACGGCGTCCTTAGCCAGAGTCTTAATCGTGCCATCCTCATTGCCCCCTTCACTTATACCAATATCATCAGTATAGTGATTTATCACCTTAATAGTGGTAAAAAAAGTGTTAAACTTTTTAGTCCATTTTTTAGATTACCGTTAGTGTACCAGAAATCGCAAAAAAAAGCCCCATCGCATACCATTACGATTCTGCGAGGGGCTCTCATTATTCTGTCACATATAAAGCTAAAGCGTTAAGCCGTGTACTGCGCCAACGTCTTTTCGATTTGTTCCTTACTGTGGTAACCAACTAACGTGTCAACCACTTGGCCATCCTTCTTAACGATCAGGGTTGGAATCCCCATGATGCCAAACTTTGATGGGGTGTTTGGATTTTCATCAACATCCATCTTTGTGAAGGCCACCTTGTCGCCCATTTCATCCGCTAACTGTTCCACAACGGGTGATTGCATCTTACACGGGCCACACCAAGTTGCCCAAAAATCAGTCACGCTAACACCAGCATTGGTATCGGCTTCAAACGTTTGATCAGTTGTTACATTTACAGCCATTTTAACGGCCTCCTTATCACATTAGTCTTTAATACACTAACTTTTAGTATGTAAGTTAGTGTACTCTTTTTTTCAGAACACGCAATCAATTTGCCTGGCATTACCCAAGATGAACAACCGTTGCGCCGTCACCACCAGCATTTGCGGGGGCAAAGCCAAAACTTTTGACCCGGGGGTTCGATTGAAGGTACTCGGTAACCCCTTTTCGAAGAGCCCCTGTTCCCTTTCCATGAACAATCGTGACGTCGTTTAAATTAGCTAACAACGCAGAATCTATGAACCGATCCACTTCACTGATGGCTGCATCATACCGATGACCACGAAGATCTAATTGCGCCTGGGCCCGGGCACCAATGTTACTGTGCACCGTTGGCCGACTGGTCCGCTGTTGCTTTTCATTGGCTGTTGGTGCGGCTGACTTTTCAAGGTCATTGTCGTCAACCTTCATTTTCAGCATCCCAAGCTGAACTTCCCATTCGTGGGCACTCAACTTCCGGTTTAACGTTCCGTGTTGTCCATAAGATTTAACGACCACGTTGTCACCAGGATGAAAATCACGCTTTTTCTTTGCCCGGGCGAGGACCTTATTGTTTGCTAACGACGGTTCCTGACGGAGCGCATTTAATTGTCCCTGTGCATCAATCAATTCGTTTTCACGAACACCAGCCCCCTGCTTCACCTCTAATTGGCGCAGGTGGTGAATAATTTTGTCCGATTCCTTTTTAGCGTCAGCAACGATATGATTGGCCTGTTGCTTAGCAGCATCCAGCTCATGCGTCTTTTGTTCAGTGAACCGGTCAAACTGAGCCGTCAGCTCTTCTTGAAGCTTTGTGGCGTCCGCTAACTGTTCAGCTAGCGCTGCCGCCTCATCTGTGGCCCGTTTGCGCTGTTCAACTAAATCACCGATCATGTCGTTTAGATCCTGACTATCCTGACTGGTCAACGTTCGGGCCGCCGCAATGATATCGGACCGTAAGCCTAACCGTTGCGAAATTTCCAACGCGTTTGAACGACCGGGAATTCCGAGTAGTAAGCGGTAAGTTGGCTGCAGGGTCTCCGCGTCAAACTCCATGCTGGCATTAATGGTCCGTTTGCGGTCATACCCATACGCCTTTAGTTCTGGGTAGTGGGTCGTCGCCACAACGGCGGCGCCGATGGTTCCAAACGCATCAAGCATGGCGATCGCCAGTGCAGCCCCCTCTTTGGGGTCAGTTCCGGCACCAATTTCATCAACCAACACTAAGCTTTTGGCCGTCGCCTGATCAAGAATGCGGATCAAGTTGTCCATGTGTGAACTAAACGTACTCAACGATTGCTCAATGGACTGTTCGTCCCCGATATCAGCAAAGACATTGTCGTAAATGGCCACGGTACTTTCTTCACGGGCCGGAATAAACAACCCGGACTGAGCCATTAACTGGCTCAAACCTAATGTCTTTAACGTGATGGTTTTCCCACCAGTATTGGGTCCCGTAATGATGATGGCATCGTAATCATCGCCCAGCGTGATGTCATTTGCCACGGCCGTCGTTTGATCTAACAGTGGGTGACGCGCCTGCCGGAGGTTAACCTTTCCGTCGGGGCTCAGCAATGGTTCCGTTGCCTTTAATTGGTGCGCATACCGGGCCTTCGCGTTCACGAAGTCTAAATGGCCAAGCACACTCGCATTCGCTAAGATCTCCTCACGGTGTGGTGCCAGCATCCTTGACAATTCCTGTAGAACCCGGGCAATTTCATTTCGTTCCTGAACCTGGCTTTGCCGGAGCCGGTTATTTAAGTCCACCACGTCCTCTGGTTCAACGTACAGCGTTTGGCCAGACTGACTTTCATCATGCACGACACCACCGAAACGATTCCGGTACTCCGTCTTTACTGGGACAACATACCGGTCATTTCGCATGGTAATAATCGGCTCGCTCAAATAGCTTGCCTGGCGCCCACGAACGTATGACTGCATCTTGCTCCGAATCAATGCTTCCGTGCCCTTGATGCGGGTCCGGATGGCCGCTAATTCCTCGCTTGCTGCGTCACTAACACGCCCGTCTGGTTCAATGGCCGTGTTGATTCGCCGGGTCAGGTCCGGGAGTGTCACTAACTGGGCAACAATCGTGCTCAGATGACGTAACGTCACGCCCGTTTCATCCAGTTGATTAAAAAAGGTTCGCGTTGAACTTGCCGTTTGTAAAACCCGGCCAACCGCCGCTAGTTCCGTCCCGTTCAGCGCCGCGTCAATGGCTAACCGTTTCATGTGGGGCGTTAAATCTGCCAGTTCAGGCAACGGAATGCCACCCTTTAGCCGGAGAATGTCCGCACCGTCTTTTGTTTCATCTAAACTTTCTTGGATCACCTCAGCGTCTGTTGCTGGCTGCAAAGACGCCAACTCAGCGCGACCGCCAGGTGAACTCAGTAAGCCCGTCATCTGGGCCTTCACTTTTTCAAATTCGAGGATCGTTAATCCACGTTCATTCATCAATTTTATTCAGTCCTTTTTTATCGAGTTAACCACCACTGATAGATCTGTTCTGACAGTAGTGGCGTTTGGTGGAGAATCCACATGCTTAACGGTGAATGCAGCAGTTGGTCATGAATCCAGGTCGCCGGCCAAACGGACGCAATGGCCAAACCGAAGAAGATCAGGATGTACATTAGTATGCCAGCGACCGCAGCCCCGGCAAGTGCATTAACACCATGAATCACTGGTAAATTTGTAAACAGCTTTAACGACCGGGTCAACAATCGCAAAAGAATGATCCCAATAATCATCAGTCCCCAAAAGGCAATTCCGGCCGCCCAGAAATGGTTGACCTGACTGTTTAGAAGCTGGTCGTTGGCCGTGACTTGGTGATTAGCTGGCAACAAGTGTTGGACCCCCGTCGCGACCGTTGGCGTTAGTAACCGGGCCAGAAGCAAAATAAACAGGTAACCAACAGTGTTGACCAGTTCAACTACAAAGCCACGGTGAAAACCGCGCCCTAGTGCACTCACCAATAATAAAATGACAACTAACGTTAAAATCATTCGTCTATCCACCCCTTAATAAGCATTATGACACAAGCGGCGTCATACTCCACCTGAGGAATACGACGCCGCTCTGTCAGTTATTTACTGTCGCTCACGCAACGGTTTTTAAGCCATGTTGGAGTCATCGTCAAGGAATGTGTTAAGCATTTCTTCAACCATGTCCCATTCAGCTTCGTCTTCGATCGGTGAAAGTTCGCCTTCTGTGGAGCCATCTTCCTCTGGATCAAAACCGTAAGCCTGGATGTCCACTTCTTCATCATCCGCAGTGCTTGCTGGATATAAAAGAATGTAAGACTTGCCATAGTCTTCTGACGTAAACGTGAAGAGCACGTTATATAACGTCTCGTTGCCGTTATCGTCAACGAGCGTGATTTGTTGTTCGTTATCGTTTTCTGATTCGTGGTTGTGTGTTTCAGCCATTTGTTAGACCCTACTTTCTTCGTGAATGATCATGTGTTGTTGTGAATGTCCCAACCGCTACTTGGTTAGTTTACCATTTGCGTCGAGATAATTCTGCAAAATAAAGGTTGCCGCTAATTTATCAATGACTTGCTTGCGCTTTTTCCGTGAAATGTCGGCCTGCTCAATGAGCATCCGCTCTGCTTCCACCGTCGTCAAACGTTCATCAATAAAATCAATGGGTAAGCCAAAGCGTTCCGTCAACATGTCTCCATACCGTTGAGCGGCCTCTGCACGGGGGCCGAGGGTGTTGTTCATGTTCTTTGGTAAGCCCAAAACGAATCCGCCGGCCCCGGTCTCTTTGACCAACTCAGCGATCCGGTCCAAACCAAACTGGCCCTCATCTTCGTTAATCCGCACAATCTCGACACCCTGAGCTGTCCAACCGAAGGCGTCACTAACAGCGACCCCCACGGTCCGGGAGCCCACATCTAATCCCATTAATTTCATTTAGCTGCGTTATCCGCACTCAGATAAGCCCGGACGAGTTCTTCAATGATCTCATCACGTTCATGCTTACGAATTAAATTCCGGGCGTCATTAAGACGGGGAATGTAAGCTGGGTCCCCAGATAACAGGTACCCCACAATCTGATTAATCGGATTGTATCCTTTCTCTTCCAAAGCTGCATAAACTGTTGCTAACGTGTCATGCACGTCTTTTTGTTGCTGGTTACTAAAATCAAAGAACATGGTTTTGTCTGTTGTACTCATTCGTATTCCCTCCATGATCAATCAACCAAACGGCGTGTGTTGCTAACCAATCTGCGTTGGTTGCACTTTCCAACTGCACACTCCAGTTACGACCTATTTTACTTAATCCACCGCCAAATAACAATTATCCAGCACGTTGTAACCATATTGTCAAATAAGCAGTTCGTAATTTTAATGATTGATTGACTAAATAATCATAAAAAACGGAACCAGTCGGCAATTTGCCAAGCTGCTTCCGCTGTTAGCGTCACTCATTTGGACGCCCTGACGTTGCTTATTTGGCTAACCATGCCTTTGCTTGGGCCATCGCATCGTCCAGTCCGGCAGGATTCTTCCCACCAGCCTGAGCCATGTCTGGCCGACCACCGCCACCACCATTAATGGCAGGCGCAATGGCCTTGATCAAGTCACCTGCACGACGACCGGCCTTAACCTGGTCTGGTGCCATTGCAACTAAGAGGCTTGCCTTATCATCAACAGCCGTTCCAAGAACCAAAACATCTGACGGTAACTTCTGTTTCCAGTCATCCGCTAATTGACGGAGCTGGCCCATACCGGCAACGTTGACTGTTTGTGCGATCACCTTCACGCCGTTGATTTCGTCAACGTTCGTAAAGACATCGCCGGCCTGTTGCGCAGCCATTTTGGCTTGCAGCGCCCGTTGTTCTACTTCTAACTGCTTAACGTCTGCTTGCAACCCAGCGACCTTCCGAGGAACTTCCTTCACTTGTGGTGCCTTAACCATGGCAGCCGTTTCGTTTAAGAGGGCCTCTTCGTTGTTCAAGTAGGCAAAGGCATCACCAGCCGTTACGGCTTCGATCCGCCGAACACCGGCACCAACCCCTGTTTCAGAAACAATCTTAAACAAGCCGATTTCATTTGTATTGGTAACGTGATCACCACCACAAAATTCTGTGTTGAACTCACCAATTGAAACGACCCGGACCGTCTTCCCGTACTTCTCGGAGAACATGGCAATCGCGCCCATCTTCTTTGCAGATTCAAGGTCGGTTTCTACCGTTTTGACCGGAATTTCAGCAAAAATCTGGTCGTTGACCATCTGTTCAACCTTTTTCAGGTCGTCTTCTGTTACTTGACCAAAGTGGTTAAAGTCAAACCGCAAGTAGTTTGGTTCAACCAAGGAACCTGCCTGCGCAGTGTGCCCGCCCAAGACGTTTCGCAATGATTGATCCAACAAGTGGGTTGCCGTATGGTTCTTTTCGATCTTACTGTGCCGACCAGCATCCACAACCAGTTTGTACGTTGCGTTCTTCTTTAACGTCCCCGTTAACTTAACGGTGTGGAGGTTTTGGCCGTTTGGTGCATATTGAACGTCCGTTACACTAGCGACCACTTTCCCGTCGGCGTCAATGATCTGACCCGTATCAGCAATTTGACCACCCATTTCAGCGTAGAACGGCGTTTGATCAAAGATGACCTCGGCCGTTTCGTCGCCTTCTTTGGCCACGTCAACCAACGTTTCGTTAACAATGATGTCCAGTAACTTCGCTGCTGGAACCGTTAACGTCGTGTAACCAACATATTCACTGTCGGACTTGATGTCCGTGAGCAATGCCCGTTGCACACCCATTGACTTAGCAGATGACCGGGCGCCACGAGCACGCGCACGTTGCTTTTCCATTTCGGCCTTAAAGCCCTCCTGGTCCACAGCTAACCCTTCGTCACCAGCGTATTCAGTGGTTAATTCAACGGGGAAACCATACGTATCAAACAATTTGAACGCGTCGGTCCCGGACAGTTCGGCATTGCCAGCTGCCTTGGTAGCTGCAATCGTGTCGTTTAATAGTGACAGTCCTGTATCAAGCGTCACGTTAAACCGGTCTTCTTCAGAGTGGATCACACCGGCAATGTAGTCAGCCTGTTCCAACACTGCTGGATAATGGCTCTTCATGATTTCGCCAACAACCGGCACCAATTTGTACAGGAAGGCTTCGTTAATACCGAGCTTCTTCCCGTTTAAAATGGCCCGCCGAATTAACCGCCGAATTACGTAACCACGGCCTTCATTTGAAGGCAACGCCGTGTCACCAATGGCAAACGTCACGGCACGCGCGTGATCCGCGATGATCTTAAACGACACGTCGTCAGCCGCGTTGTCACCGTAGTGCTTATCCGCTGACAGTTCTTCCGTCTTTTTAATGATCGGCAGGAATAAGTCTGTTTCAAAGTTTGTCCGGGCGTGCTGGAACACAGACACAACCCGTTCGAGGCCCATCCCCGTATCAATGTTTTTATGAGGAAGTGGTTCGTACGTTCCTTCTGGTGTGTGGTTAAACTGTGAGAACACAATGTTCCACACTTCCAGATACCGTTCGTTTTCCCCACCAGGGAAGTTTTCAGGATCATCTTCAGCGACGTTGTTCATTTCTTGACCACGGTCGTAGAAAATTTCTGAATCAGGACCAGAAGGACCCTGACCAATATCCCAGAAGTTATCTTCGGCTTCCAGAATATGGTCTGCCTTGACCCCGGCGTCTAACCATTCCGCTTTAGCATCCGTATCCTTGGGGTACACCGTGATGTACAACTTGTCAGGATCAAACGCAAACCAATCAGCTCCGGTTAATAATTCCCAGGCCCAGTGAACGGCTTCCGTCTTGAAGTAATCACCCACTGAAAAGTTACCAAGCATTTCAAACAGCGTGTGGTGTCGGGCTGTTCGACCAACGTTTTCAATGTCGTTTGTCCGAATACTCTTTTGTGAACTCGTCATCCGTGGATTGTCAGGCACGACGGAGCCATCAAAGTACTTCTTCATTGTGGCGACCCCAGAGTTGATCCACAACAAGGTTGGGTCTTCAACGGGGACTAATGACGCACTCGGCATAATTTTATGGCCGTGTTGTTCAAAAAAGTCGAGGTACATTTGCCGTACTTGGCTACTACTTAATTCTTTCATGATTGTCCTTTCATCACTTGTGCGTGAAACACAAAACAACACCCCTGCTTGCAAAGACGGTCAAGGACCGCGGTACCACTTTGCTTGCAACGATGTTGTTCGTTAACCCCTCACTCATAACGCCGAGTCGCGTGTTTTTTAAACAAGTGTGTTATCAAATTTTTCTTCAAGGGAGCACAAGAATCGTTACCTCGCTCTTCACACCAACCAGAGCGTCGCTGAAAAATAACTGATTCCCACATATCCTTGACTGCACTTTAGTATAGCATTCACGGCCAACTTGTCAATTGACTTACCGACTCCGGTTGGCACGACTTGCTGCGCCCTGTTGCCGATTTGCCTTACGCTTCCCACGAGCAGCTTCACGCATCTCAACCCGTTTATCCTGTTGGGCCTTCCGCTTAATGGCTGACTTAATTTGGTTCTTGTAGCCAGGCTTAACTTTCTTCTTCTTTTTCTTAACCATACCGACCATGGTTGGATCAAGCTTATTGTGGGTCGCTGTCCGTTTCGTCCGCCGGTTTCGGTCGTATGAATCAACGATTTCACCCTGACGAATATCCTTCGGCGCAAACTTCACACCCAATTTTTCGATTTCAGCAACCTGATCCTCTTCACCAGGACGGTACAACGTAATCGCCGTTCCAGACATGCCGTTACGGCCGGTCCGGCCAACCCGGTGAATGAAGAAGTCCAGGTCTGCCGGAATGTCATCGTTAATGACGTGTGAAACACCCTTAATATCAATCCCACGCGCTGCCAAGTCCGTTGCAACCACGTATTGGTATTCCAGGTTTTGAACCTGTTTCATCACCCGTTTCCGCTCACGTGACGGCACGTCTCCTGAGATCATGGCCACTTTAAGGCCACGTTCCTTCAGGTACGCCGTTAATTCGGCCGTGCGTTGCTTGGTGTTACAAAAGACCAGCACAAGGTATGGTTCACCCATTGTCAGTAATTCATAAATCATTTCATTCTTTTTGTGCCCCTTGGTTGACATCAACCAGTTATCAATCGTTGGACTGATAATTGACGTTACCGGGATTTCTTCAATCACCGGGTTCGTCAGGTATTTCCGTAAGAATGGTTGCAGCTTCTGGGGAATCGTTGCGGAAAAGACCAACATTTGAAGGTCCTTAGGCAGGGCCCCCGCAATGTGATCTACGTCGTTTAAAAAGCCCATGTCAAGGGTCATATCCGCTTCATCAACAACCAGTTGGTGGGCGGTGTGTAAGCCCAGGTCATGTTCATCCATGAAGTCACGCAACCGTCCTGGGGTCCCAATCACAATTTGGGGTTGGTGCTTACCCAGTTGGCGTTCTTGCCGTGACCGATCCGTTCCCCCAACGTAGTTTGCGATCCGAATTGGCTGGTCAAAATGACTCGCCAATTGTTTAGCATCCGCGTAAATTTGACTCGCCAATTCACGTGATGGTGTCGCAATAATGGTCTGCACTTCATCTAAATCAGGCTTGAGCTGGTTAAAGATGGGCAGTAAAAAGGCGTGGGTCTTCCCACTCCCCGTTTGTGATTGACCAATAACAGACCGGCCAGCCATGATAACGGGAATCAACCGCGCTTGAACCGGTGTGGGTTTCACGAAGTTAATTTCCGTTAAGGCGGCCATTAGCTCTGGTCGCAAGTTTAGTTCTGTAAATGTTTCCGTCATAGTTTCTCCTTATTGGGCGCTTGTTAAGGCTTCTAGTTGGCTAATGATTGTTTGAACTTCAGCTTTATCTTTCGCCTTCGCACCACTGGCAAGCGGATGGCCGCCACCGTTGTGTTGCCGGGCCAACCCGTTGATCACGGGACCCTTGGACCGTAAACGAACCCGATAACTGTGGTCGTCTTGTTCCTCAAAAATGGCCCAGGCCCGCACTGAATCAATCTTTCCTGGCATCGGAACTAAGCTTGCAGTTCCGGCGTCACCAAGGTCAAACGACTGAATTGTTTCCGCGCTTAACACAACGTGCGCTGCACCACTCGCCGTGATCTCCAGGTGCTCATAGAGGTATGCCGATAACCGTGCGACTGGCACTGGCATTTCATCTTCCAATTGGTTGACGGCCACGGCATCGATCCCCGTGTCCATCAGTTGCGCAGCCACGCGCATGGTCGTCGGGGTCGTATCGGAGTAAAGGAACCGCCCGGTATCCCCAACGATGCCCGCGTACAGTGACCGGGCAGCCGTTGCGTCAATCGTTAAGTCAAACCGGTTTGCAAAGGCCACAACCATTTCTGAGGTGCTGGAGGCTTGGTCATCCACCCAGCTAAGATCACCAAACGGATCGTCATCTGGATGGTGATCAATTTTCACAACTTCCCGACCGTCACGCCACCGTTGGTCATCCACCCGCGGTTCGTTTGCCGTGTCGAGGATCAAAATCAGTGCTTGGTCAAATTGTGAATCAGCCACCTGGTCCATTTCAGCTAACCAGGCCAAACCAGGAACCTGCTTTCCAACGATATAAATCTTCTTTTCAGGATAAGCAACCTGCAAAATCCGGGCAAGGCCTGCCTGTGCCCCGACGGCATCTGGATCAGGTCGTTGATGTCTGTGAATGATGATAATGCGGTTGCGATTAATATCGTCAAAAATTGCTTTTTGCACGTCCATGGTTTTTGGCCCCTCTTCTCGCTACAAGTCTCGTACATGCCAGTATAACGGACATTGTGCGTAAATACAAAGCCTCACAGCGATATCTATGGACCATAATCCGGTTAAAATGCGCGTGAAGACGCCGAAGTAAATAGTGGTAACGTCATATTTTCAAAAGAAAGTGGATCTAAATTTGTCATCGTAATTCCTAGCAACCGGACGCTCGCTGCTAAATCAGCTGTTTCGTCGAACAATTCTTTTGCCGTTTCATAAATGATGTCAGCCGAATTTTCAAAAAATTCAGTTTGCGTTCGCCGCCTGGTAACCGTATTGAACTCAGCATCACGGACCTTCAGGACGATGGTTTTTCCGTGCCGTTGCCGGCTAACCAGGTGTTCCACCAGTTCGGTTGCCAATAATTGTAACTGTGTCTCAACATCCGCTTCATTGGTGATCAGGGTATCGTAAGTTTCTTCACGCCCAATGGATTTACGTTCCCGTTGCCACTCCACCGGTCGGTCATCACTCCCCCGAACGTGACGATATAACGCATAGCCCAGTTTGCCAAAATGTTGAATGAGTTCCGGCTCCGAATGTTTTAATAGATCCGCCCCGGTCATAATGCCCAGGTCGTGCATCTTTGGAACCGTCTTTTTTCCTACACCACGAAATTTTTCAATGGGCAACGGGGCGAGGAAGGTCTCGGCGTCTCCTGGTAAGACAACGGTAACGCCCACTGGTTTTGCATAGTCAGAGGCGAGCTTCGCTAAGAATTTATTGTACGAAATTCCCGTTGAACACGTTAAATGAACCGTTTCAAAAATTTGCGCCTGGAGCTGATGCGCAAGGGCCACAGCGGACTCGATGCCCTGCTTATTGGTCGTCACATCAAGGTACGCTTCATCAAACGCAATCGGCTCAATGTGATCCGTATACTGATGAAAAATTTCGTGAATTTGTGCAGAGACCGCCCGATACTTGGGAAAATCCGGCCGTTTAAAGACAGCCTTGGGCGCCAATTTTCTAGCTTCCTGTGCGCTCATCGCAGAATGAACACCTAGTTTACGGGCGACATAATTCGCCGTTGTCACGACGCCGTGTCCACCGGTCTCCCGTGGATCACGCGCAATGACTAGTGCTTGCTGCTTAAACTCGGGGTGGTCACGGACTTCAATAGAGGCATAAAACGCGTCCATATCCACATGAATAATTTTCCGACTGGCATCCACAACTAGTGGAACCTGCATTAACGTCTGCGCCATGAGTCACCCCTCCTTTTTTCCACTATTTAGTTTACAGTTTATCAAACATATGTTCGCAATAACAGCAAAAACACCGTCCTTCCGCCACTTTATTCTCAATAAATAAAACCGACGGAGAATCCCCATCCACATGAGGGTCTCCGTCGGTTTTATAACTTCACATCGCCATTAAATGGACAAATGATTAGTCTTTTGGTGCTTCTGATTCAGCAGCACTTGTTGCTTCTGAAGTTGCACTTGTTGCGGCGCTCGCTGCTTCTGAGCTTGCACTGCTCATTGGTGCTGCGGCAGCACTCGTCGTTGCTGCTGGCGTTTCTACGTGGTGAATTGACTGTAAGTCAAACACTAAGTAAATGCCGTCAGCATCGATCGTCACTGTCTTCTTTGTTTCGTCAAGTGCGTCAATAACACCGTGTAACCCACCAATCGTCACCACGTGATCCCCAACGTGAATCCCGTTCATCATTTCTTTACGTTGATCTTGTTGCTTCCGGTTTGGCCGCATAATAAAGAAATAAAAGATCCCCACGAAAAGGACAATCATGATGATTGTACTCCACATGTTGTTTTGCCCGCTCTTAGCGGCTGCTGCTAATAAACTTGTCAATTTCTCCACCTCATTCAAATAGATTCCTTAATGTACTGTACCAGACTTAACGAAGGTTGCCAAATGGAATTCGGCAATTAATTTCAGTCTGGAGCGGGAATGTGCAGGTGCTCATACCCGGCTGATGTCACCATTCTGCCCCGGGGCGTCCGTTTAATGAGCCCCGTTTGTAATAAGTACGGTTCGTACACTTCGGCGATGGTATCCGCTTCCTCACCAATGTTGGCCGCAAGGGTCGTTAACCCAACGGGCCCCCCGTTGTAAAAGTCGATCATCGTGTTCAATAGTTTGATGTCCACTTCATCCAGTCCCAACTCATCCACCCCAAGAACACGGAGCGCATGGTCGACAATTGGCGCATCAATGGCAGCACTCCCATCAACCTCCGCAAAATCACGAACCCGTTTTAATAACCGGTTGGCGATCCGGGGGGTTCCCCGTGAGCGGCGGGCAATTTCATGGGCGCCTGCCTTCACGATGTTACTGGCCAAAATGTTGGCCGACCGTAACGTGATCTCCTCTAGGTCAGCCGTCGTGTAGTAGTTCATGTGTTCGACGATGCCAAACCGATCTCGCAATGGCGCAGATAGCAAGCCAGCCCGGGTGGTTGCCCCAATCAAGGTAAATGGTGGCAACGGAAAGTGAACCGGATGGGCAGTTGGTCCCTGGCCCACAACAATATCCACGAAGAAATCTTCCATTGCAGAATACAACATTTCTTCCACCACTTTTGGTAACCGGTGGATTTCATCAATGAATAAAATGTCGCCAGGCTGTAATTCGTTTAACAACGCAATGATGTCACCGGGCCGTTCAATGGCCGGGCCACTCGTTGTCTTAATGTTGACCTGCATTTCATTTGCAATCACCATGGCCAACGTCGTTTTCCCCAGTCCGGGTGGGCCGTACAGTAACACGTGGTCCAGTGACTCTTCCCGTGCATTTGCTGCCGTAATGTAGACCGTGAGTTGCTCCTTCACCGTATCTTGACCGATGTACTGCGCCAAGGTCGTTGGTCGAAGCGACCGTTCTAGCGACGCTTCCTGCTCACTAACCGGTTCATTCGACATCACTTCATCATCCATCTTGTCACTCACCTCCTCAACCATTATTTACCATCATTAACGCGTTAATAACGACAGGGCCGCACTTAAGTACTGGTCTGTCGACTTGGCGCTCATGGTCGTTAATTGTTTTTCGACTTTTTTCACTTCTGCTGCACTGTATCCGAGTGCCGTCAGAGCTGCCAATGCATCTGTTAAGGCCTGCGATGTCGTTGGGGCAACTTCCAGATCAAGTTGGCCTGGCAACGCCCCAAGATCACTCAGCTTTCCTTGTAGGTCCAGCACAATTTGTTGCGCTGTCTTCTTCCCAATGCCAGGGAACTTCGTTAAAAAGGCCACGTCGTTATTTTCAATGGCGGCCACTAGGCCACTGTGGTCTTCGTTAGCAAGGATGGCCAGCGCACTTTTGGGCCCGATGCCAGAAACATTGAGTAACTTCAAAAACAGCCGCTTTTCATCCTCGTCAACAAACCCAAACAGGTTCATCTCTGTGTCACGAATAACCTGGTGGACGTAGATCTGAACCCCCTCGTCACCCTCGTGAAAGCGGTAGGGGTTCGCCGTTTGAATCAGGTACCCCACCCCATTTACATCGAGGACAACGTATGCAGGTGTTACGGCATTAACCGTTCCCCGTAAATATTCAAACATTTGTGTGCCTCCTAAAATTCGTGATCATCAAATTCAGACCAGGCTTCATGACTATCCTGAATCCGTTTAAACATTTTTTCCATATCTGCGTTCGTAAAGTGGACGACCACTGGCCGACCATGAGGACAGTTAAACGGATTTTGCGTTTGGGCTAAGTCATGCAAGAGCGCTTTGGCGTGCCGATCATCAAGGTGATGATTGGCCTTGATCGACCGTTTACAACTCATCATGATGGCCGTTTTTTCACGGAACTTGGCCACCGTCAGCCCACCATCCGTTAACACCCAATCCACCATTTCACGAACCGTGCTCTCTTCCTGCCCTGAGACAAACCACGTTGGGTGTTGCCGGACAATGAAACTGTTAGCGCCAAACGGTTCAAGGATCAGTCCTAATGACCGTAATTCATCCGCAGCATCCCTAATTTTCAAGGCATCACTCACCGGATAATCCAAAACAATCGGTACCAACAAGCTTTGAAGGTCGTCGCTTACCTCACCGATCTTCACTCGGTAATATTCATACTTGATCCGTTCCTGAGCAGCGTGTTGATCAACTAAGTATAACCCGTCAGCGGCCTGCGCAAACAAAAATGTGCCGTGCATTTGACCAATGTACATCAGTTCTGGAAACCGTGGCTGCGTTGTCGTTGGTTCCGCCACTTCGGGAACCATTTCGAGGCGCTCACTTGGCACCGCAACGGCAGGGGCATCCTCGTTTGCAAACGGTGCGGGCATCGTCTGGGCCTCATAACGCGCATCAAACGCCGTCATCGACGCACTGGTCATGTCATCGCGTTGATGGATCACCACAGGGGCTAACGCCTGGGTTGGGAGCGCGTCAGGTAACGATGGCGCCTGCTCCTCAGGTAACGCCACTGCTTCATCAGCCGGCGCTGGCATACTTGTGGCAGCTTGCACCGTTTTTTGTGGCTGTGCGTAAGTCACGTTAATCCGCGCATCGTGAATGGTCGAGGCCTGTGTCAACTGCTCGCCCAGTGCCACCGGATCCACCGTTTGTTCCCCGTGTAAATTTTGATAGGCATCCGGAATCAAGTTTTCCGTTGCCAGCCGGTTGTAAACTGCTTTATCGATCAGGTCAGCCAGTTGTGGTTCTTTACTCAACCGAACTTCCTGTTTTGTCGGGTGAACGTTTACATCCACCAGCAGTGGATCCATCGTTAAGTTTAGAACCGCGATGGGATAACGCCCAACCATGAGCTTTGAGCCATACCCTTTGATCAACGCCTTCGTCAGTTGAAAGTTTTTAATCGCCCGACCGTTGATCAGCACTGAAATGTAGTTTCGTGAGGCCCGCGTCAATTCTGGAAGGGCAACAAAACCCGTCAGTTGAAAATCCGCGTCTTCTGCCTGAATGGCAACCATTTTCCGGGCCGTTTGAACTCCATAAATCCCGGCAATGACCTGTTGCAGATCACCACGCCCCGCCGTTTTCGTTAATTCACGCCCGTTATGCCGTAAACTAAATGCAATTTCCGGGTGCCCCAGGGCCAACCGGTTAACCGTATCAACGATATTGGCTAGTTCCGTTTGTGGCGACTTTAGGTACTTTAACCGCGCTGGTGTATTAAAGAACAGGTCACTAACCGTAACCTCTGTCCCCGGCCGGGACGCGCCTGATGTATGGCTTAGGATCTCGCCACCCTTAACGTGGATTTCACTACCGGCACCACGCCCCGTCGCCGTTTTTAACCACACGTCGGCGACTGACGCAATACTTGGCAACGCTTCACCTCGAAATCCTAATGAGTGAACCCGAAATAGATCCTCACGTGACGTAATCTTACTGGTTGCATGCCGTGAAAATGCAAGCTCAACATCTTCATCGTCAATTCCTTGACCGTCATCCACAATTTGAATGGACTTTAAGCCGGCCTCTTCAATCAGAATATCAATGGTGGTTGCCTTAGCGTCCACCGCATTTTCAACCAATTCTTTAACGACTGAAGCAGGTCGTTCTACCACTTCACCAGCAGCAATTTGATCCGCCAAAATCGTTGGTAGTTCATGAATTTTACTCATTATTTAGATCCTCTCCGATTCGTTATTAACAAACCGGCTTACTTTAATTGTTGCTGAATTTCATAAAATTTATTCATCACGTCCATCGGTGTCATCGCCATCAGGTTCATTTGTTTCAATTCAGCGATGACCGCTGCAACCGTCGGATCTTCGCTGGCCGTGTCAAACAAGGCCAACTGTTCGTTTGCTGCCGGTTGATCAGACACGGGCGCTTCACTTAATGGTTGCTCAACGTCCACCGGCGTTGGCGTCTCGCCTGCCTGCGCCTCTAACTGCGTCAAAATCGTGCCTGCCCGGGTCAACAGGTTTGTTGGCATCCCGGCTAGTTTGGCAACGTGAATCCCGTAAGATTTATCGGCAGGTCCCGGTTGAATCTGGTGAAGAAAGACCAGCTGGCCATGTTCTTCCACCGCACCCACGTGCACGTTTTTCAGCGCTGCTAACGACTCTTCAAGCGCCGTTAGTTCATGATAATGCGTGCTGAACAACGTCTTTGCATGAACATGATCGTGCACATATTCAATAATTGCCTGAGCGAGCGCCATCCCATCATACGTCGCAGTTCCACGGCCAATTTCGTCAAACAAAATTAAGCTGTTCGCCGTGGCGTTCATCAACGCAGCGTTGGCTTCTTGCATCTCGACCATAAACGTCGAGTTTCCAGAAATCAGGTCATCCGCCGCACCAATACGCGTAAAAATTTGGTCAAAAACGGGCATCGTTGCTGCTTTCGCCGGGACAAAACACCCAATTTGTGCCATCACCACGGTTAGTGCGAGTTGGCGCATGTACGTACTCTTCCCGGACATGTTTGGCCCGGTAATCAGCAGAATTTCCGTGTCATCCGGCATCCGGACGTCATTTGGTACATACTCTTGCTTGCCCAAGACCTTTTCGACAACCGGGTGCCGCCCCGCTTCAATTTCAAGGTCATGCGCCGTGGTCAGCGTTGGCCGAACAAACCGGTAATCTTCTGAAACGACTGCAAAACTTTGTAAAACATCCAGACTGGCAACCGCTTTTGCTAACCGTTGAAGCCGCTCAATGGCGTCTTTAACAACGTTGCGAACCTTCGTAAACAGCTGATATTCCAGTGCTGTGGATTTATCCTGCGCTTCTAAAATCAACGTCTCTTTTTCTTTCAACTCCGGCGTTGAGAACCGCTCAGCATTGGTCAACGTTTGCTTGCGTTCATAACGATCCGCCGGAAGCTTCGCCAAGTTCGCTTTCGTCACTTCGATGTAATAGCCAAAGACCCGGTTATAGCCAATCTTCAACGTGCTGATCCCGGTGGCCGCCCGTTCCTTTGCTTCTAACGCCGCGATCCACTGCTTTCCGTTCTTCATGGCGTCACGGTAGGCATCCAACTGTTCGTTATAGCCATCCTTGATCACACCACCATCCGTGACGCCAATTGGTGGTTCGTCCATGATGGCCCGTTCAATCAAATCAGCCACATCGTCAACGGGATCAAGATCCGTTACAAGCGAACCAAAAATCGTCTGATCCAGTTCAGCCAACACGTACTTCAACTTTGGAATTTGCAATAACGACGTTTTTAACTGAATCAAGTCACGCCCATTTACACTCCCAAACGCCACCCGGCCGGCTAACCGTTCCAGGTCGTAGACCTTCACCAGCTCTTCTTGTAGACTTGCCCGTTCAAAGTAGTGTGTCAACAACTCAGCCACCTTATCTTGCCGCGCCTGAATGTCCGTTAGTGATAAGAGTGGCCGGTCGATCCATTGTTTCAACAAACGGCCACCCATGGCTGTCTTTGTTTCATCCAACAACCACAATAACGTGCCCGATTTCTTGCCCGTTCGACTATTGATGACCAGTTCAAGGTTTCTCTTGGCGTGGTGATCCATCTTAAGAAAATAGGAGGGTTCATACGCCACGGCCCGTTGTAAATGCGCAAGGTCCCGTTTTTGCGTTCCCAATAAATAACTCAGCAACATGGTCACGGCTGCGACCTTTGTATGATCGTCTAACCCCTGGGTTACAAAACTTACCTCAGCGTTCGCCATCATGTTCGTTTGGTGAGACACCAAAATCCCTAGTGGTGCAAACCCCGTTAACGCATCATCCGTCAGGGTATCGTCCACCACGACCTCTTTTGCTTCCACAGCCATGACTTCGTTCATCACAGCCGCAATCGTAGTCAACGTTGCTGTTTGGACTTCACCGGTAGACACATCCGCGTAAGCAAAACCATACTGGTCACCTTGTTTGGTAACGCCAGCAAGGTAATTGTTTTGCTTGGCGCCCTTCACACCAGTGGCCATCCGCGTGCCTGGCGTGATCAATTGGATGACATCCCGCTTAACCATGCCCTTAGCAACCGTTGGATCTTCTAACTGTTCACAGATGGCCACTTTATCCCCGTGGTCCACCAAAATATCAATGTAATTTTGAACCGCATGGTGCGGCACACCACACATCGGGATTGGATCTGCCGCATTATGATTTCTGGCTGTTAACGTCAACTCTAATAACTGTGAGCCCTTCACTGCGTCGTCATTAAACAGCTCATAAAAATCTCCGATTCGATAAAACAAGAAGGCGTCTGGATATTGATCCTTGATGGCCTGATACTGCTTCATCATCGGCGTTTCCATACTTTCTTGAGCCGACTTTTTTGCCATGTGTTCAAACCCCTTTTTCTTCGTTTGTTAATCCTTAAAGCACAGCCCAAACGGATGCTTTAACTCGTTAACCACTTGATTGCAATGTCATAATTTTACCATTTTTTAGCTGGACTGTCTGGTCTCACCACACTGTGCGTAACCACAGCAACATAAAAGAACGACACCCCCACTGCCGCTAAGCAATGTGAGTGCCGTTCAATGATTAATCGTGACTACTTGGCGTATTCAACCGCCCGTGTTTCACGAATAACGGTCACCTTAATGTGACCTGGATACTCAAGATCATTTTCAATTTCGTTCTTAACGTCCCGTGCAATGACGGTCGCTTGCAGATCATCAACGTCTTGTGGTTTAACGATGACCCGCACTTCACGACCAGCTTGAATGGCATAACTATGTGACACACCATCATGCTGGTTCGCGATTTCTTCCAACTGCTTCAACCGTTGAATGTAGTTTTCCAACGATTCAGACCGGGCACCCGGCCGGGCAGAGGAAATTGCGTCCGCTGCGCCGACGAGCACCGCGATGATGGATGTTGGTTCCACATCTCCGTGGTGAGAAGCAATTGTGTTAATAATAACTGGGTTTTCATGGTACTTCGTTGCCAATTCAACCCCTAGTTCAACGTGAGACCCCTCAACTTCGTGGTCCACGGCCTTGCCAATATCGTGTAATAATCCTGCGCGCTTCGCCAGCGCAACATCCTCACCAAGTTCAGCAGCCATCACAGCTGTGAGCTTTGCGACTTCAATGGAATGGTTCAAAACATTTTGACCATAACTCGTCCGGTAATTCATCCGACCAATTGTCTTAATTAAATCTGGATTCATGGACCGAATGCCCAAATCAAAGACGGTTTGTTCACCAATTTCACGGATTTTTTCATCCATTTCCTTACGTGCTTTTTCAACCATTTCTTCAATTCGTGCAGGGTGGATCCGGCCGTCAGCGATGAGTTTTTCCAACGCTAACTTTGCAATTTCACGCCGAACGGGATCAAACCCACTCAGCACAACCGCTTCCGGTGTATCGTCAATGATCAAATCGATTCCGGTTAAGGTCTCTAAGGTCCGAATGTTCCGACCTTCACGACCAATAATGCGGCCCTTCATGTCATCATTTGGCAACGTCACAACGGTCACAGTGTTGTCGGAAACAGTGTCCGCAACACTCCGTTGAATTGCCGTTACGATCAGGTTTTTGGCCTCTTTATCAGCCGCCGCCTTGGCTTCTTCTTCACTTTCTTTGATCAGAACGGCTCGCTCATGAGCAAGCTCATCCTTTGTCTCTTTAATAATCAGGTCGCGGGCATCATCTTGTGATAACGCCGCCACCCGTTCAACTTCTTGTTGCCGTCGATCGATGAGGTCTGCTGCTGCTTGCTGTTGCTGTGAAAGCACATCCCGATCACTGGCCAACTTGTCCTCTTTACGAGTTAACTGGGCTTCACGCTTTTCAAACGTGGCGTCCTTGTGGTCTAATGACTCTTCACGCTGCAATAAACGGTCTTCTTGCTTTTGAACTTCCGCACGTCGATCCTTTAATTCATGTTCGACATCCGTCCGGTACTTGTGGTTTTCCTCACGGGCCTCAAGCAAAGCTTCTTTCTTGGCTGTTTTTGCATCCTGATGAGCTTGATCAAGAATGGCCTTAGCAGATTTGTTGGCATTGTCAATATCGCGTTCCTGACGCTTTTTGGCAACTTCAAGTCCACTGTACAGACCGGCAATAATAGCGATGAGCACGAGGATAATAGTGATAATCACCATTGTAAAGTCCCGCCCTTCATCAAAAATGGCTGACCGCAAAGCCAGCCGCAAACTTTTAAAGATGTTAAATTGATTATTTACACAAGTTCAGTTTACTGATAAATCAGCGCCCTGTCAATAAAAGGAACAACCCTACCCCCGACGTAATCGCAAGAGCTGATTAAAGCCGTAACTAATCGCAAGACCAAGGCCGACAAAAACTAAATTTGTCACGATCAAATTCCCCGGATACTGCATTCCGTGGGTTCCGTGAAAACCAAACATCAACCGAACGATTGGTCCCACCCAAGTGTCCATGTAAGAGGTATCGATGCCAGTCATCGCTTTGGCTAACAGTGTTAACATCGCAAGACCCGTGGCACCGCCCGCAACCATGAGAACCATTTTTCCCCGCCAAGCAAACAAACTCATCACGGAGCCAAACACCATTCCAGCGGCCATGACCAGTAACAGCACGCTTAATGAACGGCCCCACTGCCATAACAGCGGTTGAATTCCTGAACCAGCGGCCGAACCAAACAGTGTCTTACCAACGGCCGCATATGAAGTGGCCCCCAACGGAATCGCCACAAATGCCCGGTACATAACCGCTATCAGCGACGCCAGTAAAGCGATTGTGCTTAAACTAGCCACCTTACTTAGCCAGTAAGTCCGCCTTGACAGTCCGTTTTGCATAAAGAGACTGTAGCCCTGATACACCAGCGCCCCCATCGCAAAAATCGCCACCACAAAGTAAAAATCTGGATGTGCCTGCTGGAGCCGGTTTGTGAGTGATGTCATCGTCACCGGTGTTGTCAGACTCTGCAAAACGATTCCGAGCATTCCTAATGCAATTTCAACAAGAATCACGATTCCTAAGAACTGGAGATCCTGCTTTAACCGGTACCGATAGGCCACCTTAAATTTCATGCTCATCCTCCGTTAAAGCCACAAACAGGGCCTGTAGATTCAGTGCCTGTTGGGTTACCGTCGTTGGTAACGTTGGCATTGTTTCAACCATCACGATGGCCGTGGTTTGTTTAGCAAATTGGTGCTGGGCGAGGACGGTGACAGTTTCTAAGATTGGTGCCATCACATCCGCTGGTCCGCTCAGTTGAACGGCCGTTGCCATTAACGTTTCAACCTGCTCGGCCACTTTGATTTTACCATCAGCAATGACCACCACCCCGTTTAAAAGGTGCTCAATTTCTTCAACCAGATGGGTCGAAATAATAAACGTCCGGGGCCGGTCAACATAACTCGCCATGAGCTCATCGTAAAACCGGCTTCGGTGGTTCGCATCCAGCCCCAACACGGGTTCATCCAGTAAAACGTAATCGACTGGTACACACAATGCCACGATGTCCTTAAAAATCGTTCGGTAACCCGTTGAAAGGTTCCGAAAGCGGGCATTCACATCCAAGCCAAACACATTGGCCAACCGGTCAGCATTCTCACGGTCAAACGTTCCGTAAAACTGGGCGGTTAAATCAAATAGTTGTCGCACCCGACGATCACCAGGATATAAGTTATCCTCGCTCATCAAGTATAGCCGTTGTAATTGCTTATCCCGTTCATGGACGGGGGTCCCGTCGATTGTTACCTGACCGCGACTAGCAGGAAGCCGATCTGCAATGATGTTCAGTAGCGTGCTTTTTCCAGCTCCATTACGCCCCAGCAACCCGTAAATCTGGCCGGCTTCAAAATTAAGGTTGATATTTTTTAACCGTGACGTTTTGCCACTGGTCTTACTGATATTAGTTATTGTTAGTGCCATCGTCACGATACCCCCGTTCAATTAATTCAGTGACATCGCCCTGTGTAAGGTCAATGCTTTTGGCCGCGATAATCAGTGGCCGGATTGTTGTTTCATAAAAGCTTCCACGGCGTTTAAGAACAATCCGCTCGCGGGCTCCGTCAAGAACAAACATCCCGAGTCCCCGGCGTTTTTCAATCACCTTATCGGCCACCAAAATGTTCATCCCTTTAAGAACTGTTGCTGGATTGATGTGGAACTCACGCGAAATTTCTGTTGTGGACGGTACCTGTTCACCAGCTCCGTAGCTATTCACTAACACGGCCTCTTCAATTTGCTCGGCCACCTGCAAATAGAGCGGAGTTGTCCCGTCAAAATCAAATTGCATGCGTTTTTCTCCAATATCTTCGTTCATCTGCCTAGGCAATATCTCCAGAATAAGCGATGTTCACTACTTCGTCAATTAACTAGGTGACGGTTTAGGCCGCCAATTGTTCTTCAGGAACAACAATCCGCTCGTACAACCACACAGTGATCAGGTAATACCCGCCGTATAGAATCCAGAAGATCAGCATGGCCCAGCCGGTTGAAGCATACGGATGATACATAAGTGGCTTGAACAATTGTAAACCAAACAGCACGTCGATCATGCCGAGAATCCCGGGAATGAGGTACAAAACGAGCAGTTCACTGCGAATCGCGTGCCGCATTGTCTGCTGACGGACCCCAATGCGATTCAACATGTTGTACCGAATCACATCGTCTGTTGCGCCAGATAAAATCTTGAACATCAAGCAACTTGCTAACATCGCTAAGAAGGCGATCCCGAGGAAGAGCCCCATAAATTCAAGCCCACTAAACAGCGTGTTAAACATGTCATAAGCAGCGTACGCTCCGGCACTCATCCCCGCACTTGTTGGGTAACGTCGTTGTTGTTCCTTGTTTAGGTGTGAAAGTGCCACGCGATCCGCCAACAAGTCACTCACGCGAACAGTCGTCACAGTTTGCGGCGTTGCCGTCAATTTGTTAAAGGCTGATGCTGAAACGATTTGGCGCTTTTGTTGCATCCCGGTCGCCGTTAACCCAATAAAATCTAAATCTGTCAATCCTTGCCGTTTCATCTGAGCTAACGATAATGCTTTGACCGAACCATCATTTTTAGGTTTGCTGGAGACCAGCTGTTCAAATGGTTGATCACGAAACTCTTGTTCATTATAAAAAACAGTATTCCCCACCACTTTTTGCGTATACGTTGCTTTATGCGCCACGTGCAGCTGTTTGATCAACTGCCGCTCACGTGAATTGGGGTTGTTAACTGCCACGGTGTACGCACTTGTCGAAACTGCCATGGTCCCAGACTGCTTATGCAACCCGGTCCCCACGCTCAGTGCACCAAGCGCCATGGCGAATAACAGTGAAACCACCGTCAACATTCGCGTATAACTTTGCAGCCGAAATCTAATTTGCGCCAACGTAAAGTTGTGCAACTGATGGCTGGCAAACGACGTCCGTTTTAACCCTGCAAGAACACTCACACTTCCCGCATGGATCACAAAGTAACTCCCACTTGTAATCGTGATCAACGCCACAAAAATTGCATTGATTTGCAGTTGTCGAATGGCTGTAAACGCCCAGTAACCAACCGCCAGCAATAAAATCCCGGCAATGCTTTCAATAACTAAGAGAACGGGACGAATCCGGCTAACCGTAACCCGTTCATCCGCGTGTAACAATGCCAGCACCGGCGTCCGCAGTAGTTTAATCAAGTTGAACGCTGCTGCAAGGATAAACAAGCCAATGTACAAACACCCAGTACCAATCACCGCCGGCCAGTACAGCGCAGTAAAGTGGTGAACCGTTAAGCCCAGTTGGTGAAATAACATGCCAGCAACCACCGAACTGGCGCCAATCCCGATGACCACACCTAACGCTGTTGAAAGCACCCCAATAATCAACGTTTCGAGTCCGATCAGTTGGCCAATCCGTTGCTTCTTGGCACCCAACATCATGAACAATCCGTAATCATGTTGGCGCATCTTGAGCAGAAATGAGTTGGCGTACCCAATATAAACAACGGTAATCATGGCCAGTAGAATCATCCCAAAAACAAACACTTGGCTCGCCATTGCAATGGTGGTGTTGGCCTTGATGAACGCTTTGTTGGTGGCCAAGTTCATGAACATGTAGAAAATGGCGGCCGACATGACAAGCCCGGTCAAGAGCACTAGGTAGTCCTTAAACCGACTCCGCACACCTGCTAATGATAGTTTTGTTAACATTTTGCCGCCTCCTACCGTTCAAACGTTCCGAGTGCCGTTAAGATCTGTTGATAAAAATCCTGGCGTGACGCCTCACCTTTGCTGAGTTCCTGACCAAGTTGCCCATCCTGCATGAACAGGAGCCGGTCACAGAAACTTGCTGAAAATGGGTCGTGCGTGACCAACAAGACGGAAACATGCTGACGCTGATTGATGTCCGTTAGTAAGCTCATCAGATCCCGCGCGGCGGTTGAGTCCAGTGCTCCAGTGGGTTCATCCCCCATGATGATCGCTGGCTCATGAACAATGGCCCGAGCAGCGGCAACCCGTTGCTTTTGCCCACCAGATAATTCTGCGGGGTACTTGTTCAGCAACGGATCGATCCGCAATGTTTCGGCAACCCGTTGAACGGCTTCATCAATTTTACTTTTGCTAACCCCTTGAAGTGACAGCGGCAACGCAATGTTCTCACGGGCCGTTAAACTTTCTAACAGGTTAAAATCTTGGAAAATGAAGCCAATTTCTTCCGAGCGGAAGTCCGATAACGCGCGCCCCTTGTAATGGCTGATTTCTTTACCGTTAACCTTGACGCTACCGCTAGTCGGTACATCCAACGTTGACAGTAAATTCAACAACGTTGTTTTCCCAGAGCCAGAGGCCCCCATGATCCCGACAAATTCACCGGCTTGGACGGTGAAATCTAATCCCTTTAACACTTCATACTGGTGCGTCTTTTTCTGACCGTATGTTTTCCGCAATTCTGAAACTTCAACGACTGGTGTTGTTTTCATGTTAATAACCTCTTTCGTTATTCAGTTAGTTACTTGTGTAGTTAACCATACATGTAGTGACATATGATGTCAACCCATCATTAGCGCTTTTCATTCAAATTAGCGCCCTTTTCGTCGCGAATACGGTGGTGCTTAACGGTTTAACGCACCGCGTTTACAAAAAAAACGCGACCAGTTATTTTCATAACTAGTCGCGCTCACGTTACTATTTAAACATCAAGATCAGTGGTGTCACCATCGGTCTTTGGTGCCTCAGTTGCTGAATCATCCTCAGCGTCACCATCCATGTTGTAGGCCTTACGAACCTTATCATGAATCTCCTGACGCATTGCTGCGTGTTCTGGGTCTTCCAGATAAGCCTTAACGTTTTCACGTCCTTGGCCGATCCGTTCACCATCGTATGAATACCACGCACCTGACTTATCAACGATATCTTTATCCACAGCCATGTCCAACAATTCACCTGACTGTGAAATTCCCTTACCGTACATAATGTCCACTTCAGCCACCCGGAATGGTGAAGCCACTTTGTTCTTCACAACCTTGATCCGGGTCCGGTTCCCCATGACTTCCGTGCCATCTTTAATTTGTTCAGCACGACGAACTTCAAGCCGAATGGTTGAGTAAAACTTCAGGGCCCGACCACCAGGGGTGGTTTCCGGGTTCCCAAACATAACCCCAACCTTTTCACGAATTTGGTTAATGAAAATGGCAATGGTCTTCGTCTTGTTGATGGTTCCAGATAACTTCCGGAGGGCTTGTGACATCAACCGTGCCTGTAACCCAACGTGCGCGTCACCCATTTCACCTTCGATTTCGGCGCGGGGCACCAAGGCAGCGACGGAATCAATCACTACGATATCAATGGCACCAGAAGAAACCAAGGCATCCGTAATTTCCAACCCTTGTTCACCAGTATCTGGTTGTGACAGCAACAGATCGTCAACGTTGACCCCGAGGGCTTCGGCATACTGGGCATCCAGGGCGTTTTCAGCATCGATGTAGGCGGCAGTTCCGCCCATCTTTTGGACTTCTGCGACGGCATGCAACGCAATGGTTGTCTTACCAGATGATTCTGGTCCGTACACTTCCACAATCCGACCACGAGGGAAGCCCCCGACACCGAGTGCATCATCAAGCTTCAATGAACCTGACGGAATGGTTGAGATTTGCGTATTGGCATTTTCACCCAACCGCATAATGGAACCTTTACCAAAATTCTTTTCAATTTTCTTTAAGGCAGCGTCGAGCGCTGCTTGACGTGCATCAGCCAAGGGCAGATCCTCCTTCAATGACATAACCTAATGACATTATGATACCGACTCGCGCACCAAATTGCAAGAAAAATCGAACAAAAGTTCGCATTAGTTCGTGTGTTGTGTTGCCCGTAAAATCATGTTTAAACCACTTAAAACAGCGCGCCACCGGTTTAACTGCCGGTCGTCACCAAAGTGAAATTCTTGGGCAATTACCGGTTGATCGCGGTAAGCCAAGCCGATCCACACTGTCCCAGCCGGTTTGTGTTCCAACGGTTCCGGTCCTGCGGCACCAGTAAAGCTGATGCCGATGTCCGTATTAAGCGTTGCCCGTGCCCGAGCAGCCATCTCCTTTGCGGTCGCTTCGCTCACCACGCCGTGTGCATCAATGGTGCGCTGAGAAACGCCCAATAGGTTAGCCTTGGCACTGGCAGCGTAGGTGACAAACCCGCCTGGGAAAATTGCTGAAACACCAGGAATCGTTCCAATCGTACTTTGAAATAAGCCCGCCGTCAGACTTTCGGCCGCCGTTATCGACAGGTTCGCCTTAATCAGCGTGTCGACCACGACCTTCGCCAAACTGTTATCATCGCCATACCCGTAAAAATACTGACCAACCCGGCTTTGAATCGTTTGTTCTAATTGGTCCAGTAATTGACCAACCTCAGCTTCACTTTGCCCACTTGCCGTTAACCGCAACGTCACCTCTGCGTCCTTTGCATAGGTTGCTAACGTTGGGTTTGTTTGCGTCTCAATCAGGTCGTCTAACTCACGGGCTAATGATGCTTCACCGATCCCAAAGAAGCGCAGAACGCGCGATGTGAGGTGCTGCCGTGACTGGTAGGTTTTGACCAACAATGGTTTCGCTTCCCGATCAAACATTTCCATCAGTTCACGCGGTGGTCCAGGAAGCACCAAGTAATCAGCCCAATTAGGTTGGTGGACAAAATCGCCCACGGCCATCCCGTTGTGGTTGGGCAAGACCGTTGCACCATCAATGTACAGTGCTTGCAACCGATCATTATTTCCAAGGGTCCGGCCTGTTCGTTGGTAATGTGCTGCAATCTTTTCAAGTGCTGCCTCATCCACAACCAGCTTGCGACCCAATTGCCGTGCCACAAGTTGCTTCGTTAAGTCATCCTTTGTCGGTCCAAGGCCCCCCATCACAACAACAAGGTCACTTCGCTCCTCTGCCAACGTTAGCGCCGCTGCTAGCCGTTCAGGATTATCCCCAACAACCTGTTGGTCATACACATTGATTCCTAGTTCTGCTAACCCACGAGCAACGTAACTGGCATTGGTATTATCAATTTGGCCCAGTAAGATTTCTGTTCCAACAGCAATAATTTCAGCCTTCATTTCTTCACCACTCCTTACATACGGCAACGAACCGTTTTTATTCGTCACTTCTAGTATAAAACGTTTTTAATTGTTCAGCCCACAATAAAAGCGGTAGCCCACACTTTTCGTGTGGGCTACCGCTTAATCGGTTATTTAAATCCGTCACTAAAGACACTCCGGTTTTGAACAAAGTAATCAACACCTGAGTAAATGGTGAAGAATAAACAAATGTATAACAGAATCAGGGCCATTGGCACCCCAATGTTATTAAAGAACACATTATTCAACAACAGGAAAATGATGGATAACATTTGGGTCGTGGTCTTGATTTTACCAGGATAAGCAGCCGCCATGACGGTGCCATCGTTTTCAACAATAAGTAACCGCAATCCGGTAATGGCGAGTTCCCGACAGACGATGATGGCAATCACCCATGCAGGTGCCTTGCCCATCTCAACCAAGATGACAAACGCCGTCATGACCAGCATCTTGTCTGCTAACGGATCAGCAAACTTCCCAAAGTTAGTCACAAGGTGTTGCCCCCGTGCGATTCGTCCGTCCAGAAAATCAGTCAGTGACGCCACGATGAAAATAATTGTGGCAATGAGGCTTGTGACCGGAATACTCGTACTTGCCCACACAACTGTCCCCCAGTTAAACGGAACAGCCATAATGATTAAAAAGATTGGAATCAAAATGATTCGAAAGACCGTTAATTTATTCGGTAAATTCACGTTACTGTCCCCCGCCTTTACTTAGTGGTACTTGACGCTGCCTTTAACTGTAACGTCAAGACACCGGTGGTCCCTGTCCCAGTTGTCAAATCAACATTTTTACCGTTGATCTTAACCTTCGATGAAGACCGGTTCCCGTATGAAACGGCAACAGAGGTCGCTGTACTTGGAATCGTCACCGTTTGGTCCTTACCACTGGTCAACGTTCCTTGATAAAGCGAGGTGCCACCAGCAGTAACTGACATCCATGAATCGGCGCCAGCGGCTGCGACCGTCAGTTTACTGTTTGCTGGTGCATTTTCAACGTTATACGTTAAATTTGCGCCGGTCGTTGTGACGCCAACCAATTTTTGCTTACTTGACGACTTGCTTGTTGAACTGCTTGAACTTGACGACGAACTACTTGAGCTCGATGATGAGCTGCTAGAACTTGAACTAGCAGATGAACTCGAACTTGATTGGTGACTGCTACTTGATGACTTCTCTGTAGCCGAGCTCACCTTCACGGAGCTACTGGACACAGCACTATGATTGCTTGACTGACGCCCATTCCGGGCGGCAAAGATCCAAATCGTCCCCAAGATCACGACCACAACCAGTGTCACGATCGCAATTGGCATAATGCCACGAACCCGATCCAACCGGGTATCTGCTTGCTCCAATTTCGCAGCCTTTGGTTCCCGCGTAGTTGGTTGCTCTGCCTCTGCTGCAATGACGTTGGCCGCAGCAGCGTGGGGCAATTGATCGTTGTAGTCCTTCAGTAATTCATCGCCGTTTAAGTCAACAGACTGGGCGTACTGCTTAATGAAGGCCCGAACATAAAAATCGCCTGGTAGTTCATCAAACTTACCATCTTCAATAGCAATTAAATAACGCCGTTGAATCTTGGTGGCTTGCTGGACGTCATCAATGGTTAACCCCTTTGCGTTCCGGGCTTCTTGTAACTTTTGACCGATTGTCGGTGTTTCTTCACTCATAAGATCAAAACTCCATCTTTTCTAGAATATACATTAATCCGTTGCTTTTCAGTATAGCATACGACAGTGGCCCGCGTGGTCATTCACCAACCCGGGCCACATCTTTAAGATAATTTTAGGAAGGTTCATTCCCATCGTCCACTGGCATAATGTCAAAAACACTAATACCATCGGACCGAATCAATGACTTCGCAACGCTTTGAATATCTGTCAGGGTCATCGCTTCCAGGACCTTCGTTTCATCCAGGAGATTAGCATTGTCAAACAGTTTTCCCTCATAAGCGTTCGCAATGGCCTCCACCGAATTTAACATCATGACGTGGTGCCCAATGGCTTCACGTTTAACTAGCTCAAAGTTAGCGGCTGCTGCTTCCCCAGTCACATACTCATCGACATGCTCTAACACATCGATCACTGCTTCGGAAAACTCACTCGGTGCCTTTGTATCACTACTGATGGTTAAGAAATGGAACCCCCGCTCAAGGGAGAAGTCATAGTCAAAACTGTCATCAATAATGCCGTCATCGTACAACTTCAGGTAGGCGGTACTGGTATCCGCAAACAACATGTCGAGTAACAAGGAAGCGGCTAAACTGTACGTTAACCCTGCCCGCCCCGTCGGCACATCATCTAACCCCCGCAGCCCAACAATGGACTTTGGCATGGTCACATCTAGGTGTCGGCTTCGATACGGTAAAATTTCCGTTTCGTCGTGGTTTTCAATGATGGTTCGGTCAATTATCTCAGGCGCACTAAACGTCTTTTTCGCCTGGTTTTTCCGAATGATTTCCATCACAGTCGCCGGGTCGAACGCACCAACAACAAATAAATTCATGTTGCTTGGGTGGTAAAAAGTCGCGTAGCTCTGGTGCAGTTGTTCTGCGGTGATTTTTGAAATGGATTCCTTGGTTCCCGCGATGTCAATGTGAACGGGTTCCGTTGGGTACAAGTTGCCAACGATGCCCATGAACAACTGCCAGCTTGGGTCGTCATCATACATCTGAATTTCTTGCCCAATGATCCCCTTTTCCTTTTCCACCGTTGCTGGTGTAAAGTATGGATCTTGAACAAAATCCAGAAGAACATTTAAATTTTCCGTTAAATGGCGACTGGCCGAAAAAAGGTAGCTTGTTCGTGTGAAGCTTGTAAATGCGTTGGCATCCGCCCCGTATTCACCAAACAAATCGAACGCATCATGATCGGCCTTTTCAAACATCTTATGTTCCAAAAAGTGGGCAACACCGTCCGGAATCGTGATGGCTTCCGTCTCGCCACGTGGGACAAACGTCCGGTCGGTGGACCCAAAATCAGTGGTTAACAGCGCGTACGTTTTATGAAAACCGGCCTTGGGCAGCAACTGAACGAAGAGTCCGTTTGGTAACGTCTCTTCAAACAACGACTCGCCAAGTTCTTGATAATCGTGTTTTTCCACAAGCAGCCTCCTAAGCTTTCAATAAATACGTGGTCGCAAGTGTCGCCAACCGTGCCACCATGGTCACGTCGGCCGGTGTCACCGCATTAATCCCGGCAACCCAGTCATCGACAGAAATCTGGTGCCCAGATAAATCATCCAGTAACCGACTCCCAATTTGGAGGCGCGGTGCATCTTGTGCGGCTTCACGCTGGTTAATTAAGGTCTCTTTGACCTGGTGAAAGCGTTGGTCGCTAAAACGACCATTCGTTAAATCGGCCAGCTGTTCACCGATAATCTTTGTCACGAGGTCCGCCTGTTCCCCATCGATTCCCGTCTGAACCGTCATGGTTTGGTTAAAGAAATTGATGCTAGAACTGGCGTAGTAGGCCAGACTCTGCTTTTCCCGAACGTTTGTAAACAGGAGTGATAACGGTGTTCCACCAAATAACCCGTTAAATACCTGGGCAGAATAGTACAACGCCTGCCCATAATCCACTGGTAGGTAGTACAGTAGATCCAACTTTGCCTGAGCCACTGGTTGGTGTTCGACCTTTGCCGTGACCGTTGTTGGAACCGCCGGCTTATACGTCATGGTGCCGGTAACGTGGTCGCGCGCGGCAAAGTCAAGCTGACGCATGGTTGCGCCGACGATGCCTTCATCAACATCACCAATCACGTAGATCCGAACTTCATCCTCTGCGATCATCCGCTGATACTCTGCATAAACGGACGCCGGTGTTAACGCCGCAACGTCTACCAGTCGCCCGGCACTTGGATATGCAGCCACAACGTCCCCAAAATGAAGTTGTTGTGCTTGCAAGCGGGTGTATAACATCTTGTCTTCACTCACGGCTGTCAACGCTGCTGCAAGGTTTTCTTGTTGCCGAGTAAAGGTCGCCGTGTCAAACTGTGGCTCAGTGGCCTTGGCGTCCAGCAACGGATGATGGATCACCTCATCTAAAAAGGTGACACCGCTATTCAACAGGGCGGGATGCCCCTGTAGATACCGGCCGTTTGGCACCGTTAGGGCGAACTGGAATTGGGCAATGTCGCCGCTTTTGGTCACATTTGTACTAAAGTTTGCGCCATACATGTCACTTAACGCACTAGCAAGCGCCGTCTGCGTTGGGTATGCCGCTGAACTTGTTTCCATTAAATCAGCCAATAATGACCGCGTTGTTAATGTCTCTAACCGCGCTTTGGATGAATAACTAATTAAGATGCTAATGGTTTTAAACTGGGTTGTTGGAATGACGGTCAGGTGAACACCTGTCGTTAACTCTTGTTCCACTTTATGCCGCCTCCCGCATTTTTCTCGATATTCTCATTGATTCATCTTAGCCGAAACGCACGATAAAAACAATCCTCTCCACCATTTCTACGGCCGGATTATTTTGGGTGAAGCTCGCCACTAATCGTCGTTATAACAGCAAACGGACGGTCACATTTTGTGATCGCCCGTTACTTACTTTTTTTCAACATTTGATGAATCTAACGAATTAAGGAGTCCGCATTCGTCCCAAACCACTTCTGATTAATTTTTGCCAACTGGCCATCTTTTGCCAACGCCGTAAACGACGTGTTGATCTTATGACGCAGCGTGACGTCCCCTTTTCGCAACCCCACCGCGTAGTCTTCGCTCGCAAAGTTACCAACGATCGTCCTGTAGGCGGTTGGATCAGCCTCGTGCTTCACGTAGTAACCCGCATACACCTGGTCAATTAAGAGGCCCTGAATTCGGTTCGCATTTAAATCAATAAACGCATCGTTAAACGTGTCGTACTGAACGGGCGCACCCTTAACGTACTGTTTCAGCAATTGTGGTTGCTCGTTAAACAGCGATTGCGCGGACGACCCTGTTTGAAGCCCCAACGTTTTGTCCTTCATCCCGGCAAAACCTGTAATACCTTGTGACCGTTTTGTCACTAACACCTGGCGATTACGTAAGTATGGGTGACTAAATGCCACCTTTGCCTGCCGTTCAGGGGTAATCGTGTATCCGTTCCAAATGGCATCGATCGTCCCGTTACGTAATTCCGTTTCCTTCATTGACCAGTCAATCGTTTGGAAATCAACCTTGATGCCATAGCGGGCAAACACTGCGCGTGCAAGGTCAACGTCATACCCCACCAGCTGACCGTTTTTCTCACGAAAGCCCATTGGGACAAAACTATCATCGACCCCGATCACGATTTTGTGCCGGCGTTCAATGCGCTTCCAGGTATCCGTCGTGTCAGCGCGTTGTGTGACGCTTTGACATCCCGACAAAATGACCATTAGCATGATCAAAAGTAAGCCCGTCACCCACGGCAACGGCCGCCTCATTATTTTTCTCATCCCGTGCCTCCTATGCGTCAAGCGGTTCAACGGTCACGATCTGGTCCGCAATTTGGCGTGCAAACGGCAAATCATGGGTCACCACTAACTGGGTAATTCCTTGTTGCTTCAGGTCAACAATGAGTTCCCCGACTGTATCACGGAGCGTTGGGTCTAACGCAGAGGTTGGTTCGTCATAACAAAGAATCGCCGGTTGCATGGCGAGGGCCCGTGCGATAGCCACCCGTTGCTTTTGCCCACCGGATAACTGAAACGGATATTGATCAGCCAACTTGGTCAGGCCAAGCGACGCCATTAAATCGGTAACGGCTGCCTTGGCGTCCGCTTTCGTCCGCCCAGTCACCACCTCGGGAGCCAACATCACATTTTGAGCCACGCTCAGATTGGGGAATAAATTAAAGTCTTGGAAGACAACCCCAATTTTTCGTTCGTGACCACGATCCGTGGCGGGATCAAACGGCTGACCGTTCAGTAAAAACGTCCCCGAATCTGGCGTCTCTAACCCTGCGATACACCGCAATAATGTCGTTTTACCGGCCCCAGATGGACCAACAATGCTGACAATTTCACCATCCGGAATGGTTAACGAAAAGTCGGTTAAGATTTGCCGATTTTCAAAACGTTTATTCAACTTCACTAATTCCAACATTTTGGGACCTCCTAGCGGTAGTAACTGTAGTGTTTTTCCAACGCCCGGAGTCCGTAGGTGCAGACCAGCGTCAGTAATAAGTAAATGATCCCCACTAAAATCAGTGGTACAAGGGTCACGTCACGTGCAGACGCAACGTTTCCGGCCCGAAGTAAATCGCCCAACCCAATCACATAAACCAGTGAGGAATCCTTAACCAGGTTGATAACTTCATTCCCAACGGCCGGAATCACTGACTTAACCACCTGGGGCAAAACGATGCGTCGCAACGTTTGTCCGTAGGTTAACCCCAGCACCTTGGCCCCTTCATACTGACCGGGCGCAATGCCAGCAAACCCGCCCCGAAAAATTTCTGAAAAGTACGCGGCGTAGTTCAGAATGAACGCGAGTAAAGCGGCCGGATACCGTGCAAACACGATGTGAATGTCTGGTAAACCGTAAAAGATAAAAATCAATTGCAACAGTAACGGTGTGCCCCGCATCAGCCACACATAAAAGTTTAGGGCCAACCGGACAAGTCGCCACCGCGATCTCAATCCCACACTCACCAACATCCCCAACGGAATGGCCCCAATTAATGTCCAAATAAAAATCTTTAACGTCATCCCGGCACCACTAAGCAGTGACGGTAAAATTTGCATTACATATGATAATGACATGGCGCTTCCTCCACATAGCTGATTAATAATTGCAATTAAAAAAGTCCTCCAACCGCTTCAGAATCTTCTGAAAAACGGTTAGAGGACGTTGGTTAACGCGGTGCCACCTCATTTTATTGCCGCTTCACAACGACAAACTCATGGAGTTAATTGATAAAAAAAACGCCCTCCTTGGTCATCAGACCAAAGAGGGCGTTTTCCGCGGTACCACCTCATGAACCCAATCATCTCACAATGACTGGCTTAGCGAGTTATCAATTAACTCCGTGGGATAACGGACCGCTCCGATCTCGCTTACTGTTAACCTACGTTAAGCACTCGGCGAGATGACTCACAGATGTGGTTCGGTCGATTGCTTGGTGATCATCTCAGCAGCGATCACTTTCTGGACAAGCTAACTAACCTACTCTTCTGTTCAATGTCATTTGTTCGTATTTGAAAAGTTGTCAATACTATAAATGTCTTTTGTCTGGCTGTCAAGCATTACCGTGAACTTTGCCGGCGAAGGTACAACTGCCGAAGCGGCAGGTAAAAGATCAACACCATAATTTCGTTGAACGCTAACGTTGGTGCTAACGCGACCACCAAGAAATCAGCAAGTGACGCTGACGTCACCCCAATGATTTGAAAGGCAATCCAGCTTAAAAGTGATTGTAATGCAAAACCCAAAAAGCAGACCAGTAATGTTGCAAATAGATTGACGGGGAGGTAACGCCGGAGCGTTTTTGCAAGCCACACAATGACTGGAAAAATAAAAACATAAATTCCCCAGTAACCCATGTAAAAAATGTCAAAGATAATTCCTGCCACCACTGCAAACCAGTAAGTAGGCATGTGAATGTCATCCTCAAAGAAGGCCGCTGCCATCAACCAGAGTGCTGTAAATTCCGGCACCATACTGGTGGAATGACGAAACAACTGGTTTGCCATTTGTTGGCTGACCGCCCCATCTAAAAAGACACACACAAACAGTCCAATGATAAAGTACCACCGGAGACGTGCAACCTGACGCATTTTCTCACCCTCCGTTAGTTCTTTGCAGCAACTGTTACGACGTTAAGACTACCCAACGTCCCAGCTGGCTTAATGTAGATCTTGTTAGCCAGACCGTAATCATCAGAGCGTGTTTGGGCAACGGTCCCAACGAAGAGCCCCTTTGGCGTAATCCCACCAAGACCACTCGTTGAAACCTTGTCACCGGCATTTAACTTGGTCTTTGATGAGATCTGGGTCATTTCAAGCAGGTTTTTATCACGGTTATACCCGGACAACACCCCGTTGACTGTTTCCCCGTTCTTATTTGTAATCTGGATGGCAAACCGGTTAGCTGAGTCACTGTCATCAGAAAGAAGCTCAACCTTACTGTTCGTCTGGTTGACTTCGGAAACCCGTCCGATGAGGCCCTTGCCGGCCACAACTGGCATGTTCTTCTTAATACCGCTCGACTTCCCCTTACCGATCACCAGCTGGTCCTGCCATGACGATGGTGTCCGGGCAATCACGTTTGCTGTGATGGTGTCGTAATCAGTCAAACTGTCGCTCAGCTTTGCATCCGCCCGCAGCTCCTTATTTTCTTGCCGTGCTGCTTGCAGTTGCACCTTATCCTGTGCCATTTGATCGACTTGCTGCTTTAACTTTTGGTTTTCATCATACGTACTCAACAATTGCGAAATGGCGTTGATCCCTGACCCAACGCCACCAGCTGGCACGCTGATGATCCGGTCCGTTAACCCTGCGACGTCATTGCCAAACTGCTGAATCACTGGCGGTGTGTTTCGTCGATCACGAACCACCACGGACAGTGTCATTAATCCCAGACAGACAATAATTCCGACTGCAACAATCACTAATCGTCTGGTTGAAAAGAATTTGTGCATGCCTTACCTCCACGTGTGCCAAATAAAAAGTGTGGTCCAAAATTGCCAGCCCAATCGTCATCCGTTCACAACTAGCTGGCATCGGTGCAGGTTTACAAAAACAGTCATTCCGTTTATAAACCCTAACCAAAGCTTTTGTCCCACACTGTTCTATTTGTTATTAACGATTGTTCCGACGCTTCATGACTTCGATGCTCTTCAATGATTCGCCAGTTCCGATGGCAACACAGTCCAACGGTTCATTTGCGATAAAGACCGGAACCTTTGTTGCATCAGAGATAACGTCTGGCAGGTTCTTTAAGAGCGCCCCACCACCCGTTAAAACGATTCCGTGATCAATCACATCAGCAGCAATTTCTGGTGACGTTTCTTCTAACGTCTCCTTGATGGCGGCAATGATCTCGTCAACCGTGTCATGAATGGCAATGGCAACATCTTCAGCCGTCACTTCAATGGTCTTTGGCAACCCAGAAATCAGGTCTCGCCCACGAACAGACGCGCCGTCCATGTCAGCAGCAGCTTCAACGGAAGCTGACCCAATTTCAATCTTGAGGTTCTCGGCGGTCGTCTCCCCAATTAACAGGTTGTACTTTTGCCGAACAAACGCCACGATGGATTCATCCAACTTATCACCGGCCATCCGGATAGAACGGCTTGAAACGATTCCACCAAGAGAAATCGTGGCAACGTCTGTGGTTCCACCACCAATATCAACAACCATGCTCCCGGTTGGATCCATTACGGGAAGCCCTGCACCAATGGCAGCAGAAAATGGTTCTTCGATCACGTACGCATCACGTGCCCCGGCAACCCGGGTCGCGTCAATCACGGCACGCTTTTCAACTTCTGTAATGCCACTTGGAACACACACCATGATGTACGGCTTTTCGGTCGTCCTACCCAGGGCCTTTTGAATGTAGTACTTCATCATGGCCACCGTTGTATCATAATCTGCAATAACCCCATTTTTCATTGGTCGAATAGCTGAAATGCTACCCGGGGTCCGACCAAGCATTTTACGCGCTTCTTGTCCAACGGCCACGACGTCACCCGTGCTCGTATTCCGAGCAACAACGGATGGTTCACGCAACACAATTCCCTTACCATCAATGTAAACGAGTGTGTTGGCCGTGCCCAAGTCGATGCCGATGTTTTTTTGTCCTAATCCAAACACTGTACTTCTTCCCTTCAAAAGACCTATGGGCCAAATCATATCGAGAGAAGTATACCATAGAAAAAACAGTGAAAACAGCTCGTTTCCACTGTTAAAGATATTTTTATGCTTCCTTAAACATCGGGATTGTGTGGCACCGGTTGTAAGGCGTTATCCACCGTCAATCCGTGAAACAGATCATGCTCACCAAAGCTAAAGTAACTGTGCCGACCGACGATGAAACAGTCAAGCAGGTCAATTCCCAATAATTGCCCGCCGAGCCACAGCCGTTGACCAAACATTTCGTCGCTGGACGATGGGCTGGCGATGCCACTGGGGTGATTGTGAGCCACAATAATTCGGGCAGCGTTGGCTAAAATGGCGTAGTAAAACACATCTCGTGGGTGCGCGATACATGCGTCAACCGTTCCCCGAAAGATCTCTCGTCGGGCCACGACCTGATTTTTAACGTTCAGTGACAACAACAATAACGTTTCTTGCCGCGTGTGACTCAGCTCATCACTCAAGTTTATCCCAACCAACCGACTTGACCCGGCCTGATCCCCCACGGAAAGGCGGTGCGGGACTGGTGCTAAATTAATCTGCTTGCCCATGCGTTGTAACCTCCGTTTACTGGCGTTACAGAAACATACGGCAATGGCTCGCCATTATTTTTCAGAATCTGGCGCGTCTTTAAATAAATGACGAACGTCACTAATAAAGTACAGGGAACCAGTAATAATCAAAACATCGTCAGCGGACAAGTTTCCTGCCGTTTCAGCCAACGCTACCTGCCAGTCTGTGTACTTTGGCACCGTCGTGGGCAAGTCCTGCGCCAATTCATCAAGGTTCGCCACCTCACGCGCACCCGGTCCAGTAAACTGTGTCAGCACCAGCTGGACGTTTGGGAGCTTTGCCAGGGTCGCCACCATTTGTGAATACGCTTTGTCTGCCAGCGCCGCAAAAATTATGGTCACCTGTTGCTGGGCAAAATGGGTCTTGATCAGTTGCGCGAGTTCCACAACGGCTGGTTCATTATGGGCGCCATCAATCACCACCAACGGCTGCTCATTAACGGGTTCAAATCGTCCCGCCCAAACGGCAGCCGCTAACCCACTGCGAATCGTCGCACCACTAATGGGGAGGCTTTCTTGCTGGTGATACATCAGGTAGGCAGCCAGTGCCGTCGCCGCATTGTCCACCTGGTAACGACCAAGCATGCTGATCGTTAGTTTACTCAGATGTTGGTCAAACCCGGTAAAGTCGAAGCGTTCATGCCATCCCGTTGCCGTTGATGGTTTCACGTGATAGTCCCGGTCAAGTGCCAGCCATGGCGTTCCAACGGCCGTCGTCACTTCATCCAAGACACGGTTCGCGCCGTCATCGTTAATTCGCCCCGTTATCAACGGCACTCCGGGTTTTGCGATCCCCGCTTTTTGCCAGGCAATCTTTTCCACCGTGTCACCCAACATTTTCATGTGGTCCATGCCGATGGTCGTAATGATCGACAATAACGGTGTGATGACATTGGTTGAGTCGAACCGCCCACCAAGACCGGCCTCCACCAACACAATGTCCGCATGTCCTTCTGCAAAGTACAACAGCATCATGGCCGTTAGGGTTTCAAATTCTGTGGGACCACCCTCTGGCAATTCATCATCCAAAACAGCTTCAACTTCGGCGACTTGTTGAACGAGCCGCAAGATGGTGTCATCGTCCACCGGGGTTCCGTTGACACTGATCCGTTCGTTAAACCGGACCAAAAATGGTGACGTAAAGCTCCCCACCGTTAGGCCATCGGCTTCCAGCAACGACCGAAGAAACGCCAACGTGGACCCCTTTCCGTTAGTTCCGGCGATGTGGATCATTTTCACGTTGGTTTCTGGGTGCCCAAGCCGATCGAGCAAGAGCATCATTCGTGATAACGTCGGTTGCTTCTTAAATTTTGACCGACTGTGGACATAGGCCACGGCTGCTTCATATGTTTCAATCAACTTCATCAACCCCTTACCGTTCCAATTAATGTTCAATGCGTTTATCATACCACGTTGGTTTTGCCCAAGCCGGTGTTGGAACCTAAAAAAACTGATCACCCGCACTCGGGTAATCAGTCTTTTGTGATGCATTTATGCCACTAAGCTTAACGGTTCGCCTTAACTTCAGCTAACCGACTGGTTGCAGCAGCCAACTTTTGTTGCCAATCTGCTTGCTTAGCCCGTTCTTCGTCAACCACCGCTTCCGGTGCATTCGCGACAAAACGTTCATTCCCCAGTTTCTTTTCGGAGCGGTCAACTTCGTTTTGCAAGCTTGCCACTTCTTTTTCTAACCGAGCGATTTCATCATCAAGGTTGATCAATTCTGCTAACGGAATGTACACCTCTGCGTCAGAAATGATTGCTGACATGGACAATTGTGGTGCAGTCACGTCTGCGCCAATTTCCAACCGACTTTGGTGACAGAAACGGTCAATGAATTCCTGATTTGCTTCAAACAAGTCCGTCAGTGCAACACTGTTTGTCTTGATCAGCAGTTCAACGGCACTACTCATTGGTGCGTTTGCTTCGTTTCGAATGTTCCGTACGGCCGTGATCAACTCGATCAGGTGATCCATGTCCGTTTCGGCTTGGTCATCATTAAAGTCAGCGTGCACTTCTGGGTAGGCAGCAACCATGACGGATTCCCCATCATGCGGCATGTCCTGCCAAAGTTCTTCCGTCACAAACGGCATGATTGGGTGCATCAACCGCAACGTCTGGTCCAGCACGTAACCCAGAATGTTTTGGGTGGCGGCCTTTGCGTCTGCGTCGTCGCCGTTCAGCACTTCCTTGGTCATTTCGATGTACCAATCACAGAAGTCATTCCAAATGAAGTTGTACAAGGCCCGGCCCACTTCACCAAATTCAAACTTATCAAACAGCCGGTGAACATCAGCCGTAACCTTGTTCAAACGGTTTAAGATCCACCGGTCGGCCAAGTTCCACTGGTCCTTTGGTGGTAACACGGGTTTATCCATGTCACCTAGGTTCATGATGACGTAGCGACTGGCGTTCCAGAGCTTGTTGATAAAGTTCCAACCGGCGTCCAGTTTTGCAGAATCATACCGAACGTCCTGGCCAGGCGTCGACCCAGTTGCCAAGAACCAGCGCATGGCGTCGACCCCGTACTGGTCGATCACGTCCATTGGGTCGATCCCGTTTCCAAGGGACTTACTCATCTTTCGGCCCTGTGAATCACGCATCAGCCCGTGCATCAGCACGTTTTTAAACGGCCGGCGTCCGGTAAATTCAACGGACTGGAACATCATCCGGGAAACCCAGAAGAAAATGATGTCGTAACCGGTAACCAGGTCATCCGTTGGGAAGTAGCGTTCAAAGTCAGCGCTATCCTCGTTTGGCCAGCCCATGGTCGTCATTGGCCACAACGCAGAACTAAACCACGTGTCCAACACATCTGGATCTTGTTCCCAGTTGTCAGCATCGGCCGGTGCGTCCATACCAACGTAAGTTTCGCCCGTCGTCTTGTTGTACCACGCTGGGATTCGGTGACCCCACCACAACTGCCGTGAGATAACCCAGTCATGGACGTTTTCCATCCACTGTTCATAGGTATCCTCAAACCGTGATGGCCAGAACGTCACCTTGTCGTCCGTCTTTTGGTGAGCCAGTGCCTGTTCGGCCATTGGCTTCATCTTCACGAACCACTGGGTGGACAGCCGAGCTTCCACTTGAACCCCGGTCCGTTCGGAGTGCCCAACCGAGTGCGTTATTGGTTCGATGTTGATCATCCAGTCGCCCGCTTCAAGGTCAGCCACAATTGCCTTCCGAGCGTCAAACCGGTCCATGCCGTTGTACTTACCGGCATTTTCATTCATGGAGGCATCATCGTTCATCGTGTTAATGCGTTCCAGGTCGTGGCGGTTCCCAACCAAGAAGTCGTTAGGATCGTGCGCCGGCGTAATTTTAACCATTCCGGTCCCAAACTCAGGATCAACGTATTCATCCGCAATGATCGGAATTTCCCGGTCAACCAACGGTACCCTGATGTGTTTGCCCACTAACGCCTTGTAGCGCTCGTCACTTGGGTGAACCGCAACAGCCACGTCACCAAACATTGTTTCTGGCCGGGTTGTTGCGATTTCAATGTAGTCGCGGCCTTCATACGTTGTGCCATCCGTAAACGGATACTTCACGTGGTAAAAGGCGCCTTCGTCGTCCTGGTGCAACACTTCAATGTCAGACAAGGCCGTTCGTGCTTGTGGGTCCCAGTTAATGATGTATTCGCCGCGGTAGATCAAGCCCTTGTTGTACATTTCGACAAAGACTTTCCGCACGGCTTCAGAAAGACCGTCATCTAACGTGAACCGTTCGCGACTGTAATCCATTGACAGCCCTAACTTCGCCCACTGCTTGTGGATGGTGTTTGCGTACTCATCTTTCCAGTCCCAAACCTGTTGAATGAACTTTTCGCGACCAAGATCGTAACGGGTGATTCCCTGTTCACGGAGCCGCGCTTCAACCTTCGCCTGGGTGGCGATCCCTGCGTGGTCCATTCCTGGAACCCACACAGTGTCGTACCCTTCCATCCGCTTATAACGGACCAACATATCTTGCAATGCGGTGTCCCACGCGTGGCCTAAATGAAGTTTCCCGGTCACGTTTGGTGGCGGTAACACAATGGAGTAAGGTTTGGCTTTCTTGTCGCCTGAGGGCTTAAACAGCCCGGCGTCGAGCCACTTTTCATAACGGCCGTCTTCGACCATGTGTGAATCATATTTGGTTGGTAAATCTTTGGTTGTCATGGCAATGATCCTTTCTTTACGGCGGCATGGCCACCAATTGATAATCGATTAAGTCCTGAAACAGAAAAATCGTCCTAATTTCATAACGAAATTAGGACGATTACTCGCGGTACCACCTAAATTGGGTGTTGCCACCCCACTCAAGCACACTTAACGCGTGTGGGTCGGTCCCGCTTACTACGAATCAAATGACTCATGTTCAGCGACACAGCAAACAAGGTACTTTCGCCGTCCCGGTCACCACTGACTCACATCACCCGTCAGCTTGCTGAAGGTGCCCGCGCGCTACTCTCTTGTTTTTAGCAATTCATAATTCTGTCTGTTTCAGTGTTATTAATGATAGGCTGTCGCCACCCCATCGTCAAGCTTAATTATTAAATTGCCCCAGTGCATCAAGGGCAGCCAGATAATCTGGTTCCCGGTGGAGATCTTGGACAACCTGGCGATAGACGGCCTGACCGTCGGCAGTAAAGACGTAAACGGCCCGTGCCAACACGTCAAGGTCTGGAATCAATAGGTTTGTTGCATAACCAAAGGATTGTTCCTGGTCTGACAGAACCGTTAAGTTCACCACACCTTCGGCAGCACACCAGTTTTGTTGCTCCTGTGGTGTGTTCATTGAAATCGTCACAAAACGCACATTTTTATGATGATCCGCCTGCTGATTAAACTTTTTCGTTTGCAGTGAGCAAACCGGCGTATTTAAATCCGGTACGACACTGATCACCAACGGTTTGCCCAGTAATTCAGCCATTTTGACCTTATTACCATCCGCATCAAAGACCTTAAAATGGGGTAGTGCTTCACCAACAGCTAATGGCTCACCAACAAGTTGAACATTATTACCATCTGCAACGATTTCCACGAGGACCACTCCTTAATTCAATTTAAAATTTAGGCATATTCATTTAACACCGCCTAATTGTGGTTAATTCTAACCCATTTAGACATGATGTAAAACCAAAATGACCTCATCAAAATGCTTTGTTAAGAAAATCGCCAACCGCACATGGCGCTGAACGCATCATTAGATGGTTTGCTCTTGACCATTAAGGATGACGGTCAGCGGTTCACCACTGATTCGGCTAACCGTGGCCCCATTTTGATCCACGTGAACTTCAATTAAGCGGCCCCGGAATAACTGCCGGAACTGGTAACTAGTCCATTTCTTCGGTAAGAACGGTGTGAAGTGCAGCTGATCATCATGGACCCGCATGCCGGCAAACCCTTGAACAATGGCTAACCAACTCCCGGTCATCGAGGTAATGTGTAGCCCATCGTCAGTATCATTATTGTAATTATCAAGGTCTAACCGTGACGTCCGTTCATACATTTCCACAGCCTTATCCTCATAATGAAGATCAGCCGCCAAAATGGAATGGATCGCCGCTGACAAGCTTGATTCATGGACCGTTAGTGGTTCGTAGAAGTCAAAGTTGGCCTTCTTTTCGGCCGGGGTAAAATCGTCAATGAAATCCCAGACCCCTTGCAAGACATCCCCTTGCTTAATGTATGGAGACCGCAAAATTTTATCCCATGACCAGTGCTGATTGATTGGTAATTGATCTGCCGGAATCGCACTGACGGGTTTAATGTCCTTATCCAAGAACCCATCATGTTGAACGAAAATGCCTAATTCATCGTCTGATGGCAAGTACATTTTGTCCACGATTTTTTGCCATTGTGCCTGTTCGGCCGGTGTTACGTTAACCTTAGCCGCTTGCGTTTCATCAAGTTGAGCCAAAATTGACAATGTGTAACGCAAGGTCCACTGGGCCAAGTAGTTGGTGTACCAGTTATTATCAACATTATTTTCATATTCATCAGGACCGGTCACCCCATGAATCATGTACTGCTGGTGCCGTTCTGAAAAGTGAACCCGGTCTGCCCAGAAGCGTGAAATCCCAACCAGTACTTCACTTCCTTCATGTAGAACGTAACTCGTGTCACCCGTGTAACGGGTGTAGTTATAAATCGCAAACGCAATGTCGCCATCACGATGAATTTCTTCAAACGTAATTTCCCATTCGTTATGTGACTCGATCCCGTCAAACGTCACCATCGGGTACAAGGCACCAGCCAGTCCCTGCATCTTGGCGTTGTGGTAAGCACCGTCAAGTTGTTGGTACCGGTACATTAAGAGGTTACGTGTTACCTGTGGATCCGTAACACCAAGGTACACTGGAACTGCAAAGGCCTCTGTGTCCCAGTAAGTCGCACCACCGTACTTTTCACCAGTAAAGCCCTTTGGTCCGATGTTTAACCGCGAATCGTCACCATAGTAGGTTGAAAACAGTTGGAAGAGGTTAAAGCGAATCCCCTGTTGGGCCGCCAGATCGCCGTCAATCTGCACATCACTATTTTCCCAGCGGTCTGTCCAAATGGCAGCATGATCAGCCAATAGGTCTTCGAAACGACGCTTAGAAACCTGGTCCATTAACGTCTGAAGGGCTGCCGATAACGCTACCTGATCAGAGTAATCACGGGATGAAACCACCACCACCCGTTTAGTAAAGGACGTCTCACTTCCAGCGGCAAGGCTTCCGCTAACCGTCGTTGTTGCCGTCAGGTCAGTGGTTGAAGCAGTCGCTGAATCCGTCAAGTCAGTGGTGTTGACCATGCCCATTCCGACCATGAACCGTGGCGTTCCAAACGGATTTTCCTTGGTCATCGAAATAAGTGTGCCCTGATTGCCGGTTGCCTTCTTTTCAAGCACATTCCAGAAGCGCTCGTCGTAATTTGCATCCTCATTTTGAACATCTGCATCAAGTTCAGAGGTCACCTTTAGATCAACCGCCGTTGCCCCGACGTTTTTCGCTGTGACCCTGATAACGGCCAGCTCTTTTTGTGCAGCACTGATAAACCGTTCGAACGTCAACGCAACCGTGGCGTCGCCTTTGGTCACCGTAAACGACCGGGTTAAGACTGCCCGTTTCATATCAAGGTTCAATTCAAAATCACGAATTTGATCAGTGGCTAAATCAACGGGCGCACCGTTGATCATGATGTTCATTTTGATGAAGTTCGTTGCGTTAATGACCTTCCCAAAGTACTCGGGATACCCATTTTTCCACCAACCAACCCGCGTCTTGTCGGGGAACCACACGCCCCCAATGTACGTGCCGGGGAGTGTGTCACCACTGTAATTTTCTTCAAAGAATCCCCGAAGGCCCATGTTGCCGTTTCCTAAACTTGTCATGGACTCCTGAAGCCGTTTATCGGTGGGATTAAATTCATGTGTGACCACGTTCCATGGTTCAATTTCAAACGTTTGTTTCATCATCTTTTCCTTTCACTCGTCGTCATTAACTTATTCAGCGTACGTTTCGTGCACGATCCCAACGGAGCAAGCGCCCAGAAGAAGTAAGATTCCTGATAGCAAAATCATTACTGGCATGGATGAACCCAGCAGTGGGAACAAGCCAAAACTCAATAAACTGGCAACAATTTGTGGTAAACAGATGGACCCATTGAACAAGCCTAAGTAAGTCCCCATGTTGGCGCCAGAAAGCGCGTTCGTCAAAATGGTGAATGGGAAGGCCATCATGGAAGCCCAGGCGATTCCGATCAGAATAAAGGAAATGATCAGTAACCACCGGTCATGAATGAAGAAGACGGAACCAAAACCAACGGCTCCTAAAGCTAACCCAATTGAGTACGCCTGTTTATGCAAGTTGTTTGGGACCCGTGCAATAACCAGTGACCACACAACGGCGGCCAGTGATTGAACAGCTGACATTACCCCAAACCAGTTACCAGCTGCTTGATACCCTGCGCTGGCAGGATCAACCGCCTGCCACACGTTTTTCGCAATGGCCCCAGTGCCGTATGTCCATAAGTATTGGAATCCCATCCAGCAGAAGAATTGAACCACTGTGACCGTCCAAAAGACTTTTGGTGCCTTCGCCAACAACTTAAACATGTTACCGCTTTGCTTGTTCGCGTCAACATCAATGTTGTGGTAGCGGGCGTACGTTGCTGGATCGTATTCCTTGACACGGAAAACAGTAAAGAGACTGCAGACAATTAAGATAACCGCCCCAACGTAGAACGAAACAACAACGGATTGAGGGACAACCCCCTTCTTAGCGGTGTTCGCAACCCCAATGGCTGTTAACAAAAATGGGAAGATGGAGGCCAGAACTGCCCCGGTGTTTGATAAGAAACTTTGAACCCCGTAAGCGAACCCCTTTTGGTCATCATTCACCATGTCGCCGACCATCATCTTAAACGGTTGCATTGCGACGTTACTAGATAGATCCATAAACAGAATCGTGATTGCACCAAACCACAGTGCGGCTAGTGACTCGTATCCGAACCCGAAACTACCAGCGTTCGGCAGCAAGCACATAACGATCACAGCCACAACCGCCCCAATCAAGAGGTACGGAATCCGGCGGCCATACCGTTTTGACCAAGTCCGGTCAGAAAAGTACCCCACTAATGGTTGAACGACTAAGCCGGCTAACGGGGGTAAAATGAAGAACGCCCCGAGCTTTGTTGGATCCGCGCCAATCGTTTGAAAAATCCGCCCCATGTTTGAACTTTGCAGTGAAAACGCCATTTGAACCCCAAGAAAACCAAAACTAATCATCCAAATAACGCTAGCAGGTAACGTTGGCAACTTGTGCTTTGCCTGTTCCTGTGGTTTCGTAGCGGTCGTTGCCGCTGGTGATCCGTTGTCTTCTGACATCTTTGTCTCCTCCAACTACTTCCGATAACAATAATAGCAAACAAACAGAATGATCATTCACGCTTAAGCATCTCCTATTATGTAACCGCTTACACAAAAATGCAACCGTTTGCGCAACTTTTCTTTCCCCGTTATTTTGTCATTAACACCTCAATACCATTCCCACCAGCTCTTTAGCGGAACAAAAAAAGTGTTTGTCTTTCCAAAATAATTTTGGAAAGACAAACACTTTTATTTAAACAAATGGCCTGAAGACCATGCGGATAGTTTTAATTCAACGTTTCAAACGGCACGATCAGGCGATTTTCCTCACCGACCGTGGTGGTGTGGTGACGAAAGACCAGCTCAGCCGCCGCCGCACCCAACCGTTCTGGGTAGAGATCAATTGAGTGAAACATCACGTTTGGAAGCGACAGCGCCACCGACCGGTTGTAACTCACAACCGGTAACTGATCATGTGGATGAAGCTGTTGCCACTGCTGATAAAAAGCGAGGCCAATCAAATCATCACTGGCAAGGATGCCGTCAATTTGATCATGCTCACTCAACCAGTCGGCTAACGCTGCGTGGGGTAACTGCACTTGTAACGTTGGAACCCCCCGTTTGACCGCGACGCCCATGAACCCGCGACGGCGGTTTTGTTCATATGGCCAGTCAGCCACGGACCCAACAAACACCGGGCGGTTGACGTGCAACCGATCAATAAGGTAAGACGCCCCGGCTGCTCCGGCCGCAACGTTATCATTATCGACATAATCATCCGCGTGGGCTGCGCTTGGTTGCCCAATAATGACAAACCGAAGCCCGGCCTGCCGGAGATAATCTGCCACCGGATCATCCTCATGGGCATACAGCAGGATAAACCGTTTGACCTTCGCCTGATCGACCATGGCCACGACGTTTGCTAACACATCGTCGCTCTCCTGGCCGATAGCAACGGATAACACGTAATGGCGACTCATCAACACGGTGTTGATACCCCGCATTGCGTCAATAAAGAACGGGTTCTCTTGGTCGCTCGCCGCGTTTGGAGGAAACACAACCCCCACCACATTGGCCTCACCGCGGGTCAAACTTTTCGCGTTATAGTTGGGCACGTACCCCAGCCGTGACGCTAAGGACTGAATCTTCCGGCGGGTTGCCATTGAAATGCGCGGATTATCGTTTAAGGCTCGGGACGCCGTTGAAACAGAGACGCCGGCCTGTTCCGCAATATCACGGATTGTTATCATGTTTCCACCTGACTTATGACTAACGACTTACAGCAGCTCGGCGAATACGTCAGCCTGCTGATTCAAGAATGTGTCTCCTGGGCGAATCTCGGTCATCTTCACGCCGGCCAAGGCTTCTTCCAGTAACCCATCAACGTCGATCCGCTTTTCAAATTCACGGGTCCGTTCGAGGTTGGGTTTTGTTTTTGGTGCTGGTGGCGCAAAAATTGTACAACAGTCTTCAAAAGGAAGGACGGACAAATCAAACGTATCAATTTGCTTGGCAATGTCGATAATTTCGTTTTTATCCATCGAAACCAGTGGCCGTAAAATTGGCATCGCCGTCACATCATTAATGGCCATCATGCTTTCCATCGTTTGTGAGGCAACCTGGCCCAGTGATTCGCCGTTAAAAATGCCCAGTCCATGACGTTTTTCGGCTAACGCAACGGTCAACCGGAGCATCATGCGCCGTTGAATGGTCATCAAATACCCTTCTGGCACCTTTTCCTTAATTTCTTCTTGAATCTTGGTAAACGGCACTTGAATAAACCGAATTTTCCCGGTGTATGGCGTTAACTTACTGGTCAATTCCATTGCCTTATCCAGCGCCTGTTGACTGGTGTATGGCGGACTAAAGAAGTGCACCATTTCGACCTGAACGCCCCGCTTCATGGCAAGGTAGGCGGCAACTGGTGAATCGATCCCGCCAGATAACATCATCATCCCTTTACCGGCAGTTCCGACTGGCATTCCCATGGCGCCATCAAACGTCTCACTGGACAAAAAGATCCCGTTGTTTCGGACTTCGACCCGCAACGTTAAGTCAGGGTGTTTCATTTGGACATGAATGTCGTCAAACGCGTTTAAAATAACGCCCCCAACGTGGTCATTCATCTCGTACGTGCTTAACCCGAAGTGGTGATTGGACCGGCGGGTATCGATCTTAAACGTCATTCCTGGTTGGTACTGTTCCGTGACCATCTTAACGGCCATTTCATCCACCAACTGTTGATCCAAATCAACCTTTACGGATGGCGAGTAGTTCTCGATCCCGAAAACATTGCTCAGTCGTGCCATCACACCGGCAGAGTCAGCACCATTTAACGTTAAGTGCATCCGGTCATGATCTGGATGCACCTTCACGTCAGGGAAGTCGTGAAGCACGCCACGGACGTTACTCCCAAGTCGGTCAATAAATGACTTTCGGTTTTTTCCCTTGGTGGATAACTCGCCGTAGCGAACCATAATTTCATCGTACTGCATGGACAATCCTCCTTTAATGTTGAACGGCTAATCGTTCATTTTATGAATTAATTTTTTTAAACTGTTCGTATAATTGATCAAAGACCTTGTTAAACGTTTCCGCTTCGGCCAGCGTATTCTTTTCGTCGAGACTCACCCGAACGGCACTCGTAGACACATCATCAGCAACGTGCATTGCTTTTAATGTGCTGGAAGCCAAGTGCTTTTTCGATGAACAAGCACTGGTTGTTGAAATGTAAATATCATGGTCTTCAAACGCGTGCACAATTGTTTCACCACGGACACCCTCAATCGCAAAACACAAAATGTGCGGTGCAAAGTGGTCATCATTATCCTGTGAGAACAGCGTGACCTTGGGAAAATCCTTAATGTGATTTAAAATCTTCGCCCGAACGGCTCGTTCAGTGGCCACGTGGGTTGCTTCATCCGTCAGTAAAAGCCGCAGGGCCCGGGCCATTCCAGCAATTGCTGGGAGGTTTTCAGTCCCACTCCGAAGGTTGCGTTCCTGCCCACCACCGGTCATTAACGGCGCCAATCGCTTGCCTGAACGCGCGTAAATGAACCCGATGCCGCGTGGTGCGTGAAATTTATGCCCGGAAAAGGTAATGAAATCGACCCGGTCATTAAAAATCAGGTCTGAAATCCCCTTACCAATGCCTTGAACCGCATCAATATGGAAGTGAATGGTTGGGTAGGGCGTCAGCACATCAGCAATTTCAGTCAGTGGTTGAATGCTACCAACTTCATTATTAACGGCCATTACTGACACTAAAATGGTGTCTGGCCGAATCGCGGCCTTCACATCAGCTGCTGATACACGGCCCTCAGCGTCCACGGGGAGGTACGTAATCTCGTAGCCAAGCTGCGCTAACTGTTCCATAGAATTGTGGATGGCTGGGTGTTCAACCGCGCTGGTAATGATGTGGCGACCAAACGCCCGTTTTTCCATCGCCGTGCCCTTAACGACCCAGTTATCCCCCTCAGTCCCACCACTCGTGAAAAGAATTTCACTCAGATGAACACCAAGTAAGTCGGCAATCTGTTGCCGTGATTGTTCCAGCAGGTTGTAGGCCTGCTCACCAAAATTATGCAAAGACGACGGGTTGCCCCAAATGCTCTCACTCACCTTGGTATAGGTCGTCAGAACAGATGGATCCACTTGTGTTGTTGCACTGTTATCAAAGTAAATCATGTTGTCCCTTCTTCGTTTAAAATTCGGTTCGACTCGAGTTAAAAACTTGAATCAGTATAGCACGTTTTCGCCCAGTCACCTAGCGTTGGTCCTGCGGGTTAGTTTCCAAACAAAAAAGGCGGTCTTAACGCACCGTCTTCTTTGCTCCAGCTATTCCTGAACACCTTGTGAACCATAGTAGTTATTTTCAATTCGCTTGTAGGCACCAGGTTCAACCTGATCCAACGCGCTCGCCATCGTTTCCAGTGCCTCGGCATACCGATACTGTTGACCAAACTCACGTTGGGCCTTCGTCCAGGCCGTTGCCATAATCTCGTTATTTTGCCGGTAGCGATTGGCATACTGCATGAGTTGTTCAGCAAGCAGCGCACTGTCCCGTAAGTCCTGACTCTTTTCATTTAAGGTCGACATGTCCGCTTGGATCATCACCAATTGTTTTGTAATGTCTTCCATATTAATCCGAGTCCGACTTAACGACTTCCCAAGCTTTTCAACTTCGTCACTGACCACGTAGAAATAGTCCAAGTAATCCTCAGGCAATCCGGGCAGATTTAACCCCTCAATTTGGCGCTTGATCGTGTGCATTTGGTTGTCAAACTGTTGGAACCGGTCCCGGGCGGCCTTTTCATGAGTTCCGAGATCCTGGATGCTTGTGTTGATCTGTCGTTGTCGCTGTTCAATGTTTCTCAACGCCTCCAACTGAGCCAGCTGATGCTTCGCAACCGTTGAAAAACTAACGGTGTGGGTCACAAGCCCGTTTTCATCCGTTTGCTGTTGTTCAACCACCCGTTGAATTTCGTCAGACATCGATTTAGCGTTGTTTTCCTCACCATGATCCAACACGTAACTTTGGCTCAACCGATCAATTTCAATTTGGAGCGCATGATTTTGCCGTTGTGCATGAACAACAAAATCGTGAACCTCTTTTTGCTGTTTGCCGACCGTTTCCTTGGCCGTCATTTCTTGCTCCATGACGTCATACAGCGCATCGATCTGTGCCGCAATGTCTTTATTTGCTGTCGTAACTGTGGTCAGATCTAAGTTCGCCAGCTCCTGGGTCGCCGCTTGGATTTCATGACGAGCCTGGTTGACCTGCCCCAATACATCAACATGATCAAACACATAATTTTGAGCGATCAACTGTTGATACCCTTCGGTAATATCATTCAGCTGATCGTTAAACCCAGTCTTTAAGTCATCATACAATGCCGGAATCGCCGCAATCAGCTGTTCCAACGCGTCCGTATCTGTCGTTAGTTGCTCTAGCACTGCTTGTGCCGCAACGTGGTCACCTTGACTTGATAACGTTGTGAACTCATCAAACTGGTCTTCTAGCTGTGCTAACTGTGCTTCTAACTGATCAATACTGGGACCAAAGCTCAGGTTCTGCGATAGCAACACCTTCCGAAGATCCTGATACTTTTTCTCCAACCGGTCAACGGCTTCATGGTGTTCTTGGTCGACCTTTTTTAACTCGATCAATCCGTTGTGAACGTGTTCTAACCGTTCTTCCGCTAAGGTTGCGAGCTCCTCAGCCTGTTTTTGTTCGTTGTGTGTTTTAACGAAGTTGATGCCACGAACATCTAGCGTCACTTCATCAAGCGTGCGGTTTAACGCTGGTAACGTCCGTTCCATGACGTCACGATATTCCTCAATGAGGCTATCAAACGCCGCCAATGATTGGCCCGTAAGGCTCATTTGTCGACCAGCCTCGACCTGATCCCCCACGCCCAGCTGTTGTAAGTCCACTAAGCGATCACGCAACACACTCACCTTGTGCGTTGTGATCCGTTGAAAGGCAAACACTGAGCCGTATAGAATAACTGCTAAAACAACAATCCCAATTAACACTTGAATCATTATGCACGTCCGTCCCCGTTCGCAAGCACGAATGACTTGCTTTTTTGAATAAAATCTTTACACTTTATGTCATTATTTGACCTTTCGATCAGCTAATGAACGATACCTAATTAAAAGTATAGCATAGCGGGTTTTAGCCGTTAGGTTACGTTTACATGACTTTATCATTATCTTAGAAAATCTGGAGGCCTCATCACATGAATTCTTCCTCACCATCGCTCCTTGTCCAACAATTGGACGCCTTACTCACGGACGAACACGACACCATTGCCAATCTGGCCAACGCGTCAGCACTCCTGATGGAAACTGTCCCTGACCTGAACTGGGCGGGCTTTTACCTCTACCATAAGGCTGATAACGAATTGTGTCTCGGCCCATTTCAGGGACGGGTTGCCTGCGTCCACATTCGCCCAGACCGTGGTGTGTGCGGGGCTGCCTTTACCAGTCAAACGTCACAACGGATTGCAGACGTTCACGCCATTGCCGATCACATTGCCTGTGACGCTGCTAGTAACGCCGAACTGGTCATCCCCCTCACGAAAGATCATGTTCAGTTTGGTGTCCTCGACCTCGACTCACCCACACTGAACCGATTTAGTGCGGATGACGAAACAGAATTAACTGCTTTTGCCGCGGTGTTAATGCGCCACCTTGACATAACGGCGTAAAGCACGGTATACTGTTCCAGTTGTAAAATTTGCAGCAGTAGGTGGTAAGCTCGTCAACAGATTGGTGCTGCGCCGTCAGGTCAGTTCAATTAGTAACCGGGGCTGCTCCGGTGAACCTTGCAAAGCGATCTGCACGAATACCGAACCTACACTTCGCATCTTTTACTCCAAACAAATTATTTGGAGGACATACAATATGTCACGTTATACAGGTCCTTCTTGGAAGATCTCACGTCGTTTAGGCGTTTCTCTTTCAGGAACTGGTAAAGAATTAGCTCGTCGCCCTTATGCTCCTGGTGACCACGGCCAAGGCCGTCGTGCCAAGATTTCAGAATACGGGATGCAATTACGTGAAAAGCAAAAGTTGCGTTTCACATACGGCATGAGCGAACGTCAATTTGCTAACCTTTTCCTTAAGGCTGGTAAGATCCGTAAGGGTACTCATGGTACTAACTTCCTCGTTCTGCTTGAACGTCGTTTAGACAACGTGGTTTACCGTTTAGGTTTGGCAACAACTCGTCGCCAAGCACGTCAATTGGTTAACCATGGTCACATCACTGTTGATGGCAAGCGTGTCGACATTCCTTCATACGAAGTTAAGGTTGGCCAAGAAATCGCCGTTCGTGACAAGTCAAAGAAGATGGTTATTATCCAGGCCGCTGTTGAAGCCGTTGTTGGTCGTCCTTCATACGTTGAATTCGACGCTGACAACTTAAAGGGTTCATTGGTTCGCCTGCCAGAACGTGAAGATCTGGATGCTGAAATTGACGAATCATTAATCGTTGAATACTACAACAAGTTGTAATTTCCTGTTACACCTTGTTACAAAACCGTTGCCAACTGGCAACGGTTTTTTGTTTGCGTCGGCCTCGCCGTTTGTTCCAAACGGAATGTGCTATACTAACAACATCAAGGAGACAGGAGGCTAGTTTTTTTATGGCTGATAATCAACAGAACACAGGTGACCCCAATCAACGGCTATCAAACGCAATGTACGGGACCCCAAAAATCAATCCCGATGAGCAACGCCACTACCTCGGGACTTTTCGTGAGCGTGTTGCCCTGTCCATGACCGTTGCCCAGTTAGAAAGTGGCGATTATCTAACGGCCCTCGGAACAGATTTAGAACAGCGTGACGAAGCAACTCACACCATTTTTCTAAATGGTAACCTTGGTCAGGAGGCTCTTGGCCCCTACATCCGCCTCGCCACGATGCATGCTGTCGCGTTCACCATCAAAAATGATCCGCAATACAAAACGGCACCAACTGATCTTGCCCTTGTCATCGCAGCCAAAAAGGCCATTGATGTGGACCCGATCGACATTGCCTTAAAGTATCCAGCGGCAACAACTCAATCACAGGCGCCATCATCACAACCTTCCTTTTGGCACCGCCTGTTTAAATGACGGCGCCCTCAATTAGATGACTAACGCCTAAGCGGCTGACTTCCTCGTTCAGGAAATCAGTCGCTTTAATTCACCACTTCATTAATCATCGATTTATTTTCAGTCCACACTATTTCTGATTGGAGGAACTTCATCCATGCAACCCCTCGCCTACCGAATGCGACCAAAGCGCATTGAAGACATCGTTGGGCAACAACACCTGGTTGGTAATGGCAAAATCATCAGCCGAATGGTAAAAGCAAAGATGCTTTCATCCATGATTTTGTACGGCCCACCGGGAACCGGCAAAACCAGTATTGCAAGTGCCATTGCTGGGTCCACAAAATATGCCTTTCGAATGCTCAATGCCGCCACTGACGGTAAGAAGGAACTACAAATCGTTGCCGCTGAGGCTAAAATGAGTGGGACGGTCGTGCTCTTACTTGATGAAATTCACCGGCTCGATAAAACTAAGCAAGATTTTTTACTCCCATTGCTGGAGAGTGGTGCGATTATTTTAATCGGGGCCACCACGGAAAATCCCTACATTAACATTAATCCGGCCATTCGCAGCCGAACCCAAATTTTTGAGGTTCACCCCCTTACCCCAGCAGACATCACGGTCGCCATTGATCGGGCCTTAGATGACACTACAAACGGACTTGGAAACATTAACGTTCACCTTGAGGAGAATGCGAAACAGCACTTGGCCACGACGACAAACGGTGATTTGCGGAGTGCACTAAATGCGCTCGAACTCGCCGTAAAGTCCACAGATCCAGATGAGGATGGCGTAGTGACCATCACGCTCCCAATTATTGAAGAATGTTTGCAACGAAAGGCCCTGTCCGCTGATAAAGTTGGCGACGCCCACTATGACGTCATCTCTGCGTTTCAAAAATCGATTCGTGGTTCCGACACGAACGCGGCCCTTCACTACATGAGCCGTTTGGTCGCTGCTGGCGATCTGACGATCATTTGTCGCCGGCTCCTTGTGATTGCTTATGAGGACGTCGGTTTGGCTAATCTTCAAGCGGCGACCCACGCCGTTGCTGCTGTAACCGCGGCACAACAGCTTGGTCTGCCCGAGGCCCGGATTCCGTTGGCGGATGCAGTCATCGAACTGTGCCTGTCACCTAAATCCAATTCCGGCATCAATGCCGTTGATGCTGCCCTTACTGATGTCACTGCTGGTCATGGTGGCGCTGTTCCGGACCACCTGAAGGATGCCCACTATCAAGGGGCCGCAGCACTCGGTCACGGCACTGATTATCAATTTCCTCATGATTATCCAAACGACTGGGTCAAGCAGCAATACCTACCAGACATGCTCAAAAACGCCGTGTACTACCAGCCAAAGCAAAATGGTCGGTTTGAAACTGCCTTCACTGAACAGTATCAAAAACTCATGGCGGCAAACGGTCACCCACTGACTCAGTCACCGTCGTCAACTAATCATTCTGATAATTAATTTTCAGGCGGTACTAATTGCACGAATTGATCTTTCATGCTATTCTGAGAATGAAATCTAAGGTGTACGCAAGGCTCAACTTACAGTGTTGCCTTACAGTCTTACTACTTTGGGTGCTACTCTAGTCCTGCTGCTGATAAGCCTTTTCTCTTGGTAATCAAACGCACGAACAGCAGCGCCCACCTGCGTTGTCGCGGGTCAACTCTGAAGAGCCGGTTGTCGGCACCACTAGTTTTCTTCAAAGTTCATACTTTGAGATGCCATCCTCCTAGAGGGTGGTTTTTTTAGTCACTGCCCATTCCATGACAGCCGTCACTACCGTCTTCTGCAACAATCCGTTATAATTAAGCTTCATTAGGAGGAACTTCATGGCAATCAAATTATTAATGGCACTTTTTGCACTCGTTTTATTCGTCCTGAGCGGTTACTTATGGCTGCACAGACAAAACGGTTTCTTACTATTTACCACAGACCGGCATCCAGAAATCGCCGGGATCCTTAACTTCTGGGCCATTGAACTGCTCGTGGCAGGCTTGCTTGCCGTTGCCGGTATGTTCAGTTTTTCCGTCATGATCGGCGCCCTCATTGTCGGCTGTTTATCTGGGATGGGACTTGGGCTAACGTTAGTCCACTTTTTAAATTAGCCAATCTTTTTTAACAAAAAGCGGTCTTTTGTCCCCTTACATGATTTAAAAAAACATTTTTTACACACCCTGCCCACAAATGCAGCGCTTTCACTTTTGTTTTTCATGATTTTACAGTAAAATAAATGTAGAAAGATAAAGGGGAGTGAAGCTTATGGCACAACAATACAAACGCATTCTGGTTCCAATCGATGGTTCGCGTGAAGCCGAATTAGCATTCAAGAAAGCGGTCGCTGTTACTAAGCGTAATGGTGAAGATGCACAACTGCACCTACTGCACGTTGTTGACACCCGTGCCTTCCAAAACATTTCCAGTTTTGATACCACCATGGTTGAACAGGTAACCGAAACTGCCAAAAAGACACTGGATAAATACGCAGCCGAGGCTAAGGACGCCGGCATCAAGTGTGATTACTCCATCGAATATGGTGCCCCTAAGTCATTGATTGCTCAGGAAGCACCAAAGGAACTGGGGACTGATCTAATCATGATCGGTGCCACTGGGCTTAATGCCGTTGAACGTTTACTGATCGGTTCTGTTACTGAATACGTCACCCGGGCCGCAATCTGTGACGTGCTGGTTGTTCGGACTGATTTGAGTAATCAACCCGTCTCCGCAACTGAAGGCGCTAAAGCAACGAAATAATCCATTCAAAAGGTGAGGTTTCTTCCCCACCTTTTTGTTTGCACAAAAACACCCGTTCTCGATGACCATTGCCTTCGAGAACGGGTGTTTATCAATTTACAGACCGCGGTGCTTAAAGCGCCAACGGCGGAATTTGATACTTAGAAACATTTTGTGTCACACTGGTTAATAACTTTTTATTATTCGTCACCACGGCCAGTGCATACGCAATGTACAAATTCTTTTGCGCTGCCACCTTATCGGCCAGTTCCAACTGACTAACTGCTTTGGTTTCGTACACTTCTTCCAGTAAAAACAAACTGTGACCAAGGTCACTTAGCTGAATCGCCTTGTCCATTAACACTAACGCGCGCTGGTGGTTTCCGATGTCTTGCAAAAATCGGGCCGCCCGTAGCAAGGTGTAGATTTGATCCTGGACTAAATCATAACTATCGGTATCAAACGACTTTAAGTCTGCAATGGCCTGACTGATAAAGAGTTCACCCTTATCCATGGCACCTTTATCAGCGTATGCTAACCCCAAGCCAACGCGGGCCATGACTGTATACATATCCTTAGTCCGACTCGCATATTCGTTTAGTAGCATCCCAAAATTAAAGATCGCCTCATCCGCATCATGGTGGACGAGCAATTGCAGTTCACCATGATAATAGTAGTACGCCTTAAATTGATCATCTTCTGACAACCGCTGCAACTTAACCGTTGCTAGCCGCGTTGCCGCCCCATCTAGATCCTGGCACCGGATCAACTCACCAACTTGGCGAAAAACCTGTGCCGTCTGGTCATCTGTTTCAATGATCACATCTGCCAGCTGGATGCCTAACCGGCCACATAGCTTAAGCAGGATTTGCATACTTGGAATCTTGTTTCGTTTTTCAACTAAACTAATGGTTGCTTGGGTACAGATGCCCTTTGCCAACTCTTTTTGGGATAGTCCTCTGGTCTTTCGATATGCACGTACGCGTGCTCCTAAAATTCTCATCTTATGCCTCGTCTTGATTGCAACAGACGGGGCATTTTAGTTTGTTAACTCAACCAATGTTCATATGCGCATCGTGGTGCATTGCCATCAACATAGATGGTTCCACAGGCAATAAACCCGCAACGCGTTAAAATTGTCTGCATTGCCACATTATCAGCATGCGTGTCGACCCGGATGCTTAGCCCTGGTTTGGTTTGTCGCAACCAAGTTATCATGTGGGTCAATAGTTGCTCGCCCACATGCTGCCCATGAAACGCACTGGCAACGGCCAGCCGATGAATGGTCGCATAATCACCGTTATGAAGCCAAGCGCCCCGTTCAATCAACTGGTAGTTTGGCTCCTCGCCCACAATCATTGCGGCAACGGCCATTATTTGATCGGCACTGGTGAGCACAAACAAATGCCCCGCCGTAAGGTCAGCCAACATATCCGTTCGCATGGGGTAGCCATCCTGCCACTGATTAAAACCAGCACGGGCGATTGCCTGTTTGGCCGCCTGAACAATCACCATTATTTGATCCAGATCGGCTTCAGTTGCCCGTCGCAATTCTCCTTGCCCCAATTGAACACCTTCTTTACTCGTGGTTGTCGCATCAACATTAGGTTTTGGCAAACATCAACGACCGTGGGTCAAAAACCACGGCCATCAATCATTTTGATCACTTGCTTGCAACACCGTGTGTCAGAACGGCTCCTGTTGCATACATGATTATTATGCCGTTATTATTTTCCCATGTTTTAGGAAATTCGTCCAGTGGTATGGCTAGATAAAAATATTTCTTGTCGACGAAAACACTGGTGGTCATGATCGTTAATAAACCCACTGGCCTGTAGAAAACTGCGGGTCGCCTTTTGTCCAAGCCCTTGGAGCCCCCACTCCTTAAACTGCGTACAAACAACGGTCACTAAGCGTGGGGTGTCTAACCCAACCTGTCGTTGAAGCCGCCACAAGGTTGTTGCCGGTGAAACCCCAGCTAACCGTTGGTCCTGCCACACCCGGGCATTGTGGATCACCGCCGCCAATTTACGCCGGTTGCGAATGACCGTGGGGGTGGTTAAGTACATCATCTGATCAACCTCGGTGAACGCCGCCAGGACATCCACATCAAATGCCGCTAACGCTGCTTTTAATGCCGGCCGCCGTTTTAAAATGAGTTGCCAATTCAACCCCGCCTGAAAAAGTTCTAAACTCAAGCATTCGAACAGCGCCTGATCATCTTCCACTGGTACGCCCCACTCTAAATCATGATACACACAGTTGCACACTCTTTGTTGCCCATGCACAGCGTTCCATCTGCCGGTTCCTCCCGCAGTTATTTGTCACTATCTAAGACATACGGGAAACTCGTGGCATTATTTCTAAACTGTAAAAATTTGTGCGCGCTTGTAAAGATAACCGCTCTGGCATCCACGCCACAGCCTAGAACCATTCGGGCAAATTAAAACGACTGCTTTCCCGAACATTCAGGAAAACAGTCGTTTCTTTAGTTTCATTAACGCACTCGGCTAAGCACACATGGCTAGTTATACTTCTTTTCACCAACGTGTTCAGTTCCTAATTCTGTGAACGAGTAACTGATGGACTCGTTTCGTTTGAACTCGGCCAAACCGTAATCAATAATTTCATCAATCAGGGATGGATAATCAATCCCGGAAACACCCCACATTTGTGGGTACAGACTGATGTTGGTAAAGCCTGGCAACGTGTTTGGTTCGCTGAGGTACGGAACCCCATCTTGTGAAACCAAGAAATCGATCCGGGCTAACCCCTTTAAGCCAAGGGCGACGTACGCATCCAGCCCCATCTTGGTAATTTCATTTGCAAGTGATTCTGGCAGGATCACTGGTAGTTCAAACACAATGCCACTGGCATCCACGAACTTGTTGTTATAGTCGTAGAACGTGTCAGAGTCTGGCACCCGAACGGCCCCAAGTTTTGACGCACGGGGATGTTCATTACCAAGAATCGAAATTTCGATTTCCTGTGGATGATCGACCGCTTCTTCAGCCAGGACTTTGAAGTCATATTGTAGAGAATCCGCCAAACCAGCGTCAAATTCTTCTTTGGTTGACACCTTGTGAATCCCCACGGATGAGCCTTGGTTAGCAGGCTTCAAAAACATCACCCGGCCAACCTTTGCAGCAACCGTGTCGTAATCCATCTGGTCCTTGTTTTCAGGGGTAATCACCACGTACTCCGTGTTGCGGACGTGCGCTTGGTTCAGGATCCGTTTAGTCATGTCCTTATCAAACGAGACGGCGGATGCTAACACATTACTTCCGATGTAAGGCTTCTTCAGGAGCTTAAACAACCCCTGAATGGTCCCATCTTCACCAAGATTTCCATGGATAACGGGATAGAACAAATCGATGTCCTTCACTTCGCTAAGCGCCAGCACTGGTGCAAGTGGGTTAGATTGATCAATCTTCGGTAGTTCTTCGGCCACAACAACGTCTTCAGGTTCACCATCGAAAATCCGGTGTGATGCCTTGTTTCCTAGTAAAACGCCATCCTTGGTGAACATAAACAGGCTAACGTCGTACTTATCCTTGTCCATGGCATCGTAAATGTTGTGCGCAGAACGCTTTGAAACGTCATGCTCTGAGGAGTTACCACCAAATAATAACGCGATGTGCAACTTTTTCTTGTCCATAAAATTCCTCATCCTATTCTTCGCTTTTTAATCGGTCTGTTGATAGAACCTTAAGTATACCAGACCGAACCCGAAACGACCAAAAAACCGCCGCATAAACTTTAGTTACGACATAAAGTCCCGTTCCACTTCGAGTGCAGCGGTAATGGCCTCTGGATAGTCATCACGCAACAACATGGCGGTCGCCAACCGGGAACGATTGAAGAGCTTATTCCACCCTGCCTCCTCTTTTGGCTGTGGTTGATTGCTTAACACGGCCCGCCACTGGTGCCACTCTTGCAAAAAGGCCTGGGTGTATAAATCGTTCATGTTTAGAAGCGTTGCAAAATAAGCAGCGAGACGCCGATTTTCACCAGCAATCAGCGGGGTTCCTAGCCGCCGGTACTTCCGCAGTAAGACCACCATCATGAGCAGTTTGTCCGCCCGACTTAATAACTGACTTTCTGCCAGCTCATCAAGCATGTTGCCAATGTGGGTGTACGCGTGCGCCCATCCCGTGGTGCCGACAAACCCACGTGTATCGTCCTCAAGGGCCATGTAGGTCAACACTTGATCAACCAGGCGGTCCATCATCTCAGGCGTCATAAACGCCGTCCCGACCCGATCAACATAGACGAATAATGACAGCACCATCATGGCAAATGACCGCCCGTAGATCCCGTCATTAGTGGGCTCCGTGATGTGGTCAAAAAGAACTTTATCCTGCAATAACGCGTTCATCACCAACCGCATCTGGTCAGCCGTTAACACGTGTTGTTGCACGGCGTCATTCAAAAAGTAATAAACGCCCTGGTCTCGCACCGTTAGATCAGTACTTCCCAAATGACCAAGCAACATTAGCAACTGCTCGTCTGTCACGCTATCTAAGGTGCCGCTTTGGAGCTCACGGTTCAACGTTGCCACCAGGGCACGAATCCCGTCCTCATCATCAGGGAGTGTCACCGGCGTTGCATCATTATGTGGTGCTGCTGCCAAAACATGGGCAACCCGGCTCCCAAGTGATTGATAGATCGTTCCGGCCTGTAACTGTTGCCGAAGGTCTTGTAACGCCTGTCTAACCACCGTTACCTGTTTTAACTCCTCTGTCATCTTCCATCCGTCCCTTCTTACTATCCTTTCATCTTAACGGCCAGTGACAGATGACGCAACTTACTGGCCTTTTGTAACACACAACAGTCGCCGTTTTATTTAAAGAGGCCTATACTGAACACATTATTCTGATGAAAGTAAGTGATTTTTATGCAACCCCTAATTGGTATTGGCACCAACCACCTCATTCGCCCCAGCGACCATTTTGATGATAATTACGTTGACTACACACAAAAGAACTATGTCGCTAGCGTTACCGCAGCTGGTGGCCTTCCCCTTTTACTGCCCATCGGTGATCCCCAAACGGCCGCAGCCTACATTGAGCACGTCGACGGCCTTCTCTTAACCGGTGGCCAGGATGTGACCCCCAGCCTGTACGGTGCAGAACCTGAGCCAGTTAACCAGTTAAACGACCTCGCTCGTGATCAATTTGAACAGGCATTGATCAAAGCGGCCATTGCGGTCCACAAGCCGATTCTCGGTATTTGCCGCGGTTTGCAAATCATTAACGCAACGCTAGGTGGGACGAACCTTCAAGATATCGCCAGTCACGTGGACAATGCCATTGCCCACAATCAGTACCCAACGGCATGGGCGACCCCCACTCACGGGATAACCACCACCCCCAACAGCCGCATGCAGGCCGTGTGGGGCGATCACGGCCAGGTTAACTCATTTCACCACCAAGCAGTGCAGCAACCTGCTCCTGGTCTCACCGTCACCGCAACCGCGACTGATGGTGTTATTGAAGCCGTTGAAGACGTGACCCGTCAACTCGTTGCCGTTCAGTTTCACCCTGAAATGATGGCGGCGACTGATCCTCACGCAGCGGCCATTTTTAGCGGCTTCGTCACTGCCGCAACCCACTAATAACACAAAAGACACTTGTCGATGATGATCGACAAGTGTCTTTTTGTTAAGTCATTGGATTACTTTGCTGGGGTAAATGTTAATAACCACGCTTCGTCCCAATCGCCATTTAGCGCATCTGTTCCGTCAGCTAACGCAGGGTTTAACCCGGTCACCGTTCCACTGATTGGACTTGGCATGTCAGAAACGGCTTTTTCAGCTTCCATGCTAACAAACGTTTGCCCGGCCACAAGTTCACTGCCAACCTTGGGCAAGTCAATGTACGTCACGTTGCCAAGTTCATCCTGAGCGTCTTTACTAAGCCCTAGCTTCGTACCCTCATCCGTTGTTTTTGTCCAAAAGTAACGTTCTGCATCGTTATTCATCATCATAACCTCGCTTTAGTTTAAGTTATTTAAACCGTGAATCATTACTAAACATATAACTCGTGTAGTGATACCGCATTGACATAATCAATCCGATCCCAATGAGGTTCCCAATCAAGGCAGAGCCCCCCTGACTAACAAAGGGCAACGGAATCCCGGTCAATGGTAGCAATCCGATCGTCATCCCCACGTTTTCAAACACGTGGAATAAGATCATCATCACCACACCGGTTGCAATGTAGGCATAGAATTCATTCTTTGTATCAAACGTGACCCGGACCATCTGCCAAATCAGGAAGAAATACAAGATAATGAGCAGTAAGCCGCCCACAAACCCGAAGTTTTCACCAATAACAGAAAAAATCATGTCCGATTCACGAACGGGAACGTAAACGTGTGAAACGTTAAAGCCCGTTCCGAACAGACCACCAGAACCGATGGCCTTCATACTTTGCCATAACTGATAACCCTGGTTGGTGGTATCGGCATTTGGGTGCAACCACGTGTCGACCCGCGCAAATTGATAAGATTGAAAGCCAAGGTGGCCCAAAATGGCCCGGCCCCAGTCAGTGATCACCAACGTTAAGGCCCCGCCACCAATAACGGCGGCCCCAATAAACGTTGGGGCTAAAATGCGCCACGTCACCCCGGACACCAAAATCATTCCGGCAAAGATGGCGCCGAACACCAAGTTTGTCCCAAAGTCATTTTGAAGCTTCATCAGAATGAAAATGGGTAACGTCCAGGCAAACATTTTTCCAATCAACAACCAGTCGGTCCGCACTGTATGGGTGGGATATTCAGTGTTATGCATGGAAATGACCCGCGCCATCATCAAAATGTACGCTGGTTTCATAACTTCCGACGGTTGAAACGTCAACGGTCCGATTGCAAACCAACTGCGGGCCCCCGTTTGAACATAGTACGCCCGACTGTAGAAGACGAGCACCGCGACCAACAGGAAAATCCCAACACCGTATGCTAGCGGTGCCAACTTCCATAACTGTTCTGAATCAAACTGCATTAACACAACAATCGCAACCGTTCCGATTACGTACCACACGATTTGGGTAATCACCTGTTTGGAGATACTGATTGCCTTCGTATCATGTGACGCCGCCACGTAAATGGAGGCAATTCCGATTAACGCCAGCATGAGGACACAAAAGATGATGCCCCAATCGATGCGTGAATCTAGTTTTTTTTCATTCCGACTAGCAGAATTTTGTTCTCGTTGCACGTTTGGCCTCCTTCACAGGGTTCCATCATGCCGTGCCGTTAGCTTCCACGGTCGCCGCATAAATGAAACGACTAACCATGTAGGTTATATTCCGCCAGAATGGCCTGAAGGGCCTCTTCTTGGCTCTTAACGGTGAATTTTTGCCCTGCCGTCATGGTGGCCGTAAACTTCTTGCCATCTTCGGTCGCTTCAATTTCACCAATTGCCTGTTTGTTTACTAATACTTCTTCAATTTCCTTACCGTTAACCGTTTTTTCTTCGATTGACACCGGAATTGTTTTATCTTTTTTTGCCATGCTGTTCTCCATGAATGTACGCCGCCACAATCGGATCCATGTCTTGCGGGTCAGGATTGCGTCGAACGGTAAAGTAATCGGGAACCGGATCATAGCCGCCACGAACAAACGGGTTACACCGTAAAATTCGGGCAAGCCCCATCACAGTTCCTTGTATTGCACCACGCTTTTTTAACGCATCAAGCATGTAATTAGAACACGTTGGGTAATACCGACAGCTCGGTGGAAATAACGGTGAAATGAACCGCTGGTACCCGTGAATCAATGCAGTTAACAACCATTTCACAATGACCACCTCCACTCGGTTAGTCTTTTGCTTTACCGTTCATCCGTTCTAATAACTGCCCAGCACCCTTCGCCACGTTGTCCAGTGGTTGTTCAGACACCATGACTGGCACTTGCAGTTCTCGGGAAATCAATTGATCCAAACCGTTTAACAAGGAGCCACCACCGGTCAGGATGATCCCGCGGTCGATGATGTCTGCGGCAAGTTCTGGTTGGATCCGTTCAAGAACACCGTGCGCAGCCTCAACAATTTGTTGTAAGGTTTCATGCAACGCTGATTCGATCTCGTTTGCGTTGATTTCCACAGAGTGTGGCATCCCGTTGACGTTATCACGACCACGAACTTCCATTGTTTCTGGTTCATCTTCCACAACGGCGGTTCCAATCTTGATCTTAATATTCTCAGCAGAATGTTCACCAATCACCAGTCCGTGTTCCCGCTTAACGTATGCGGCAATGTCCGCGTTCATTCGGTCACCGGCCATCCGCAAAGAGGTACTTGCCACAATGTCGCCAAGTGACAATACAGCAATGTCGGACGTTCCCCCACCAATATCGATCACCATGTTACCCGTGGCTTGGTACACATCTAATCCGGCACCAATTGCGGCAACCTTTGGCTCATATTCGAGGTAGACCTTGGCACCACCGGATTTTTCAGCGGCCTGAATGATGGCCTTGCGTTCAATCTCCGTGATGTTCGTTGGCGCACAGATCATGATGTTTGGGCGTGACATAAAGCCCTTCACATTTAATTTATTAATAAAGTAGGACAGCATTTCTTCTGTTACATCAAAGTCTGAGATTACCCCATCCTTTAATGGTCGAATCGCGCGGATGTTGCTGGGGGTCCGACCAACCATTCGGTAAGCTTCTGATCCCACAGCTAGCACGCGCTCTGTCTTGGTATCTATGGCAACAACGGACGGTTCGTCTAAGACGATGCCCTTGCCAACAACGTAGATCAACACGTTGGCCGTGCCTAAATCGATCCCAATATCCTTAGCCATGTTAAACTCCTTTCAAAACGCACAATTTCAATGCACAATTATAGCACAAGATGAACCGGTTCGTCAGTAGCATCCTTCCGGTTAACGCTACGGGCAGTAAGGAAGTCAGCTAACCTTGTGTTTTCATTAAAATCCCCGTAAGAATCACTTCAATCATTAAACCACTACACCCTCATTCACGGGTTTAGTCTAGGCATCCGTCACACTAAAAAACTGACGCTCCAAAGTTACGGAACGTCAGTCATTTGCATGAACCGGTGCTTACACCTGTTCTATAAAATTTTTAATGATTGATCTGAAATAATGGCTTGCAAATCTGTGGCCATATCCACACGAACAATTTCAGCGCCCAGTGCCGCTAACTTGGTGTGGAAATCACAGTACCCACGATCAAGGTAGTTCAGGTTGGTCACTGTCGTGTAGCCGGTTGCTGCAAGTCCCGCTAAAACAAGTGCCGCAGCGGCCCGTAAATCAGTGGCCCCAACCTCAGCACCACTAAAGTCTGTCGGCCCTTGGAGGGCAACCGTGTTCCCCTCAATTGTAAACTTCGCGTTCATCCGGCGAAGTTCATTAAGATGGTTGAACCGGTTTTCAAACACTGTTTCAGTCAACGTGCTGGTTCCGGTTGCCATTAACTGAAGCACGGAAACTTGTGGTTGCATATCCGTTGGAAAACCTGGATGTGGTGACGTCTTAACATCCGCTGGTTGGAGTGTCTTAGGCCCAATAATGCGAAGGCCACCGGCTTCTTCTTGCACCGTTACGCCCATCTCTAACAGTTTTGAAATCAGGGGCTTGTTATGCTCAGGAATTGCGTCAGCAATCAACACGTTTCCCTGGGTGATGGCCGCAGCCACCATAAACGTCCCGGCTTCAATACGATCTTGAACCACGCTGTGCTCACAACCATGAAGGGCGGAAACCCCTTCGATCCGAATTGTTTCCGTCCCAGCGCCGAAGACGTGGGCCCCCATTTTATTGAGCACGTTGGCTAAGTCCACGATTTCTGGTTCGCGGGCAACGTTTTCAATCAATGTTGTTCCTTGTGCTAACGTTGCGGCCATCATGATGTTTTCAGTGGCCCCCACACTTGGGAAATCAAGGTAGATATTGGCCCCTGTCAGGTGGTCCGCATTGGCTTCAATGTAGCCATCATGCTGTTCAATCGTAGCCCCTAATGCTTCAAATCCCTTTAAATGTAAGTCAATTGGCCGACTACCAATGGCACATCCACCTGGCATCGCAACGCGTGCTCGACCAACTCGGGCTAACAATGGACCCATGACGACCATTGACGCACGCATCTTTGAAACGTACTCAAACGGCGTCTCTGAGCCAAGTTGGCGTGTCGCATCGTAGGTAACCGATTTACTTTGTTGATCAAAATTAACATCGATGTTTAAAAAGCTCAGCACCTTGTTCATCAAGTAAACATCTGATAGCGCCGGGACGTTCGTTAATGCTAATTCGCCAGATGACGCTAAGATGGCTGCTGCTTGAATTGGCAACACAGCATTTTTGGCGCCTTCAATGTGAACCGTTCCTGTTAGCGGTTGACCGCCATGAACGATGATTTTTTCCATTGGTATGTTCCTCCAAACTGACATGAATTCGTTAATCTTGTGATTGATGGGCCAACGCGCCTTTGTTACGGTTGGTAGCCGATCAATGTTTGTGTTAAATCAATAAAAAACGAGCTGCATGTGTAACCCACGGTAATGGCCAGCAAAACTAACAGAAGCTGTGCCTGCCGTGGGTACATTGGCATGATTTTAACGAGCGGTAATGGTCGCAATGCCCAAAAAGCAAGCCAAATAAAGGCCAACTGCACCACAATCTTAATCACCGCTGAAAACCCGTAAACTGCCATTTTGCACCTCGCTAATTTATACACGCCAGTTTAGCATAAAAATCAAGCCCGCGTCGTGATATTTCACTCAAAAAAAGAGACTTACTAAAATTTTAGTAAGTCTCTTTACTGGTGAAATTAATTGCACTACCGGTTACGGTTATGCGAACCAACGTTGATTCGGTTAATCGCCCGACGCAAGGCCACTTCCGCCCGCCGTAATTCAGCGGTGTCGTGAACCTGTTGCGCATGTTGAATGGCATTTTGTGCACGGGTCCGTGCACTTTCAGCCCGGGTAATGTCGATATCAGACTGTTGTTCAGCAGAATCGGCAACAATGGTTGCCACATTATCTGAGAATTCAACAAAGCCACCGTTCACGGCGATTTCATCTTCATCACTAGAATCATGCTTAACCCGAATTTCATCAATTTCCAAAGCCGCAATCAATGGCACGTGGTTTGGTAAAATCCCAATTTCCCCGTTCGTTGTTTTCGCAACAAACATGGTTGCTTGGTCATTTTCGTAACACGTTCCATCGGGCGTCACAATGGTGACAGTCAGTTGAGGTTCAGCCATTGTTCATTGCCCCCTTAATTGTTACCTTGTAGTTGCTTGGCCTTAGCGACCGCCTGATCAATCGTTCCGACAAGTCGGAATGCTTCTTCAGGAAGGTCATCGTATTTACCGTCCAAGATTTCTTTAAAGTCGTTAACCGTATCTTCAACAGATACATATTGACCATCGATCCCAGTAAACTGTGACGCAACGGAGAATGGTTGACTCAAGAAGTTTTGGATCCGGCGAGCACGAGCAACGATTGTTTGTTCTTCATCAGACAATTCATCCATCCCAAGAATTGAGATGATGTCTTGTAACTCATGGTACCGTTGCAAAATCTGTTGAACCCGGCTAGCAACATCGTAATGTTCCTGACCAACGATTTCAGGTGTTAATGCTGAAGAAGTTGATTCAAGTGGGTCAACGGCAGGGTAGATCCCCTGTTGTGTCAGGTACCGTTCCAAGTTCGTCGTTGCGTCCAAGTGCGCGAACGTCGTTGCAGGGGCCGGGTCGGTATAATCATCGGCTGGCACATAAACGGCTTGGATCGACGTAATGGAACCTTTTTGAGTTGAAGTGATTCGTTCTTGCAGTTGACCCATTTCAGTTGCTAACGTTGGTTGGTAACCAACGGCTGAAGGAATCCGCCCTAACAGAGCTGACACTTCTGAACCGGCTTGGGTAAACCGGAAGATGTTATCGATGAAAAGTAACACGTCTTGGCCCTTAACATCACGGAAGTATTCCGCAATTGTCAAACCAGTTAAGGCAACACGCATCCGGGCACCAGGTGGTTCATTCATCTGACCATAAACCATGGCCGTCTGTTTAAGAACACCTGATCCTTTCATTTCAAAGTACATGTCGTTACCTTCACGGGTCCGTTCACCAACACCGGTGAACACAGAAATCCCGTTGTGGCCTTGCGCGATGTTATGAATCAGTTCTTGAATCAGAACCGTCTTCCCAACACCGGCACCACCGAAGAGTCCGACCTTACCACCACGGACATATGGGGCAAGTAAATCGATAACCTTAATCCCTGTTTCAAGGATTTCGGTACTGGTTGCCAACTGGTCGTAGTCAGGTGCTTCCCGGTGAATCGGGTCGCGCTGAACATCTGGACCTAAGTCTGCACCGCCGTCAATTGGTTCCCCGAGGACGTTAAATACCCGTCCCAACGTTTCTTCACCAACGGGAACAGAGATTGAATGACCTGTGTCTTCGACTTCCATCCCACGTTGTAAGCCATCCGTTCCATCCATGGCAATCGTCCGAACAACTCCGTCACCTAATTCCAAGGTAACTTCGACCGTCAGATCCTTATCATCGGAACGTTTAACTTGAAGCGCGTTGTTAATGGCAGGTAATGTGCCATCCAGAGGGAATTCAACGTCAACAACGGGTCCGATAACTTGAACAATCTTACCAGAACTCATTCGCGTTTCTTCCTTCCATCATTTTTTCAACCATAACGGAGTTCCCTCACATTATGGACTTTAACCACCTAGCCTAACGCAGCTTGACCACCAGTAATTTCGGTGATTTCAGTCGTAATCGCACTCTGACGAGCACGGTTATACTGAAGGCTCAAACTGTCGATTAAGTCCTGGGCATTATCAGAGGCAGTCTGCATCGCAGTAGAACTTGATGCGTGCTCTGATGTCTTCCCATCAAGGATCGCGCCGTAAACTAAACTCTCAGCATACTGTGGCAGAACAACTTGAAGAATCTCCTCTGCAGAAGGTTCTAGTTCATATTCTGGCGTAATGCTGATTGTATGATCATCCGGCTGAACTGCTTCATCCCCGTCTGGCTTAGATTCCGCCACCGTTTCGCCCGTGATGGGTAACATCCGGGTGGAACGGAAACGTGAGGTCAAACGGTTCACAAAGTGGTTGTAACAAACATACAGCTCGTCAAAAACTTCATCGTTGTACATTGCGGTCACGGTCTTCACGATTTCCCGAACTTCAATAAAAGTCGGAACATCGCTTACACCACGATACTCATAGGCAACGTTCATGCCGCGCTTCTTATAGAAGTCGGCCCCGTTACCACCAACGGCCATAATGACATAGTCATTTTCCGTCCGGCCATGTTCTTTGATGAAATCATTGGTGGCCTTAATGATGCTACTGTTATAACTCCCCACTAACCCACGGTCTGAGGTAATAACCAACAAGCCGGTTTTCTTAACCGGCCGTTGTGCCATCAAGCTACTAACAGGCACGTCGTCAGTCTTATTGGAAGCCGCCGCATCAACGGTGGCTGTTTCCAATAAGTGAGAGGCAGCGAGGTGAGTCACAACGCTTTCGACCTTTGATGCATAAACTTGATAACCAGCGGTATGGCGCTGAATTTGGCTTAATTTTGACGTTGACACCATTTGCATGGCCGTCGTAATTTGAGCGGTATTCTGCGTTGAACTAATCCGGCGTTTAACTTCGTTTAATGCTGCAGGCATTTGCTCACCTTCCCTTCAACTAGTTAGCAGCTGCGTCAGTTGCAGCCTTAGTTGGTTGGAAATTCTCACCAAATGCACTGATTGCAGCCTTCATGGCGTCATCATCTGGCAACGCACCCGTTGACTTGATGGTGTCCAACAGATCTGCATGGTTAGCATCGAAGTCATCGAACAGTTCTTCTTGGAACCGGGCGATGTCATCAGTGTCCACTTGATCCAAGAATCCACGTGTCAAGGCATACAAGATCACAACCTGCTTTTCAACAGCAAGTGGTGCATGAAGTGGTTGTTTCAGAACTTCAATGGTCCGTTTCCCACGGTTCAACCGGTCTTGGGTCGCTTGATCCAAGTCGGAGCCGAACTGTGCGAAGGAAGCCAATTCTGCGTATGAAGATAAGTCCAAACGCAATGTCCCGGCAACCTTCTTCATGGCCTTAATCTGGGCATCCCCACCAACACGAGAGACAGACGTCCCGGCGTCAATGGCTGGCCGAACACCTGAATAGAATGAATCAGAGTTCAGGAAGATTTGTCCATCGGTGATGGAAATAACGTTAGTTGGAATGTAGGCTGAAACGTCACCAGCTTGCGTTTCGATGATTGGTAAGGCAGTCATTGAACCACCACCCATTTCATCACTCAACTTAGCGGCACGTTCAAGCAAACGTGAGTGGGTGTAGAAAATGTCCCCAGGGTAAGCTTCACGACCTGGTGGCCGACGCAAAATCAAGGACAGTTCACGGTAAGCAACGGCTTGCTTGGAAAGGTCATCATAAATGATCAACACATGCTTGCCGTTGTACATGAACTCTTCACCCATTGCTGCACCAGCATATGGTGCTAAGTACAACATTGGCGCAGGTTCAGAAGGACCTGCAGAAACAACGATTGTGTAATCCATGGCCCCAAGTTGGCGCAGTGTTTCAACTTGTGAACGCACTGTTGATTCCTTTTGACCGATCGCAACATACACACAAATCATGTCTTGATCCTTTTGGTTAACAATCGTATCAATGGCCAATGACGTCTTCCCTGTCTTCCGGTCACCGATGATCAACTCACGTTGACCACGGCCAATCGGAACAAGGGCGTCAATGGCTTTGATCCCGGTCTGTAATGGTTCACTAACGGACTTCCGCTGCATAACACCAGGAGCTTTGTATTCAACAGGACGGGTGTGATCAGTCTTGATCTCACCCTTCCCATCGATTGCTTGCCCCAGTGAGTTCACAACGCGGCCAATTAAAGCATCACCAACGGGAACTTCCATGATCCGGCCCGTCCGTTTAACGGATGAACCTTCTTGGATCCCGTCGTAAGCACCCAAAACAACGATTCCGACATCATCGGATTCGAGGTTTTGAACCATGCCATAGACACCGTTGTCGAACTCAAGCAGTTCGCCAGCTAAAGCATTATCCAGACCATGAGCACGGGCAACCCCGTCACCGACGTAGGTTACTGTTCCCGTTTCTTCAACGGTCAGCTCTTCTTGATAATTCTCAAGTTGTTGCTTAATGAGAGCGCTGATTTCTTCAGCTTTGATGCTCATGCGGATTTCACCTCTTTGCAAAGAATTTTATCGCGTCAATGCTTGACGGATATGAGCTAACTGTGTGCGAATCGAACCATCGATCACCGTGTTGTTGCTGTTGACGATAACGCCACCAACAATTTCAGGATCAACAAGCTGGTTCACGTGCACTGTTTTGGCACCCACACGGTTAGCAATGCTAGCGGCTAACCGCTGTTGCTGCTCATCACTAAGCGCAACAGCAGTGGTCACATCAGCATAAACAGTTTGGTTTTGTTCATCATAGAGTCGTTTGAACTCATCAATGATTGCGACCGTGTCATTCAACCGGCCGTAGTCGAAAAGCATTTGCAAGAAATTATGGACGAGCGGACTAGCCGCGTCCAGCAAAGGCTTCAAGAGGGCTTCTTTCTCAGGGTTCTGTAAGCCAGCACCTGTCAAAACCGTGCCTAACGTAGGAACGGATTGAAAAACACCTTGGACTTGGATGAGCTCGTCATAAACAGACTCTAGTTGCTGACGATCGCTGGCAGCGTCAAACATGGCACGGCCGTAACGACGCGCAACTTGTGTTTTAGCGAGTTTGGTCATCTTTTCCCAACCCTTCGATATAAGAATCAATCAATGCCTTTTGATCATCGGCATTCAATTGCTTGTGAATGATCTTGGAAGCAATCTCAATAGATAAATCAGCCACGTCTTTACGTGCACTAACTAAGGCGTCCTGGCGTTCTTGATCAATGTCAGCCGTTGCGTGTTCGCGCAATGATTGAGCATCAGTCTGAGCCTGGGCGATGATTTGATCACGTTGCTCGTTCCCCGTTGTTTTGGCATCAGCCACAATGGTTGCTGCTTCTTGGTGCGAGTTTGCGAGTGCGTCGCGGCGTTGTGTTGCTAAATCAGCAGCATCGGCACGTGACTTTTCAGCGGAATCAATGTCGTCAGCGATTTTAGTCGCCCGTTCATTCATCATCTTCGTCACTGGTTTCCATGCGAAAACCTTGACGAGCCACATCAGTAACACGAAAGCGACCATGTAGAAAAGCATGTCTCCGTAATCGAAACCCTTTTCAGCCGCCATTACTAATGGTGAAAACATCTATTGGCACCTCCCTTGTCAGAATTTAGTTGTTCTTAGTCAAAAACTACTTGTTCATAACTAAGAAGGCAATAACGATTGAAATGATTGGCATGGCTTCGATCAAACCAACACCAATGAACATCGTTCCACGCAGTTGACCTGATAGTTCTGGCTGACGAGCCATCCCATCCAAGGTCTTGGAAATAACCATCCCGTCACCGATTCCGGCACCGATGGCAGCCGCAGCAGCGGCGATCCCAGCAGCAATTGCTCCCATAATATTGAATCCTCCTAAAAATTTTTTATTCCTCAGCTGTAACTTTCCGAGAAATGTATACCGTGCTTAAGGTTACAAAAACATAGGCTTGGATTGCCCCGATAAATACCGAGAATCCCTGCCAAGCAATCTCGAGTGGTAACGCCACAATGATGGTTGGAAGACCATGTGAAAATGCTAGCCCTCCGATCAATTTAAGTAACGTTTCACCAGCGAAGATGTTCCCGTATAGCCGCAAAGCTAACGTTAACAAGTTCGTGAATTCTTCGACGAGGTTAATTGGTAGTAACGCCGCAAATGGCTTTAAGTAAGAATTTGATACATAACCACCAAAACCGTACTTCACAACACCCAAGAAATGCGCTAACGCAAGTGTAACCATAGCCATTGTTAGTGTCATTACAGGGTCAGCCGTTGGACTCTTAACGTACTCCGTACCGTTTACCGCCACCTGAAGGAACAAGCCCATCTGGTTAGCAAAGAATACAAATAAGAAGAGCGTAAATGCAAATAGTCCTAACTGACCGCCATCACGTCCAGGTAATTGCCCACGAACAATTCCGTTCGTAAAATCAATCACCCATTCCAAGATGTTTTGTCCACCCGTCGGCTTCATCGCGATCTTTCTTGAAAGAAAGAAAATAAAGAAGAACACTAGGGCAAACGCAATTGTCACAGAAATGACGTTGGCAGTGTGAAAAGTCAGCCCCAAAAATTGGAAGGAATCCACTAAATATCACCTCTTTTCGTAACCTTAGTTGTCTTGCAATATTGTGAACCAGCCCAATTGTCGCCATAATGGCCACAACAAACCAGGCCCCTGCTGTTCAAAATACAAAAACATGATACCACCATTGAAATGCATTCGCAAAAGAATTTCAGGAATCAAATTGACTTCTCATTCTTACTGCCACAAGGTTTTATATCGTTTGAAACCGTTACCATCAACTGTGAGAAAATAATTTTCATTTGATTAATCATTGATCGTCTAAACGGATTCGCCCACCTGCTACCAATTTAACTGTTTATATTATAGGAAGATTCTTTTTTACGAACGGTTAATTTTTTCACGTCAAACCCTGAACCAACGCCATTAGTGCGTGCAAAAAAACAGGCTATCAGCGCGATTACTCACAATGACAACCTGTTTTCAATTACTTGGTCCCGAATAACCGGTCACCAGCGTCCCCTAATCCAGGGACAATGTAGCCATCTTCATTAAGCTTTTCATCCAGTGCAGCTGTGTAAATGTCCACATCTGGGTGGGCCTTTTGTAAAGCTTTTACACCCTCTGGTGCGGCCACTAAACACATAAACTTAAAGTTATTTGCGCCACGTTGTTTTAAAGCATCGATTGCCATGATGGCTGAACCACCGGTCGCTAACATTGGGTCAACCACAAAAATCTGGCGTTGATCAATGTCAGCTGGCATCTTCACAAAGTATTCCACTGGTTGCAGGGTTTCTTCATCCCGATACATTCCGATGTGGCCGACCTTAGCAGCCGGAATCAAGTTCAAGAACCCGTCAACCATGCCTAAACCAGCACGAAGAATTGGCACAATTGCCAACTTCTTCCCGGCCAGCTGCCGCTTTGTCGTTGTGGCAACGGGGGTTGTGACGGAAACGTCTTCCAACGGCATGTCACGTGAAACCTCATATGCCATTAGCGTTGAGATTTCGTTGACCACTTCACGGAACACCTTGGTCCCAGTGTCCTGGTTACGAATGATGGTTAACTTATGCTGAATTAACGGATGATCAAGAACTTGAAACTTCCCCATGGGATGCCACACTCCTTTTATATTCTGCTCTCAATTTTAGACGATTTCCCCTTCAAACGCGAGGCCTATCTGCAATTAATTCACATTAATTGGGTGGGCAGCAGTTAACGTCGTGACCGCCGCTAACACTTGTTCAGCGACGGCGGCATCTTCTGGATGGTGAATCATCGTTAAAATCAAGTTCGCAACCTGTTCACAGTCTTCTTCGTTAAACCCTCTGGTGGTTATTGCTGGTGTTCCCACCCGCAATCCAGACGTCACCCGCGGGCCCTCTGGATCATTTGGAATGGCTTCCTTGTTCGTTGTAATGTGCGCCCCATCCAATAAATCTTGGAGCGCCGCCCCTGTCAGTGAAGTGTGGGTCAGGTCCAGTGTCATTAAATGATTATCGGTACCACCCGTGAGCACCCGAACGTCTGGGTCAGCTTCAAAAACCGCGGCCATTGCTTTAGCATTTTTAATGATCTGCTCAGCATATGTTTTAAACGTTGGCTGTAACGCCTCGCCAAACGCCGCGGCCTTTCCGGCAATCACGTGTTCTAATGGCCCACCCTGGGTACCTGGGAACACTGCCGAATTTAATTTCTTTGCATAGGCCGCCTTTGCAAGGATCAAGCCACCACGAGGTCCCCGCAGCGTTTTATGCGTTGTGGACGTCACAACGTCCGCATACGGCAACGGACTAACGTGAAGCCCCGTTGCCACTAGCCCCGCAATGTGAGCCATGTCGACCATCAGTTTAGCGCCCACTGCATCTGCGATGTCACGAAAGGCCTTAAAATCGATCTCCCGACTGTACGCCGATGCCCCGGCCACAATCAATTGAGGTTTAACCGTCTGCGCCTGTTTTAAAATGGCATCGTAATCCAGCCGGTCCGTCGTTGGGTCGACATGGTAACCGTAAAACGTGTACGTCTTCCCACTGAAGTTCACCTTGGAACCGTGGGTTAGATGGCCCCCGTCATCCAGCGACATACCAAGCACCACGTCGCCTGGCTTGATCAACGCCATGTAGGCGGCCATGTTCGCTTGGGACCCAGAATGAGGCTGGACGTTAGCATATTCTGCGCCAAACAGTTGTTTTGCCCGGTCAATGGCCAGTTGCTCCACAACATCAATGTATTCACAACCACCGTAGTACCGGTGCCCAGGATACCCTTCCGCATACTTATTGGTCAGCACCGATCCCTGTGCTGCTCGAACAGCATCTGAAACGATGTTTTCTGATGCGATTAATTCAATTGTCGTTTGCTGCCGTGTCCCTTCATTGTTAATTGCGTTCCATAAATCTGGATCGACCGTCCGGTAATCTTCACTAGTCATTGGCAACCCTCCGTCATTTTCGTTTGCTAACGTTTTATTACGCCAAGTTTACCCCATCATGATTTCTTATGGCAATCAGGAACTGTTTTAAATCTAGTGACCACCGTCATTTGGTTTCGCACCAAAATAAAAACGCCGACTTCTCAATTGAGAAATCGACGCGTAATTTTACCATTTATGCCATCGTGGACGAGAAGAACACGTTGCCGGCCGCTTTTTTTAACCGGTTCATGTATGCCAATCCGAGACCAGATTCAGCAAAGCCTTCCGCCAAGATGTTGTGAACGGCACCTTCATCATCAAAATGCCGCAAGCCGGCAAACAGTGCGTGGCTTGCCCCGGCAACGTTACTCCCCAATGGAAAAATTTCCACATTTGCGGGAATGGCCAGCCCGTCTAACCGCCCTGTGGTGGCCATCAAACCAACCGGACCATCCTGCTTAGCTGCCCACGCCAGTGCCGCCTCCCAGTCACCGTCGTTCACGATTTCCACCTGGGCCGCTGGTGCGTAATGTTTATACTTCATCCCCGGTGCCTTTGGCGTTTCTTTTGCGCCAACTTTGTGTAGCTCCGTGGCAACCGGCTCATGAATCACCGCCTCGATCTGCTCAGGGGTCACCGCGCCAGGCCGCAAAATTGCCGGGTGACCCGTTGACATGTCAAGAACCGTTGACTCAACACCAACCGTGGTTGGCCCATCGTCAACAATGCCGGCAATTTTTCCTTGAAGATCGTGGTAGACATGTTGGGCCGTTGTGGGACTTGGTTTACCGGATGTGTTGGCAGACGGGCCAACCATGGGCCGCCCCAGTTCCTTAATCAAGGCTAACGTTGTGTCGTTTGCCGGAAACCGAAAGGCAGCGGTCGATAATCCACCCGTCACTGCTTTTGAGAGAGCACCCGGTTTCAACTTAAAAATCATTGTCAGCGAGCCTGGCCAAAACGCATCCATCAGTGCTAACGCAGCGTCTGACAGTGGTTCCGTTAGTGCCGTTACCGTTGCAATGTCTGCAACGTGCACAATCAGCGGGTTATCACTCGGCCGCCCTTTCGCTGCATAAACCTGTTTAACTGCGGCCTCATTGAATGCATCCGCTCCCAGGCCGTACACCGTTTCTGTGGGAAAAGCCACCAGTTGCCCGGCACGAAGCGCTGCCGCAGCGGCAGGTAACTCCTGCTTTGAAAAAATTGTTGTTTCCATTATTAACGTCTCCTTTACCCCAACGTAACCCGAACCATCCGGTCATGGCCTGTAATGTCCTGCTTTAAGGTCACCGTGGCGGATGGCATTGCCTGTTGCATTAACGTCACAACTGCCGGCCCCTGTGCATAACCAATCTCAAAGTAGGCCCGGCCGTACGTTGTGAGGTGTTCTGCCAACCCGGCTGCCAACCGACGATACAGCGCTAATCCATCTTCATCCGCAAACAGTGCGCCATGTGGCTCATATGAAATGACGCTCTCATCCATTAACGGCCGTTCCGCTTCGCTAATGTACGGTGGGTTACTTAACAAAATGTCGAACCGCTGGTCAGTGATGGGGGCGTATAGATCCCCCGTCACCCATGACACGGATGCACCCAGTGCGGCCCCGTTGTGTTTTGCCACTGCAATTGCCTCGTCACTAATATCAGTGCCCGTAACGTGCCATGTAGGCCGCGCTAACGCTGTGGCAATGGCTAACGCACCACTCCCGGTCCCCACATCCACCACGGTCTGTGGTCTGTCACTTTCTGGACAGTCATTTAATAACCACTCGACCAATTCTTCTGTTTCTGGCCGTGGAATCAATACCGCCGGGCTCACCGAAAAGTCGTGCCCGTAAAACATGGCATGGCCGGTAATGTATTGTTCTGGTTCCCCATTAGCAATCCGGTGAACAGCCTGTTGATATGTGGTCCACTGATCGTCCGTTAACGATTCTCGAAGTTGCATCAAGAGTTGTGTGCGCCGCCAGTTAAAAAGGTCCATCATTAATGTTTCTGCTAATTGTGGATCAGCGCCTGCTGAAGTTCCGGTAAAACAAGAAGAAGCCCATTGCTGGGCTTCTAACATCGTTGGATTAGCCATTGTTCAGCTCTTCCATCTTTTGGGCTTGTTCGTTCAGCAACAGTGCGTCAATAATGTCATCAAGTTCACCGTTCATGACCCGGTCCAGCTTATTTAACGTTAAGTTGATCCGGTGATCAGTCACCCGGTTTTGGGGGAAGTTGTACGTCCGAATTCGTTCAGACCGGTCACCCGTCCCAACGGCAGACTTCCGTTGTTCGTCGTACTCGTTTTGTTCCCGTGAAGCGTAGTAGTCATAGACCCGCTGCTTCAGAATTTCCATCGCCTTGACCCGGTTTTGCTGTTGTGACCGTTGATCTTGCATGGACACGACAATTCCGGTTGGCAAGTGGGTCATCCGCACCGCTGAACTCGTCTTGTTAATATGTTGACCACCCGCACCGGAGGACCGGAACACATCTGTCCGAATATCCTTGGCTTCTAAATCAATGTCAACATCTTCGTATTCTGGCATCACACCAACTGTGGCGGTACTCGTGTGGACCCGTCCAGCTGATTCCGTTACTGGGACCCGCTGAACCCGGTGCGCCCCATTTTCAAATTTCAGTTTGGAGTAAACCTTATCGCCAGAGATCATGATGACGATTTCTTTGAAACCACCGACTTCAGTCGCATTTTCATCAATGATTTCAACATCCCACCCCTGCTTTTCAGCATACCGGGTGTACATGTTAAAGAGGTCCGCTGCAAACAGACTGGCTTCGTCACCACCAGCGGCACCATGGATTTCCATGATGATGTTCTTATCATCGTTTGGATCCTTTGGCAGCATCAACACCGTAATCTCCTGCTCCAACGTTGCCTTATCTGCTTCCAGTTCCTTTAATTCTTGCTTGGTTAGTTCTTCCATTTCTGAATCGAGCTTTTCGCGTAGCATCTCATTGTCATCGTTGATTTCGTCGACGACCTTCCGATAACGACGGTACTTTTCCACCGTTTCACGAATGCTTCCTTCTTCTTTTGACAGCTTCATGAAACGTTCAGAATCTGAGATTACTTCCGGATCACTCATTAATTCATTCAGTTCTTCGTAGCGATCAGCGACCGCCTGTAATTTGTCAAACATCTCATCCATAAACGTTCTTGTCTCCTCAACTCACGAAATAGCGGTTACTTTACCGATCGGTTCAACGGCGGATTGAAGTAGTGTTCCCGACACACTGGGTAATAACTTTCATTCCCCCCGATTTGGACCTGTTCACCTTCGTAAACGGGCCGGTCATCGTGAAAACGCAGGTTCATAATCGCCTTTTTCTCACAGAACCAGCAGATCGTTTTCATTTCTTCAATTTTGTCCGCGTACAACAGGAGGTACTTTGACCCTTCGAACAGCTCATTACGAAAGTCATTTTTTAGCCCAAACGCCATCACCGGAATGTGCAATTCATCCACAACGTGCGTCAACTCGATGATGTGGTGCTTTTGCAAAAACTGGGCCTCATCCACGAGGACACATGACGCCGCTGGATCAATTTTTTTCACTTCTTCAAAGACGTTCATCTCGCCAGTGATTGTGTTAGCGGCCCGTTTCAGCCCAATTCGACTTGAAACGTAACCCTCGCCATCACGCGTATCTAATGCACTGGTCATGATAATGACAGACTTTCCCTGCTCCTCATAGTTATGAGCAACCTTTAAAATCTCGATTGTCTTCCCAGAGTTCATTGCACCGTAACGAAAAAATAACTGTGACATGTGCTGTCCTCCACCTGTTTTTAATCCTTACTATTATACCGAATGCATGAATACTTGAACAGGGACGCGCACAAAAACCTTGTAAAATGACGATTGCCACCGTCATTCTCACGGCAATTTGTTAACGCACCCTTAAAGGTGAGCGCTAGGGCACCCGGATTCCACAACTTGTGCTAAACTACTTAAAGTTAATTAACAGAATTAAAGGAGTCTTTTCATGTCATTACGAAGCGGGATCGCCACAGCAGTTGGCAAATCTTCATACTGGTTTTTACACACGTTTCTCCACGGCGGGTCCTCACTACCTGGTAAGCTAGCGACCCGCATCGACCCCGAGCTCCTAAAGACGCTCGGCAAAAATTATGATGTTATCGTGATCACGGGTACCAACGGGAAGACCCTAACCACGGCACTAACCGTGCGGGTCCTCCGCGAAAAGTACGATGATGTGTTAACCAACCCAACTGGTTCAAACATGGAACAAGGTATCGTCGGCACCTTTCTGCACGCTAAACGGGCTCACGGCTCACGGCCACTGGCCGTTTTAGAAGTTGATGAAGCCAACGTCATTAAGGTCACACAGTACATTAAGCCGATCGCCTTTGTCTTCACCAACATTTTCCGGGACCAAATGGACCGTTACGGGGAAATCTACACGACGTACAAAAAAATCCTTGATGGGGTCAAACTGGCACCGGAAGCAACCATCATCGCTAACGGTGACGCTCAGTTGTTTAATTCTGTTGACCTCCCAAACCCAAAGATTTTTTACGGGTTTAACCACCTTCCAAAGGGTGACATGTTAGCCCCAACAAACACGGATGGGATCCTTTGTCCCAACTGTGAACACGTCTTGCACTACCACTTCATGACCTACGGAAACCTTGGGGACTACTTCTGTCCTAACTGTGGCTTCGAGCGGCCCGCATTAACCTATGCGGTCACAAAGCTTGGGGCAATGACCCCAACCTCATCCGCGTTCGACCTTGATGGCGAATCATTTAACATTGGCATCGGTGGCTTGTATAATATCTACAACGCCCTCGCTGCTTACGCAGTTGGTCGGTTCTTGGACGTTAGCCCTGCACAAATTCGCGCCGCCTTTACCAGCGACGAACGGGTCTTTGGCCGTCAGGAAGTTGTCCACGTCGGTAATAAAGACGTTACCCTCATTCTGATCAAGAACCCCGTTGGCGTGAACCAAGTCATCGACATGATTTTGACGGAACCAGCTGACTTTTCATTTGTCGGTCTGTTAAACGCTAACTATGCGGATGGGATCGATACGAGCTGGATCTGGGACGGCGAGTTTGAAAAGCTGGGGGCTGCCGGTCAAGGTGAGCATCCGAAGATCAAGGCGTTTATGACTGGTGGTGAACGTTACAAAGACATCACCTTCCGGCTTCAAGTTGCTGGTGTCGATCACCCGCTGACCGAACCAGATCTTGGTGAAGTCACGAAGAAGATCCAGCAATTGCCGACGGATAAAGTTTATGTTTTAGCAACGTACACCGCAATTTTGCAACTCCGGAAACTGTGGGCCAGTGAAGGCCTCATTAAAGAAGGGATGGGTGCTTAATGGCAGCTTACGAATTAACTATCGCCCATTTATACGGCGATTTGATGAATACGTATGGCGACGTTGGTAACATTCTCGCCATGAACTACTATGCAAAACAAATGAACGTCACCATTCACACAGAGTTAGTCAGCTTGGGCGACACGTTTGATCCCGCAGCCACCGACATTATTTTCTTCGGTGGTGGTCAGGACTTTGAACAAACGATCGTAGCGCGTGACCTCCCGTCAAAAGCCGCTGCAATCACTGATTTCATTGAGGACGGTGGTCCTACATTAGCCATCTGTGGTGGTTTTCAGTTGCTCGGTCAGTACTACATTGGCGCTGACGGCGAACGCATCATGGGAACGAAATCCATGAGTCACTACACCACTAACCAAAAGGATCACCGGTTCATCGGGGACACCATCATCAAGGATGACCAAACCGGTGAAACGTACCATGGGTTTGAAAACCACCAGGGGATGACTTTCCTTGGCGATGACGAAGCCCCACTGGGTGTTGTTTCCGAAGGTGCTGGTAACAACGGTGCTGATGGCACCGAGGGTGTTCACTACAAAAACGTTTATGGCACCTACTTCCACGGACCGATTTTGACCCGTAACGGTGACATCGCTAAACACCTGCTTGTGGCCGCCTTAAGACGCAAGTATCCAGAGCAAGACTTCAGTGAACAGGATGCCATGGTTATTCCAGCAACCTTTTAATCACATTTATGTAAATTAAAGCAGCCCCTTTCCGTTTTCTGGAAAGGGGCTGCTTTTTACGTTCATTTTCTGACTAAACTGACGTTAGGCCTGTTGTCCGGGTTCACTGGCAATAATTTGCACATCGCCGCGCACTGTCCATTCCTTAACGTCAAACGGCAAGATAAAGTGCATCCCCTTCGTCAACGTGTATGGTGTTTCACCAGGAACCAGTAATTCGCCACGTCCATTGAGAACGGAGGCCAACGTATATGGCGCCTTGCCACGTGTAAAGTGCAGTTCGTCACCGTTTGTCTTCCATTCGTAAACAGCAAAGAAATCAGACGACACAAACTTTTTAATGACCGCGTCACCCACCACCGTTTTTTCCACAGCTAGCTTAGGGTCAACATGTGGCACCGTTGTGACGTCAATACTTTGTTGTTTATGGAGTGGCCGTTTCCGGCCCTTAGCGTCCTCACGATCCCAATCATACACACGGTATGTGGTGTCAGAACTTTGCTGGGTCTCTAAAACCATGACGCCGGCTCCGAGGGCGTGGATCGTTCCACTTGGCACGTAGAAGAAGTCCCCGGCTTTAACCGGAACCGTTCGGAACAGCTTGTCCCACTGATCATGCTCGATCCAATCGGCCAATTCCGCTCTGGTCGTTGCATTATGTCCGTAATAAAGCTTGGCACCAGGTTCCGCCGCAATCACGTACCAGCATTCCGTCTTCCCCAATTCATGTTCATGTGCCTCAGCATATGCATTATCTGGATGAACCTGGACGGAAAGATCCTCGTGGGCATCCAAAATCTTGGTCAGCAGTGGGAAAACATCCCCCGTGGCGTTACCAAACACATCGCGGCGGGTTGCCCAGATCGTGTCTAACGACTGCCCCTTAAATTCTCCGTTAACGATGGTTGCCGGGCCATGGGGATGTGCCGAAATGGCCCACGCTTCCCCGGTGTGGTCCGTTGGAATTTCATAGCCAAACCGGTCATGAAGGCCCGTTCCGCCCCAAATTTTTTCATGAAACACCGGAATCATAAACATTGGTTCAGTCATTATGTGCACTCCTTCTTCACTTTGTAAGCCGTTACATTACGGTTAATAGTGTAGCACAGTGCTTGACCGCCTAAACTATTTTTCACTCACTTCATCCAAAAACGTTCGGTAGAGTTTGGGACGCCGTTCAATAAACCGGTGATTTTGTTGCGTTGGGTGCACCCGGTTGGTCAGTAACACAAGGCCTTGGTGCGTCATCCGGTCCAAGATCAAAATGGTTCCCGTAAAACCCGTGTGAAAGGACACCAGATGATCCGGCGTGCTTGCAGCCAGTAAGTTCCACCCAAGTGATCGGCCGAGGTTGCGGTGCGGCGTTTGGTCCGTCGCCAATAGGTCACGGGTTGCAGGTGTCAGCACACAATCATCCTCACCCAAAAACCACCGTGCAAACGTTGTTAGATCCGCTAACGAGGCAAAAAGCCCGGCGGACCCACAGTGCTGTCCCAAAATGGCCGCTTTCGGATCATGCACCCGGCCACGCAGTACCCCGGTGGGCGTTAACGTTGTTGGCACGCACAGGGCTGGCGCTGGTGTAAAGGTTGCCGTTGTCATGCCTAGCGGTTCTAAGACGGTTTGTGTCATAATTGTTTGGACAGGTTGCTGATAAACAGCCTCCAGGACCCAACCAATAAAAATCAGACCAATGTCCGTATAATGATCACGGACTTCAAACGTCTCACCCACCGGCAGCTTTAGGAGGGCCGCCGTTAATTGATCCGCTGGCAGTTCGTTTCGGTGGGGAATGTAACCAGCAATGGCGGACGTGTGCGTCAATAAGTCACGGAGCGTTACCCGGTCGTCATGCCACGCAGGAACAAACCGGGACAATGGCTCATCAACGGTCAAAACGTGTTGTTCAACGAGATGCATTAACGCCGTCGTGGTCCCCACCACCTTCGTCAAGGAAGCCACATCATACAGCATTCCGGCAGTCAATGGCGTCACTTCAGGCCACCAAGAGGCATTTCCCACCGTATGGGTCATCACGTCCTCACCATCGATTAGGGCATAGCTTGCCCCGGGCATAATGTGTTGTTCGACCAACGCGTTTATTAATCGCTGTGTTTTTTGATACTGTCGCATGGTTACCCTCCTGGACTTCGTTATTCTAAGTGTAGCAATCATCCACAGCAAGAAACGCTTCATGTCTAAAAGTTACCCTTTTTTACGATTCTAACTCATGTTTGGAGGTTTACCCATGTCACAAAAAGCACTGCATGATCATCTCGACCAGGTTCGCCAACGCTTTGTGATTGCCACCGTCCTGGCCATCTTGCTCCTCATCATTCGCTTAATGACCCCATCAATCATCGTTATTATCGCGTTTTGGGCCTGCGGGGCCTACCTTGCCATCCTCTTTGCCATCTGGCTTTGGCTCGAGTGGCAACTGTTAGTTCACCATTAATGCCACTCACCATCATCCAAAGAAAGGTCGCTTCATGGCTAAACACGTTACGTTAGCAGACATTGCTGCTCACACTGGCCTTGCGCCGTCGACAGTCTCACGCGCACTTCATAACAGTTCTCGGGTCACGGCGGCCACACGCCGTCACGTTCAAGCGGTGGCTAAAGAACTCCACTATCAACCAAACGTCCTGGCACAAAGCATCCGAAACCAGCGCACCAATACGGTTGGCGTTGTCATCAGTAACATTTTAAATCCTTACTTCACCGAAGTCCTCCGTGGCATTAGTGATGAACTTCTCCGGGCAAACACCCACATGATTCTGTTTAACACAGACGAACAGCCGGAAAAGGAAACGCGGATCTTACAGTCGTTGACCGGGCAAATGGTGGATGGTCTCATCATTGTTAGCACCGGCGGCATCGCCAATTATGACGCGCTTACCCAGGCGGCCCCCACCGTTTTTGTGGATCGGGTCCCAAACGCCGCCTCCATTGCCCGCTATGACGCCGTGTTAACCGATAACGTCCCGGCAGCAACCGCATTAACCACCCGCTTACTCGACGCTGGTACATCAAGGCTGGGCTTCATCGGCAGTGCCGTTGCCTTTTCGGCTGCCGAACGCGAAACCGGCTATCGTACTGCCCTTAAAAATCACGGCCTTTCCGTCAAAAGAAATTTGATTCGTCACACGGACTACACCCCAGAGACAACCGCCCGGATCGTTAATGAGCTCCGCCAAACTGAACATGTGGACGGCCTTGTCATCGCAGATAGCGTCATTTTGGGCCAGGTGTTGAAGACCCTCACCGCGTCTACACATCAAGCGGCTCCACTTCAACTCGGTACATTTGATTACCTCGCATGGTTTGACTATCTTAATGTTGATTTGATTGCTGCCCAACAATCAACCTACCAGCTCGGTCACGTCGCGGTCACCACCCTTTTCGATCGCATCGCGCATCCAGAGGCCCCCGTTTCAACAACCCGGTTCCCCGTGACGTTTCATGAACACCATCCCAATCACTAAATCCATTCGATCGTTACCCTGCTTATCAGGGGAACGGTTTTTTTATTTAATGACAGTCACCCCCTGTTCCATCAGGACTTTACATCAATTTATGAAACATCCGCCATTGTTTTCATGCGTGCCAAGTCAGTTTCAAAGACAAACGTTTGTCTTCTGCCTTTTCACCACACAGCTACTTTCATAAAACGACGACGACTTTCCGTTAACCCTCACCACACCAGGGATTACGGGCTTTCTTCACAAAGTGACTCGACACGTCAAATTTCTCATAACCCATTGTTCTGCCACTAGTCTCGCCGTAGGATAAATTATGTAATCGCTTACAAAAAACACAAAATAAAAACTTACGCACCATGAAAGGACACGTCGCCATGTTATTAGGAAGCATTGAAGCTGGAGGAACTAAATTTGTTTGCGCCGTCGGGGATGAAAATTACCGGACGAAGGACATAATTAATTTTCCCACCACAACACCAGAAGAAACGCTCAAACGCACCATCGACTACTTCAAACAGTTTGATATTGAAGCTTTAAGCGTTGCATCATTCGGCCCCATCGAACTTCGGCGAAACGATCCTCACTACGGGTACATCACTAACACGCCAAAACCGGGTTGGGCAGACACTGATTTCATTGGTGCCTTGAAGGACGCCTTTGACATCCCCATGTACTGGACAACGGACGTTAATGGATCTGCGTACGGCGAATACGTCATGGCAACGCTGACCAACGAACGGGTTAATTCCCTGGTGTACTACACCATTGGGACCGGTGTTGGCGCTGGCGCCATCATCAACGGGGATTTCGTCGGTGAACTGGGGCACCCCGAAATGGGCCACGTTCGCCTCAAACGCCATCCAGATGACCTGGACTTCGCCGGTATCTGTCCATTTCACGGTGACTGTTTAGAAGGCCTGGTTGCGGGGCCAACATTTGACGTGCGGACGGGAAAACCCGGCAAGAACGTTCCACTGACTGATCATGTGTGGGATATCATGGCCTATTACGTTGCCCAAGCTGCCATTCAAGTCACCTTAACGTTGCGGCCCGGCAAGATTATTTTTGGCGGTGGTGTCGTTAGTGACGCCTTCTTGGATAAGGTTCGGGCCCAATTTACCGACCTGCTGAATGATTATGTGGCCGTTGGCGACCTCAACGACTACATCACAATGCCAGCTATTAAGCACAACGGTTCCGCCACCTTGGGAAACTTTGCGCTGGCCCTTAGAGAACTTCAGGCCTAACCTCATCGTCACTAAGAAAGGACTCCACTCATGAAACAAACACATCAATCTGGCCGCTCCATCTCAATGGTCAGTGCCATCGGTTTCTTTGTTTTATCACTCGTCATTAACGCCGCCGGAAACGTGCTCACGCTTGTGACCAGCGCTAAGATTCACCCATCGTTTATGGGCTCAGCCTACTGGACGGCTGCCGAGGTCAACCTTGGTAACGCCATTCACTGGAACCTTTTCTGGGCCTTCCTTATTTTTGGGATGTTGACCACCGTTTTAAACGCCATCTTGGTTGGTAAATGGGAATGGTGGCGGGCCCTTGGTAACCTGATTTTCATGGTGCCGTTTTCCGCACTGATTCAAGTATTTGCTGACTTCTTTAATGGTGTTTACGCAAACATCTTTACCGGGCTCTCAACTGCGCACGGCATTGGCATGACCAGTCTGTACGTCATTTTAAACTTCTTGGGCGTTGTCCTCATCGCCATCGCCATCTCTCTTTACCAACGCGTCAACCTCGTGTTGCACCCCGCAGATGATTTAATGCAAATCCTCCGCTTCAAGTACTGTCATGGGAACGCCAACGTTGCGATGTGGGCCTCATACATTCCACCAACCCTAATGGCCATCATCGCCTTTGCCATCACCCGGCAGTTTACAAACTTTGGCCTTGGCACCCTCTTTGCCTTCCTGTTTCAGGGCGGCATTACTGGTTTGGCTGATCGCTATGTTTTCCCTCACCTTAAACATCAAGCCGTTGATGTTGGGACTGAAACAACGACAACGACGCCTGTCACCCCAGCTCACCAAGGCTAACACCACGCCATTAATGAAAGGATCTTTCTCATGAAAATTGCTGATTCGATTACCGATGTTCAACACATTGGGGTTCCCACCACTGACCTCCCCGGCACCATCGCTTTTTGGACCACCCTGGGCTTCACAAAAAGCGGCCAGTTCGCTAACGGTGACGGTCAGGTTGCATTCATGCAACTTAACCACCTTGTCATTGAAACATGGACCATGCCCACAACACCCATGGTGGCTGGCGCCATCAATCACATTTCGATAAACAGTACGGATATCGACGCCTCCTTTGCCGCAGTGAAGGAAGCCGGCTTAACCTTAACTGATCAAACGGTGCAAGCCCTCCCCTTCTGGGACCACGGCATCCGCTATTTCAACATTCAGGGCCCCAACGGCGAAATCGTTGAATTTTGCCAAATCTTGACAGCATAGATACCGTTTCGTTTGAGAAGCAGATAACCATCGCTTTAACATGCATTCGTGGTATAAATGATTTAGAGGTTTAATACATCATTTTGAAACGGAGGCTATTTCCATGTCATTCACACCTAAACGTATTTTAGTGCCAACCGACGAATCAGATAACGCCAAATTGGCACTCGCAGAAGCCGTGTCCATCGCAAAACTTACCGATGCAGAAGTCTACCTGCTTGAAGTCGTTGCGCCCTTGTACTCGGCCCCCCAATACCCCGTGGAAGATCTTGCCGGACAAGTCACAGAGCACGCAAAGGCCTATACCCAACGTTTGGCTGAAAAGACCATTGCCGAGACCGGATTCACTAAGATCAAGTCGCTCGTCAGTTCTGGGATTCCAAAGCCAACCATTGCAAAGACCATTCCGGAAAAGTATGAAATTGATTTAATTGTGATTGGTGCAACCGGAACAAACGCGTTTGAACGGGCCCTTCTTGGCTCAACAACGGGTTATGTAGTTCGAAACGCCACCGTTAACGTCATGGTGGTTAAAGATCCAGAAGCATAATTGCATAAGCGGCGACCTTGTCATTATGGGCAAGGTCGCCGTTTTTTAATGCCTCAGCAATGATTTAGTGCGGCAGTTCTTCCGGTAAAAGAATTATTTTCACTAAATGACGGTTTTATCCTGAAATAGCGTTGACAATTTTTGTCAGTACCGTATACTTAATTAAGTAAATTTGCCCCATGGTCAAATTGGTTAAGACGTCGCCCTCTCAAGGCGGAGTTCCGGGTTCGATCCCCGGTGGGGTGATTTGAAGTCACCCGGGCGTTTGCTTGGCAGATTTACGACTTTAAATGAATTATTGGGTATTAGCCAAATTGGTAAGGCAGCGGACTCTGAATCCGTAATGTACTGGTTCGAATCCAGTATACCCAATTGATAAGTTCTATGAGGTTGTCTCAGTGCTGTTATATCAGCATTGAGACGTTTTTTATTTAAGAATGAGTTGGTCCACAAAATTCGATAATAGACCGTTCCTATTATATTAACGTGCTTATTTAGCCAATTTTTCATCGTGTTTAATCAAAAAAGGATGTCCTCGAGTGACATCCCCAAATATAAGTTATTGCCTAACAGGCAAAACCTGATATAATATCGCCATAGAAAGGTAGCGAGTGTGTACGGCACTTACTACCCGCTGGGATAAGTGTTATTGGGTAAAGCTAATCGCTAAATGCGGTTAGCTTTTTTTATTATGTCGTACGTCTTGGCAAACAAAACCGTTGCCTTGGCGAGGACATAGACGGACACAGCAAGCTGTATCACATCCCCACAAACTCCTTAATCTGAGTGTCATCAGTCCTCACCCCTTTACTAGGAAGTGGATGAAGATGAGGACGAGTAACACTGGACCAGCTAGGACGCCAGCAAGTAATGAGCTGACTGAACGTCTGTAAAATTCATTTTACCCAAGTTGGTGGTTAGACGCTACACATTCATACAAGTTTCTCTCACTCGTGAAAAAGCATTAGCCTCTACAGCAGCCAGTACCACATAGCAAAAGACTAGTATTGCGTTTAGTTATTTTCAATATATTTATTCACTGTAATTACTCGATAGTTATTTGCATTGATCGTGATTTCGATTTTTGCAGATCCGTTATAAACATAATAGTTTTTCCCGTGTCGCTCGATCTTGTCAGAACTCAGTACACTTTTTCTAACAAGCTCCTCAATCTGTTTTCTATCCAATTCAGCATTTAACTTCTTAATTAACCCTTCCGTAAACAAGTTCTGTATAACAAATCTCTTTCACAATCTTATTTGCCAATTGAATATCGGAATCATCTTTCATAAATCTTTGGACCTCCGACTTATATTCCCCAACTAAGCTATCCCTATATACCGTAGTTGCGGGCGACTTTCGTTAGTAAATCTCGTTCGCTTAGTTTTTTAGTTAACTCGTCTAAATCTGGTGCGGCAATCCAATCACTAGTTTCCTTTAGAGCCGTGCCATATTTAACACACTGAATGATCATGTCAGCACTTACATACATATTGTGGGCATAACCTGGTGTCGTCGTGAAATAGTCACCAGCTGAATACCGTTTAAAAATCGGGACGTGATCGACCAACTCAACAAATACGATCCACCCCGTTTGAACAATAAACATCTCATGAACGGCTTGGTGCTTATGGCTATTCTGCCATGCCCCTGTGGCTGTTCCTTCCGTCCGGATATAACTCGTTCCATCCGCAAATTGTAGTCGAAAGCGCAACTCACCATTATCCATCTTTTGATGATGAGAGAAGACCCCGTACGAAGCGGCTTGATTGTCAGTAATGTCTTCCATGTTTTTCCTCCAGCTGATTGATTCAACACTTTAAAGAATCCGTTTAAACGATGGAACAAGTCCATTGCCTAACGCCACGGAAAGGTAGCAAGTGCCTCTGATCGCTTACTACCCGCTGGGATAGGGGTTAAATCGTTTGCTAATCACCTTTGCGGTTAACTTTTTTATTATCTGATCCCCTTGAGCAATGTTCTGGCCATTAGATAAACGGACATCCCATTCCAGCTAGGACGCCAGCAAGCAATGAGCTGTCCGAACGTCTGTAAGTTCATTTTAACGAATCTCGTGGGCACGCGACAGACATTCATAAAAATTTATCTTGATCATTAAAAAGGTTAGCCAAATTTGCTTTTGATTCTAGGCAATGGCCTGTTCTCAGTATTTAACTGAGCGCAGGTCTTTTTGGTTCACTAAAAAACGACCTGATTTCGGTTGAATACCGCATCAGGTCGTTATTTAAAGGTTATTTGGTCCCGTGTTTTACCAGTTGGTAAAACGGTTCAACCGACTATAATTCTAGCAAATCTTTCCACTTATCTAGAATTTTATCTGCACTGAACCGGCTTCACTCAGTATAGCTCGTTTCCGATAAGGTTTATAGTGATTCATCGTCCTCACTGCTTTGATGGCACAAATAGCCATTTTGGCCATCTCTGATCAGTTCCTCTGGGCCATAAGAATATCGATAACTGAGAGCTGGAACACCGTGCCCCATTGCCTCAATTATTGACAGGGGTTCAGTATCGACTTGACTTAAACTGATCAAAATTTGCGATTGATGTTTTTTAATTAGCACCTGGTTTTCAAACCATGGCAATCGCTTAATTGACCATGTCAACATCCATCCACGTTGGCTCCAATTGATTCCCATCAGGATCAACAACTTCTAAGCCAAACATTTGCTCTTCTGGCATCCCCGTATCAACGTGGAAGTAATGGCCACCGTTTGCCTGGGCCGCGTTCGCAAAGGCCCGGACTTCATCGGCACTATCCATGCTCAAGGAGATAAGCGCACCACTTGTCGTCTTACCGTCAATGATGTTCTTTTCACCAATGAATTTCTTGTAAAAGTCCGGTGTTAACAGCTCAAACATAATCGTTTCGTCCCAGACCATCGTGCTTGCAAACTCACTTGAAAACGTTGGATTGCGTTTAAATCCCAACGCTTCATAGAAACTAATGGACCGTGCTAAATCTGTAACTGGCAAATTAACAAAAATCATTTTTGGCATCATGGACACTTCCTTTCATTAATACCGTCAAACTATCATACATCAATCTCGCCATCAATTAATTTGTCCGATTCAAAGACAATTAATCGTCCCTAAACGTCAGCAGCCTCGCTCGTCTTCCGACGCTCACGCCTGAACTGCTTCCAAGCCCGGTAATAGAGCGTTGCCTGGCAACCGATGATCACCATAAAAATCACCGCCATTAGGACAGTAGAACCCATCCAAATCATCCCGATCATTAACACCATCAGCCAGTAGCCCATCATTAGCCCCCAATAAACTAACCGCTTCAACCGCGTTACCCATCCACGTTTGGTCGGCTTCAAAAGGAACCGTCCTAAATACGCTAAGATGATCAAGTTTATTTGAAGGAACAAACATAGACTTAGGGCTACGCCGATTTGGCTTAGCAAATTGAAAATCATCATTCCAATAATCATGCCAACCAGCATCAGCCATAGTCCTATGGTGAATTGTTTTCGCGGTGGTTGTGCACCATAACGCGTCATTGCCGGCTTCAACGTCAGCCGTTTAAAAAATTGATGTAAACGTGGGCCCCACTGATCCATCAGCACGTGGCGATCATTCGCAAGTTTAGAACTCAACAAATAGCCCGCCTGCAAAATAAAATTCACAATCATGCCTGCCAGCGCCAGATTTTTCCACACCAAGTTAACGCTTTTCCTCGCAACACCACCTTCATCAAGGTACACAAAGGGATCTGTTTGCATCGCCAACATAACCACCCAAAGCAAGGTGAAACCAATGATACAGTAATTTAGCCCGGCTTGTCGTTTTAACGTTGACGCCGTTTGAAACGGTAAACTCACCGCGCCTAACGGGACAATAAAAAGCAACAAGTACAGACCAAAGCTTAACAATACATACCAAAAGTAGGCCCCATTAAAAAGATAAAATCGGCCCATCTGATCCATTCCGAACACGCCAGTTGCAAGGAACAAGGCACCCATCCAGAACCGCTGTTTTTTCATCCATGAACCAAAGTCAACTCCGAAACGCGTCAGTTGTTCAGACCGACTTACCACGCCACTAATCACGTCGATGCACAGCCAGGCCACCAGTGCACATAAAAAGGGAAGGAGAATAAGGCTTAAAAATAGAAGCATGATTGACTACCTAATTTCCATTGAATTTACCATAACAATCCTTAACACTCACTAGTCTACCTGATTTTTCTTGGCCTAACAGGATCGAGTTAATAATCTTTTTAAATCTCGGTATAAAGTAATCATTAGCATTAATTTAACTGACCTACTGCATTCAGGAACAATTTGGCCACAGACCGAACAGAAAATGGGTTCTGGCCCGTAATGAGCCGGTCGTCTTGCACAGCATAATCAGCATAAAACCACTTTTGCTTAAAGGTTGCATTACGACTCACGGCCATGTCGCGATTCAAAAATGGCACAACTTTCCGTTTACCAGCAATCAATTCTTCCGTGGCGGTGAAGCCCGTAATCGTCTTACCTGAGATTACATTTTGTCCGTGCTCATCCTTAATGTTAAAAAGGCCTGCGATTCCATGACACACGGACATCACATAACCATTATTTTTATAAATAGCGGCGGCAAGTGCCTGTAACTCGGGATTGTCCGGAAAGTCCCACATCACCCCGTGACCACCGGTATAGTAGATTGCCACGTAGTCATCAGGATCAACGGCTGCCGGTGCTAGCGTATTTTTCAATCCCCGTTCAATAAAATCATCATCCTCATAAATGCCCATAATGCTCGTGTCAACGTACTTCATGCTCCGTGGATCCAACGGGACGAACCCGCCAAGCGGACTCACATAATCAACGGCCACACCGGCCTTTTGCATTTCATCAACGAACTCCGCACTTTCGCCTAGCCACAGACCGGTCGGTTCGTTCACCGCCCCGTACTGCTGCGTGTTTGTTTCCACAACCAAGACTTTTTTCATTTGTCTGCTTCTCCATTTGTTGTCATCGCCTGCACAACGTCATTGAGCAGGTGCTGTAATTTTTCAATTTCTGTCGTTTCATGCACAAAGTAATAGAAGTTTTTCGTTCCCTTAGTCCGATAGTCAATGATTTTAGCGGCCCGGAGGATCCTTAAGTGATACGAAACCGCTGGTCGCGATAATCCGGTAACCTTCGTTAAATCACTTACTTGCAGCCCTTCACACGTTGTTGCTTGCAACAGACTAATAATAATTTTCTGGCGTTTTTCATCCCCAAGTGCGGTTAGAAACGGCCCGGAAGCATCGAAGTCCGTACTTAAATGACCCTCAATCATGTTATTGCTCACCACCATCCGTTTGGATTTTTAAACCATTAAACATCACTTCTCCTTTTGTTTCAAGTGAAACCACCTCACTGAGCCATGATTTGGCGCATTAAATAAGTTATTGTGCCCTCTATCATGAATAGAGGTTATCAGTTTCACACGACCTGCTTATTAGTCTTACGCCATCTTGCCCCCCGTATTCCCCATCCATCACTCAACATTTCAGTGACAGAAACCACTAGCAGGCTTAAGATGACCATGACGTTTATATGACGCGTCGTGGTCTTTTTTATCTTAATAAGGGAGCCAGTTTATGTTTAAAAATTCGTTGGAGCGAACCCGTGCGCTTTCAGACGGGATTTTTGCCGTTGTCTTAACCATTATGGTGCTCAACATTCAGGTGCCACATGCCTTAACCAGCACCGCCTTGCAGGTGCTTGCCCGTCAAATTATTATTTACTTGGTGAGCTTTTCAGTCGTTTGTCAATACTGGCTCTTTCACCAAGAAATTTTCACGCAGCTAACAAAGCTTCCCAACCCACTCCTTGTCACGAACCTCTATTATTTAGCTGCCATCGCTCTCATTCCATTTACCACTGCCTGGTTCAACGGCTACCCGCTGTCACAATTAGTGGTCTTCTTTTTCTCGCTAGTCCTAGTGATCGTTAACTTCTTACAGTATCGGCTGTTCCGCTTGGTCATTCGTCATTATGATCAGCTATCGGCCCATGATCATGAGGAACTTTTATCGGCCAAAATTCAATTATGGGGCAGTGTTGGCTATTGGCTCATCGGTAGTTGCTGGCCGGTGACCCTCCTCCCCCTGATTATTTTAAGCATGGGGACCCGGGTGCTTGTAGCAAAAATCAAACGGTCCGTTTAACGGCAATGAAAAAGCAGTTTCTGAGTTTAAAAAATCTCAGAAACTGCTTTTTACTTTACTGGTGCGTACGTTGTCACGCCATACCGGTGACTCACTGTCAGCTTAACGCGGTCGCCAGCCTTAAACTTTAGTTGTTGATCTGGATTGGTTTTAAACCGAAGCGTGCGCTTTGCCCCGTGATGACTAGCATCTACTGCCCGATATTCATAACCCGTTCCCGTCACGCTCCCTGGTAATGAAACCGGAAAGGAACTTACCGGCTTTCCGACCACCCTTACGGTGTGCACCGTGCCGCCATACCGAAAGCTCATCAGCGCTTGATTAGCCCCGACAATCAGAAGTAGCAACAAAAGGCCAATTGCAAGCGTCCCCCGGTCAATCTGTTTCATCTTCAAATCCCCCCACTTTTTCTCTGAACCAATTATACCCGTTAACCACCGGTTCATTCATAAGTTTCAGTGAGCTTTAGCTTTTATTTAAGTGATGGCTTCCGATCATCCCCACCGTTTACTGATTCGTTTCATTCAACTTAGCCGCGTCCGTTGGGTCCCCAACTTCTTTGACTGCCCGTTTGATTAACGTTTGAACCGTCTTACTTGCCTCTTCGTCACTCATCCCGCCGGCCTTCAACAGTGCAATCTGGTCCGTCCCAAACGTAGTGGACAGCTTTCGATATTCATCCTGATGCGCATCGAGTGCCTGCCGCGTTTCAGTAATGTTATTTGCGTTAAAGTCCTTTAAATTCGTAATCCAGTGGTCTTGATCTGTTCGTAATTGTTGATAATCCGTCGTGTATTTTTCAACCGTTTTTGACGGTAACTTTAGCTCACCGATTACTTTCAAATCCGCCGCATCCGTCTTTTGAGCGGCCGCTTGTGGTTCAATCAGGACTTTTTGTGTATACTCCTGCACCTCGGCAACGGTATCTGCGTTCATCCCCTCCTGAACGTTATAACCAATGTTACCGATGTAATTATCATAAAATGCCAACGACAACTCCAACTGGTACATCCGCTCCTTCAAGTTGGTCATTTGTTTCGTGGACAGCTTCTTTGTTGCCGTGGTTGGGTTATGTTGTGCTGCTGCCTGATGCCCACTCACTTGCGCATGACACCCAGCTAAAAGCACCGTTGAAACAACCCCAATTACAATTAAGCCCCGCTTCATCTAATCATTCTCCCCCGTTAACCGTCAGCCTTCGATGACGATTGTTCTGTAAATTTACCATTTAAATAAATTAATTTATTAAGTATAAATTATTAAATATTTCCCGTCTATGGTTTCACCTAATTTGATCAAACTTTGTTGAATAATTCACTAGTTCAGGTTAACCATCACGATTTCATTTTCCACAAAAAAACTAGTTTTCCCAATCACTAAGGAAAACTAGTCTCAACACTCACTTTAAGCTTTAAATGGCCGCCCACGTATCAGATGCTAACGTTGGGAACAGGTAAACTAACCGTGCCAATTCCTCCGGACCAAAATGAAATTCAATGGCTGGTAATAACGTATTGATGGCTTCCGCCGCATGTGCACTCATTTCAGTAGCCCCAATGATGTGGTGCGTTTCGTCATACACCAACACGTTATCACCCATTGTTTCTGAATCCACCTGCCGGAACCATGACTTTGGTAAGTGGTTTTCGTGAACTTGCATGCCATCGTGATCAGCCGCCGTTTCCGGAGAAACGCCAGCCCGGGCAATTTGTGGTGATGTGAAAACGACAGATGGAATTACCGGATAGGTGATGGCAGCGTCACTGTCACCAGCAAATTGATGCATTAAGTACAGTGATTCGAACACCGCAGTCGGTGTCAGCTTGGGCTGTTGCTTATCAATCACATCCCCAGAAGCGTAGATGCTCGGAATATTTGTTTGCAGGTGATCGTTCACCACAATGCCGTTTGTATTCGTTACAACGCCAACAGCCTCTAGTCCTAAGCCCGCTACGTTTGGAATCCGCCCGGTTGCATCCAGCACCCAGTCAGTCGTGAGCGTATTTTCGTCACCGTAGTGGACAGCAATCTCCGTGCCTGCTTGTGTCAACGCACTGACCTTAGCGTCCGTTACAAAGGTAACCCCACGTTGCTTAAGGTCGGCGACAACCTGCTCAACAAACGGCTGGTGGAATGCGCGCAACGCCTGATGACCGTGAAGCAATACGGTCACATCGCTGCCCGCTGCATTCGCAATGGTCGCAAACTCCATCCCAATGTACCCGCCGCCGAGGATGACGATGTGTTTTGGTAGCTCCGTGAGCTCTAAAAAGTCGTCACTAGTGTGGGCTAGATTTGCCCCGGGAACAGCCACACGATGAGGGGTTAACCCCGTTGCCACAACAATTTTTTCTGCCGTATACGTTTGTTCATCAACGCGAACCTGATGGGCCCCGGTGACCACACCACGACCCGTGATGAGTGTCACACCAGCCTGATTAAGCAACCCGGTGATCATGTCTGGCAACCCGTCAATCACCGCGTGCTTATGGGCCATGTTAGCCGCCCAGTTGATTGTTAAGTCACCGTTCACGATGTCCCCCATTCGCTCACGATACCGGGTTAAGTCGACAGGTGCATCGAGGGTGATTTTTGCGTTACAACCGCGATTGGGACACGTTCCCCCAACTAGTCCGGCTTCGATGACCCCAACCCGTTTACCGCGGCTAGCTAACGGAATTGCGCCGTCAAACGTTCCGTGACCACTACCGACATACAAGACATCAAAATCAAACACTTCTTCTGTCATCATTTTCCCTCCATCGTCATCAACTAACCAGCTTGAAACTAACCTTTATGCTAGGCGCTTTTATGCCGATGAACAATTTATTAGCTTGATAATGGTCGCACAATTTAATAAAAAGTGGTCACCGATGAATATCTCGTTGGTGACCACTGACATCTTTTATCATGCATTTTCCGCTATCGTGCTTTTAATAAAACATACTGCTCATCATGCAGACCAACAATTGAGGCACCGGATACACCATCAAACAAGGGACTTCGTGACGAACCAACTTTTACGATTCGATAATTTTTAAGAATATCCTTGGGAATGAACTGTTTTAATGATTGACGATCGGCAAGATTGAACTGATTTTTATTTCCCCATGTTAAGGTCCACACAACATATTTAGCCCGCTTATGAGCTACCGTGTCCCGCTCACTTTGGCTCTGTGCTGGATACTTCGTGATTGATAAATTTGTATGCTCAAAATAATACTGATCGTGGACCACGTTTGTAAAACGAGAAATCCCCATATCAACGCCGTTATAATACAAAACACGAACTGGTTTTGTCTCATGTTTTGAAATATATGCACCAAAATCTGCCGCTGCAAAGGGTTGATTCGACCAAATATATGGACCACTTAACGCAATTCGATTACCAAATGCTGGCAGCATTAACACGGTGATTCCGACCGCGATTAACCACAATCGTTTATTTTGTAACTGATCACCGATAACCATTAATGCCGGGGCTACCAGTACCATTCCAAGCCCAACTGTAATTAAAAATACATAAGGGTCAGTGCGAAGTGACCAGTAGGAAAGAATTAAATTAACGCCAATAACTGCTACTGTAGTTCCTACTAATGGTCGATGTTCTTTTGAGAAAAACAGTAAAACAACGGCGGCCGCAACAAAAAGTGCAAATCCATACGGGTGCGCCATCACATTCCGATGAATAGCTGTAGCCATTTCCCACAAACGCTCCCGTTTACCACCTGCAGGCGAAGCATACGCCGTCATATTAACGGTAAAGTACACGTGAATTAACGCGTTCAATCCGTGAACAACTGCGAAATAACCTAAGATAATCCCTGAAACTAAGCTCGCGCCAACAGTAAAACTAATTGCAGTCTGCCACCAGATTCGCCATTGCTTACGTGCCCACGCAACTACAGTAAATAAAACAATTAGAGCAATCCACGTTCCAACTAAGGTATATTTTGTCCAAAAAACAACGGCAAAGCTAACCCCTAACATAACACCACTACGAACTTCTAGTTTTCCTAATTTAAAGTAGCGAAGGCCCAGATAAAGGGCCCATAAAATCCAAAAGAGCATTAATTCTTCCGGACTACCACCATCCTCAAAGCTAAAGGAACCAAGAAGAAGCAGCGGCAATGTCAAACTTATCCCACTAGCCGCTTCAGTTGAAACCGTTGGTGCAAACAATCGGAGAATTTTCCTTGACCAATACCAAATGCCATATAAATTGAGACATTCAATAACAAACAAGCCAAAATAACCACGAGATGAAATAACATTGGCAATTAAATAATATAAATATAGAATTGGTCCGCGCTGTTCAAAAATGTCACGCAACGGGACATGGCCCTGTAACCACGCTTGCCCCAGCGTTAACATTGCATTCGTATCAACCCACTGATTTCCTTTATAGAGTGGGCTACTGTGAACATACACTAAACTCGCCAAAATAATAACCAGCAATGGAATGACATAGTTAACCCACTGGCGTTGCCGACTAGTCATTTTACTCATAACATAAATTCTCCGCTTTCTTTTACTAAATGACACTATCCCATTACAAACTTGTTTGTTAGCAATCCTTTAAAGTATAGCATACGATTTTTAGCCAAAATGCCTTTATTAGCCATTCTTTGATCGCTACCGCGTGTGAATTGGTTCAAACTAACGCATATCCACTAATTACTGGTACACTAAGTGTGTTTATTTATTCGCATCGATCATTATCCATTAAAGGAGCACAGCCATGAAGCCCACCCCAAATACCCTTGGTTTCATCCTTTCATATGGTGCCCTAAACAGCATTGCAAACCTTGGCGTGTTATTGCCCTACCTGTTCATTCTCCTCGCCTATAATCAGCTTCATTCAACAGCATTGTTAATTGGTCTGCTCACCATCTACACAACCCGGGCCGTCTCTTTTTTTGGGGGTCTCCACCTTCGCCTAAAGTCGAGCCAGTACCTTCTCCTGAACCTTCTTTGTGGTCTTCTGGGGGCCCTTATTTATATGATTGCACCCAGCACCACGCTCTGGCTCATCATTGGTGGGTTGCCACTTGGTTACAGTGCCGCCACGTTATGGCCCTACTTTTTAACCATCAAGCTACACGCCACCACGTACGGCACGTTTGCACCGAAGCCCTATCACTGGTTCATTTTTCTACTTAGTCTTGGCGGCGTTATTGGCATTGACTTGCTTCATCCCATCCTTCACCTTGCATTTGGGGCGCTTGCAATTCTGTACGCAGCCGCCTTACCTAGTGCCATTCGCCTCGTCTATAACCTTGCTCCTGTGTATCAACAGGCTGACCTTCATGCAGATCAACGGCCGCGCATGTGGCGGTTGGTTCCCCTCCTCTTTTTTGCTGGGATCATTGCAAGTTTAGCGTTGGCCCGCAAACAGTCCGTTGGCGGCTACCTGTATCCATTACTAATTGCGCTCATTTTGATTGCGTTTGTGATGACGCTCCGCGAATTGCTGTTGGACACGAAACTTCTGGCTGACATTGACATTCGCCTTGTCTTCCGGGGCTTTCTCCTAAACTTTGTCCTCTTTTACGCCACCTTTTATGGCGGTTTATTCTGGGGAACCCATGCACCACTCGTCATCTTTAGTACTTATTTGATTGGTTTTCAGATTGGCCCCCGGTTACCAAAGTGGTTCCCCGTCCTGATCGATCATCGGCAATTGTTAGATCGGTGGTGGCCGTTATCAGCAACCCTCCTCATTATCCTGAATCAACCGTGGACGTTTGTTCTGGGGATTCTCTTACTCTCCCTGTACGTCGGCTTTCTCAATCCCTACTTTAATAATGACCTGTACTTCAAAAGTGGCCTCAGTAAGGACGTTGCCCTCTTTTATAAGTACCGGTTGTCCGCATATGGCAGTCAGTTATTTCAACTCTGTTTTTTCGCCCTCCTATTAACGTTTGGTGTTACCCAACACTTCTCAATCATTATGTTCTTCAAATTGACGCCCACGCTCGCCACTGCCCTTCATCACAGCACCATCGGCCCGCTAAACGATCTCATTGACGGGTTGTTACTCATTGGGTGGGGCGTGGCTAACTGGCGTCTTCGCCGCTCATCATCCACCAAGTAATTTTTGAAACGGAGTTCACTCATGACCAGTACCTTTTTTGTACTTTTGATCCTTATCGCCGTCGTCTTTTCGGTCCTCGTGCACCATCATGCTGGCTTCCTGCCACTACCACTGTGTTTTATCGCGGCGGGACTCGTTTTATCACTATTTCCGCTGTACCACAATTACATTTTTGATCCTGCGTTATTCTTATTCTTTATTGTGGCGCCGCTCCTTTATAACGAGGCCCAATCCGCCTCACGTTATTGGATCGGCCGTGGGGCCATCAACATTGTGTCATTATCCATTCTGTTAGTGATCACGACCGTTGTGGTGGTTGGCGCGGCGCTTCACAGCTTATTTGCCTTCCTACCACTCAGTTTAGCCTTTGCCCTTTGTGCCATCGTCACACCGACCGATGCCTCGGCTGTCAGTGCCTTTGCAAAACCCAATCCAGACCTAAGCATTCCGTTTACGATTCTTCAAAACGAGTCACTCTTTAATGATGCTTCCGGATTTGTGGCCTTTGACCTTGCCTTACTAGCCTTCACAACGGGAACCTTCTCGGCAACAAACGCGTTTAGTTCCTTTTTCGTTCAGTTTATTGGTGGCCTTCTCTGTGGTGCGATTATTGGCGCGCTCTTCTATGGCGTGCGGCAGTGCCTGATTATTTGGGGTGATGACAGTCCGTTTATCATGATTGCACTGGAGCTATTGGTGCCATTTTTGGTCTATTTTACGGCCGAACACTTTGACCTCTCCGGTATTCTGGCGGTGGTCGCTGCCGGCATCGTTCAGGGACTAGAAAACGATCATTTACAACTCATTTCCACCCGCATGCAACTGGTTCGGAGTAACATCTGGGACCTGGTCGAGGAAGGTCTAACCGGAATCGTGTTCATTTTTCTGGGGATTTCCCTGCCAGCAATCGTCGCCCAAATCATCCTTAAACGTCCTGGTTTTCTGTGGGTTCTCCTCCTCATCGGACTTTCGTTGTACGGGCTAAAGTTCCTCATTCGGTTACTGTGGGCCCGTTACCTTGTTTGGATGCACGTATCTCGTGACCACCGGTGGCAAGACAGTTTACTCATTGCCGTCAGCGGAGCCAGCGGAACCATCTCCTTATCACTGGCCTTTCTCCTGCCAACAATTAGTGGTGCTCACGTCCTCATTGACCGAAATGCGCTTATCTTTATTGTTGCCGTTGTTATTTTGCTCAGTTTAACCGTTGCCGCAATTACGGTGCCCCGGATGACCGCCCTTCCGCCTGAGGAAGTTGTTAAACCGATGTCGCAATGGACCCGCGAAATGGTGATGGTTGCCATGAATACCGTTCGTAGTGACACTGATCATCCAGCAGAAACGCAAATTGTCCTGGATGCATTGAGTCAACAACTTCACCAAAACGCACGTTTACACCGGCGACAGCGCCACATCCTGTACGAATACGCCGCGGCCGCTGAACACGACGCCATTGAGAAACTCTACAACGACGAAAAGATCAGTCATTCTGAACGCAAGTACTACCACCAGTTCATTGATCTGAACTTACTGTCAGCGGACACCCGCCCCTGGAAAAACATCTGGCTTCGGCTTCGCTTCAGCATTAACATGACCCGTTACCAAAATGTTACTGTCGGTCAAAACGTCTTTTTCACCACCCCGGTCATCACGGAACAGCGCTATTGGCAAAAACAATTTGATGTCCATGGCGAGGATATTCGGCCCATTGAGGAAGCCGGTTTTCAAGCCGTCATGAAGGCTCTTAAACGCTATCGCCGCGCTCATGGTGGCACAACTTCCGTTGAGCTTCACGCCGTTCAACGCTTTTACCGGGAACGCCACCGGCGGATGACCATGCCTGAACCCGATGCACGCATTGTTTATCAGCTGTTCTTGACCGCATTTCACGCTGAGTATGAGTATTTTCAAACTGCCATCACGCGTGACAACCTGAGTTTAGAAACCGCTCAACATTTGCAACAACACATCATCTTCGACGAAATGGCGTACATTCAAAATAACGACACGTTTATTCGGTAATGCACCCAAATCAAAATCGGCGTGCGTCCTTTTCATCGAGGGCGCACGCCGATTTTGATTTAAGCCGATTCATTATGCATGTAAGTAGGTATAACTACCATTTGAGTTTGCCCGGAAAGTGAACTCATGATCCTGTGCATCCACACTCCGCCAACGTGACAATCGGTAATGCAAGGAATGTCGTTCCTTTAGCTGATACGCCACTAACCGCAGTGTTCTGGTAACGTCATCATCCGCACGGGTCGCGGCGCCGCGAAGCACCCGGTGTAAATCAGCTAAAAATTCGTTGGCATTTGTAATCATGGCAATTCCTACTTTCTTGATGAACATCAATTATTTATAGTTCCCATTTAAAAGTAGTTAATCCCCTTTCGCAAAAAATCTGCTTTCACAACAATGGCCCTGCCTGATGGTTTAATCCACCTGGCAGGGCCACTTTAAGTTGGTTAGCGGTCTAACTTTTTCTTTGCTTTGTCCGCCAGTTTCCCAGCTTCCTCGCTAAGCTTTCCCGTTACCTTTTGGGTTTCTTCTTTGGCCTTCCCTAATAGTTCTTGGCCCTTACCCTTTGCTTCTGTTTGTTCATCACCCGTTACATGGCCAGCAGTTTCCTTGGCCTTCCCAACCAGTTGATCCTTTTTAGCATCCACTTTATCGTCTAGTGCCATACGCTTACCTCCTTGAACAATTCGGTGAGTTATCAAAAACTAAAGGCTCGCAGTCCTTCATACTTACAGTGTAAAGGCTGACTACTCATGACGCGAATAAACTGCTTCTGTCGACAAACTAAAATGGCCCCATTATTTGGGCGCCATTACCGCTGGTAACTGATTAATGCTCATACCCGTCGTGATCGGGAAACAATAAGTTTGCGTTCTTCCCCTGAGCCTGCAGGATTTTAATCCGGTCTTCGCCCCACTCGGACATCGCAATCAGCACACTGTTTAACGATTTTCCGTATTCGGTAACTGAATATTCCACGTGTGGGGGAACTTCATTGTAGACCTTCCGGGCGATGATGCCATCATTCTCCAGTTCACGCAGTTGATCCGTTAACACTTTTGGTGAGATTCCGGCAACGGCACGGCGCACGTCCGCCGTCCGCATCGGGCCGTGCCCCAGGTGACACAAAATCAACGGTTTCCATTTATTTCCCATAACTGCGAGTGTGGCTTGAACACCATTTTTATAAATCGTTTGTGGTTCGCTCATCCGTGGTCCTCCTCTGGTGATTATAGGAAAAGGCTACACCATTTGCAGGTAAAAATAAAACAATAAAATGGGCCGCCTAACTCGAGCTGGTGCACAAAACTTACCTTAAAGTGCCTTAGTAAGCTTAAAGTGCGTAATTGTTTCTGAGTCTCGGTGCAGTAAACTAATCAACATCAACACGGAAAGCGAAGGCTCAGTTTAAAATGGAAAACGTAAAAGATAAAGTCGTTATCATTACCGGTGCGTCAAGCGGGATCGGTGCTCAAACGGCAACACTACTCGCAGAGCGCGGCGCAAAGTTAGTTTTAGCAGCGCGTCGTGAAGAAGTGCTGGCAACGTTAGCAAACAAGTTAATCAGCACTTATCAAGCAAACGTTATTTACCAACCAACGGATGTGACTAAATTGGCCGAAGTTGAATCACTGATCACCTTGGCAAAACAGCATTTTGGTCGCATTGACGTCCTTTTCAACAACGCTGGGTTAATGCCCGTTTCAATGCTCCGTGATGGTAAGGTCGACGAATGGGAAGCGATGATCGACATTAACTTAAAGGGTGCCTTGTACGGCATTAAAGCGGCATTACCAATAATGGAAGCTCAGCAGAGCGGCCACATCATCACAACGGATTCTGTGGCCGGTCACTTTGTTGGCTTAGGATCAGCCGTTTACTCCGGCACAAAGTATGCAATGCGGGCTGTGATGGAAGGCTTGCGGTCCGAGGAAGTCGGTAAAGGAATCAAGTCAACGTTGATTTCACCAGGGCATGCCCAAACAGGATTAGCCTCAACCATTTCTGACCCTGAGTTACGCGCTGCCGTCCTGAAAAGCGAAGCGGAAACGGGGTTAACAGCAACGGACGTCGCTACAGCCGTCGTGTATGCCATTGATACGCCGGCTAACGTCGGTATTAACGAAGTGATTTTACGGTCCACAGCACAACGAGATTATTAAGGAGCACCATGATGAAAACAATTAACGCAACGGTTCACGTTCAACCCGGAAAAGAAGCAACCTTTATGAAACTAGCCCAGGCCTTAACGACCAGTTCGCGGGCTGAAGTGGGCAACACCCGCTTTGATCTCTATCATCGTCACGCTTGCAACAGTGACTTTGTCTTTGTTGAAGTTTATGCGGATCAAGCAGCCATCGTTGCCCACCGTGATTCGGCCCATTTCCAAGCATTCTTAACGGCATTAGCACCGATTACAAATGCATCAATGGACGTCATGATTTTTGATGGTCTTGGCGCAACGGAATAATCAATTAGAGGAGAAAAACAATGATTACAATTAATGCGACAGTTTATGTCAAACCAACGGACGTTGATGCTTACTTAATGTTCACAGACGCCCTTATCGCTGGCACCCAAAATGAACCTGGTAACTTACGCTACGACATGTATCAATCCGTTGAACACGCGGGTGAATTCGTGTTTATTGAACAGTATGCTGATCAAGCCGCACTGGATGCACATCACGCAGCCACGCACTTTACGGACTTTCTGGCTCAAGTTACGCCACTCCTGAGTCACGACATGGACGTAAAGGTCTTTCGGGAACTTCCAACAGCCGAATAAGTGACGTGCTGTCACCTATTTTAAACCCACCATCGGTATATTGATGGCGGGTTTTTGGTCGTTTACATTCTCGCTTTGTTTCAAATGCTGACTTGCCGCACTACCTGCAAACGGTGGACTCACGGCAAAGAAAAAAGTCATCCACGAACGGATGACTTTTCGATACAGGCTAATGCAATTTCTCCCGATGGCAACCAATATGGCAACCACAAGGACGAAGAAACTAAGTGAGTGCATACCTGTTTTGACACTTAATTGTGCGCTAGTCCCTAGTCCTGCACGCGGTTCTGGATTTCTTTCGTTTGTTCTTCGAAGCCAGGTTTTCCAAGCAAGGCAAACATGTTTGTCTTGTATGCTTCAACCCCTGGTTGGTTGAATGGGTTGATTCCGTTCAGGTAACCAGAGATCCCAACAGCAATTTCGAAGAAGTAGATCAGGTAACCCAATGAATATTCCGTTTGGTCAGGAATGTGAACGGCCATAACCGGAACATCACCATCAGTGTGAGCCAACGTAACGGCGCGGAAGGCTTGCGTGTTCACGTAATCCATTGTCTTTCCTTCAAGGTAACCAATTTGGTCCAAATCGCTGTCTTCTTCAGGAATATCAATGTCGTAATTTGGCTTGTCAACCTTCACAACCGTTTCCATCAGGTTCCGCCGACCCTCTTGGATGTATTGTCCCAGTGAGTGTAAGTCCGTTGAGAAGTTTGCACTTGATGGGTAAATGCCCTTTTGGTCCTTCCCTTCGGATTCACCCATTAGTTGCTTCCACCATTCGGAGAAGAAGGCCATGGTTGGTTCGTAGTTTTCAAGCAATTCCGTTGTCTTCCCCTTACGGTATAAAATGTTCCGTAAAGCGGCGTAACGGTAGGCGTCGTTTTCTGTTAATTTGTCTGAGGTATAGGCAACAGAAGCATCGGCGGCCCCCTTCATCAGTTGGTCAATGTCAGCGCCAGAAGCGGCAATTGGCAATAAACCAACGGCACTAAGAACTGAGAAACGACCACCAATGCCATCAGGAACAACAAATTCTTCGTAACCTTCGGCGTCTGATTCCGTCTTCAAAGCACCACGAACACGGTCCGTTGTGGCGTAAATCCGGTCTTTAGCACCGGCTGCGCCATACTTTTCAATTAACTTGTCCTTGAAAATCCGGAATGCAATGGATGGTTCCGTTGTTGTCCCAGACTTCGAAATCACGTTAACAGAAAAGTCACGGTCGCCAATAACGTGGATCAAATCATGCACATAGGAAGATGAGATGGAGTTCCCGGCAAAGAGAACTAACGCACCCTTCCGTTCACTGGCTGGTAATGCCGTGTAAAATGCTTCATTTAAAAAGTCAATGGCAGCACGAGCACCCAGGTAAGAACCACCGATTCCGATCACAACCAACACTTCTGAATCGCTTTGAATCTTCTTAGCAGCAGCCTTGATCCGGCTGAATTCTTCCTTATCATATTCAGTGGGAAGATCGATCCAGTCGCGGAAGTCAGCGCCTGCACCTGTACCATTCCGTAGTTCTGAGTCTGCGGCGGTAACCATTGCCTGCATTTCACCCAGTTCATTGTCTTGAACAAACTTCTTCAGATTGGAACTATCAAACGAAATATGTGCCATGCTTTTTCTACCTCTTTCTTTCTATGATTACGATTACAAGTATACACTAAAACGGCGACAGGTGGGCAATGAAAGCCAATCCATAAATTGGTATATACCAAAACCAAATGATGCTTACGGTGTAGAAGCCCACTGTTTAAACACCTAGACCAATTAAAAAAACTTTGGTCTAGGTTTAAAAAAAAGACCGCTGAACAATTTGTTCAGCGGTCTTTGCTTTTAATTCTAGTTTACATGGTTCCTAACATGATCCCACCGGCAATGATCAGTACCGATCCAATCACAATGTTAACCATTTCCCAGTGCGTCTTCCGTTCGCCCAAAAGCCAAATTGAACCAAAGGTGGAAATGATGATTCCCATTTGGGCCATTGAGTACGCAACGGCCAGCCCCACTTTAACGGTCGCTAAGAACATGAACAGGTTCCCAGTTCCCCAGAAGAGCCCGGTAATGATGTTCTTCCATGTTGGCAACTGCCACATCTCACGACGAGCACCAATCATAATCACAAACACCAACGCACCGATAAACATTCCGATTGATTGTGGTAACACAACAGCATGGGTGAACTTCGTTGGGTCACCAACGCCGCCCCACTTTTCAAACGACTTAATGATCCCGGTGTAAATGACGTAACCAACGGTTGAATATGTCAATGCTCGAGCACCGGCTGCCGTGTTGTCACTTTCTTCGGGATGAACATTCCGTTTATCCCGCCGTGACGTTAAGGTTGCACCAATGATCAACGCAATGACAGCAATCGTGCCAAGGGTGTACTGCTTACCAGTCACCCATTCATGGAAGATAAGTACCCCAACCAGCGCGTTCCCGGCCAGTTGCAGTCCTGTTGACAGCGGAATCGTTTTGGATACCCCAATGGCCTTCATTGCAGTAAACTGACCACTTTGACCAACGACCCACAACAATCCGGATAAGATTCCAGCGATCCACACCTTTGCGTCGAGTGCTGGCTGGTAAATGAACCAGGCGATGATTCCAAAAACCACGGCGCCCATCGTCATTCCTAACGTTTGTTGAGCAGCTGAGCCACCCAACCGTCCTGAAACAAGACCAATACTCCCCCAAGCAACAACGGGGATCAGTGCAATAAGAATACCCATGATTCAACGTTCTCCAATTCTAATTCTCTCAATGTCTTTTTATGCAGTACGATTCAATTAGTCGGTTACAATGGCCGCTGTGCTAGCAACCTTGGCGGAATCCGTCAGGTCGCTGTCATCGGCAAACCGTAATGCCAGTGAGGAAGCACCGATCACACCGGCGTCATTTCCAAGTTTAGCCAAGCGTAGTTTTGTTGAGGCGCGAACCGTTGCGAAAGCCTCTTTTTGGAAGTTTTCGTCAACAAGATCCAACAGGAATTGGCCCGCAGCAGAAACACCACCACCAATAACAATGTAGCTTGGGTTTAACACATTCCCAAGGTTGGCAACGGCCAATCCAAGGTATTGGCCGACTTTCTTCGCCACTTCGTTTGCCAAAAAGTCACCCTGCTTGGCTAAATCAAAGACAATCTTAGCGGTAATTTCATCACCGTTATCAACCATCTTCTTTAGCTTAGAATTACCAGCATATTCCTCAGCAAAATCATGTGCTAAATGAACGATCCCGGTTGCAGACGCGTACGTCTCTAAACAACCGTGTTTCCCACAGGTACATAAATAACCACCAGGTTGAACCGTCACGTGGCCAACTTCACCACCGGCACCGTTAACACCATGCTGCAAACGACCGCTGGCGATGATTCCACCACCAACCCCGGTTCCTAATGTAATGAAGTCCACGTCAGCTTCGTTATTACCTGCACCCTTCCAGCGTTCACCAAGTGCAGCAACGTTTGCATCGTTATCCAACGCAAACTTCATGTGTGTGCCAGCTTCGATCTGTTCCTTCGCATTCTGAGTGGTCTTCCAGTTCAGGTTGTAAGCCGCTGTTACTGTTCCGGCTTTAAGGTCAACCGTTCCCGGCGTTCCCATTCCGATCCCAACAAAATCGGCCGCAGCCATCTTGTACAAATCCAGGTGGTGATTAATAGATTGGATGATGTCAGGAATGATGTGTGATCCCTCGTCTAAGATGTTCGTTGGAACGCTCCATTTTTGTTGAACATCGCCATCCAGTGTTAAAATCGCAAATTTGATGGTTGTCCCGCCAAGGTCAACCCCAATCAATTTCTTCTTAGCCATAACTACATTCTCCTTAAGTCGCTCAATCTAATCGATCCTGTAAAAGGTTTACGGTTTATTCTCTTACAATGTAAGCGTTTTTACAAGCCTTTTTTACACATTTGTTCAAAAAATGTAACCGATAACATTATCGAAACACAATCATTTAAAGGATTCACGCCGCTGGCATAGACCACGTCATTTCAAAATCAAAAAGAAAAAAATTTTCATTGTCAACTGACCATTTTTGTGCATAAAAACAAACAACGCCCTGACTTTTTAAGTCAAAACGTTGCGTCATTGTTCACACTAATTTGGTTCAATAACCAGTGAAACAATTTTATCATCTTTTAATGTGAAGCGAAGCGGACCAGTTCCGTTAAAGCCTTCACCAGTTACCGTAATGTTTAAGATCCATTCAGTCGCCGATACCTGTTCACTCCCCACAACTTTGAACCGTGAGTGTTTACTGATATTATCGGACTGAATCCAGCCAGCCACTGCTTTTTGACCGTTATATTCGTTTCCCCAGTCGTTCACAGACCCATTTTCTGCAAACGTTGCCAACATTCCGGCCGCGTCCTCTGCATTATTTGTTTCCACAAACGTCGTTAATACTTCAGGAATTGCCATTTCGTTTCCTCCATGATGCATCATTATTAGGATCATTCACGGGTAGTATACAATATCCTTGTTCAAAACTGAATAATTAGCACCGTTTTAACAAAACAAAAAGGTCACCCATTTAATCATGGGTGACCTTAAGTTTAATAAGTTAATGCTTAGAAGTGGATGTAACCAGCAGCTTCGCTAGTTGAGATCGTCCGTGAATGTGAAGGTAGGCCTTCGAAGTTACCTTCGATGATGTTAACCGTACCGTTCCCGTTAACGCCAGTTACGTAAGCAACGTGCATGTAACCGAAGTAAGCAACTGAACCGGCTGTTGGTGTGTTGTTAACAGCAATTCCGCGAGCGGCAGCTGAAGCACCCCAGGCGTTACCATTACCTAAGTAAGAGTATTCACTGGCTGAAACACCTTCAGAGCCCAAAATTGCGGCAACAAATGAAGTACATTGGCCAGCTGGGTACCCGGCATAGCCATTGTAGAAACCGGCCTCACCGGCAGCCATTGCGCCAGTACCAGCAGCAACAGTTTGTGTTGACGTTGTTGTTGTGTTTGTGTTAGTTGTCGTTGTGACATTTACATTGGTTGGTGCTGCGGCAGCTTGTGAAGCTGGAGCTTGGCTAGCTGCTGGCGCTTGACTAGCAGCAGGTGCTTCACTGGCAGCTTGGCTAGCTGCTGGTGCCTGACTAGCAACACTTGCAACTGACGTAGCAGCTGATGGTTGTGCGTCAGAAGTTGCTGAAGCAGCGTCGCTTGTTGCAGCAGAAGTTGCTGAGGCAGCTGACGTTGCTTGACTAGCAGCTGAAGGTGCTTGGCTAGCAGCACTTGCTTGGCCAGTTGTGTGCAATACTTGACCAATGCTCAAAAGACCATCAGCACTTGATAAACCATTAGCGTTCATCAAGTCAGCAACAGAGACACCGAGCTTTTCACTGATTGTTGATAACGTGTCACCGGATTGAACCGTGTAGTCACCGTTAGCATCAGTCTTAGCGGCTTGTGAAGCAGCTTGGCTAGGAGCAGCTTGTGAAGTCGTTGATGTCTTGCCATCAGGAATGATCAGCGTTTGGTCGATTTGGATCAAAGCTGGGTTGTCCAAGTGGTTTGCCTTGGCAATGGCATCAATTGTTGTGTTGTTCTTTTGAGCGAAAGCCCAAACAGTATCACCCTTGATTGTCTTAACAGTTGATGCATTGGCAACGCCGGCAGTAGCTAATAAACTAACTGCAACCGTTGAAGTAAGTAACGTAGCTTTTAACGCTTTATTCATTCTTAAAATTCACTCCTAAAGTTTTCATTGTGACAATCTTAGTTACGATTTCTCTAAGATTTCTTAATTACCTAACAGGTTATATTTAACTACGAGATCACCTTAATTACCATTACAAGGAAATTACAATCATATGTCGCAAACTTTCAGGAATTAATAGTTAATATTTTATACTTTATCTTTGCTCACTTTGAACGTTATTGTCGAACCTAAACCTTTTCATTTCGATGCCCTCAATTCCCCGCCATGAGTGGCCTAGTTACAGTCAAGTTTGGGAACATAATCAGTCAATTTAATTGTGTTCCCACCTTATTTAATAAAAGCCTAAACGACAAATCATCCCGCACATTTATTTTCAAGTTTGCTTCGTTTGAGCAACTAATTCACGAAAAAGTTAATCAGCGGCAATGCTAAGTACAGGCCCATGGCAAGTCCAGGCAACCACCAAGCCAGTCCGATAAGGGCAACGTTAATGGCAAGTGTGATTGCGACAAGCGTGAGCACTTTTCGGTCTGAATAGTACGTTCCGGTTGTTTGCTTGTCCCATAGCTTCCGATGACTTTGTCGTGTAATCACCAGTTGGAACAAACTTGTGATCAAGTAGACGATACCAAGATTCAACACCGCAACTCTGGACGTATCGTTAATTACCCACTTGGTCATGACTGGCAGTAACGATAGTGACACAAGGTACAAAAAGTTGATCGTCAAATCTGTTTTATTGAAGGCTTTCACGATCGCGTATGCATTATGGAGTTGGTACCAAAAGCCCCCAACCATAAAAAAGCTGATGATAAAAATACCAATGGATTTTAGAAACATTAAGTAGTTTCCCTCCGTTGGTAGCGGAATCTCCAAAACCATAATCGTGATAATGATGGCAATAACGGCGTCGTTAAAGACTTCCGTATGTTCCCGCAGCTTCTGCCCATCATCTTTTCGCAGCATTGCGATTTGTTGGTGCAACTGCTCAATCTCCGTTTGACTCTTCGCCATAAGTTTTAACCCCGTCTTTGTTAATGTCATAAAAAAAGAGCCAGGAGATTAACCCTGGCCCTCATAACTTTGGTGATTGCTATGGATGTGACCACAAACAATCATGAATGGAGGTGGCGGGGATCGAACCCGCGTCCAAGCATATCGCCACCCGAACCTCTACGCTCATAGCTAAACCATTTAAAGTTCACTGACCAAAACGCCGTTTAGCAAGGCAACCGTGATCAGCTAAGTCTGATTAATCTCTTCTGCGCACTTCAGACGGGAGCTTGCAGCGTAACCCATATTTTTGAGACCCGCAACCCGCCACCTGGGCCGTAACGGACGGATCTACGTCAAGCTGCAATTAAGCAGCTAAAGCGTAAGAATTGTTATCTTTTGCAGATAAAAATTAGGTAGCGTTTTTACGTGGCCGCAACCCACGAAGCGCAGTTCAAGCTCGACCTATACCTGTCGAATCCAGAACACCCCCAAAAAGGTGCGTCATTATCATACCACGCACCGTGGTAAACGTCTACGTTAACGATTATCACCACAAAAAAACCGTTGGCGTGAATTTTTCATCACGACAACGGTTTATAACGCCTCATTTGCGTTCATCAGCCGGTAAAGACTCCGACGATCAACCAGAGGTTTAGGATAATTAAGATGGCAGTGACTAACCACGCGGTCCACTTGACCCACGCTTTGTTTTTAAACTCACCCATCAAGTTTTCGTTACTGGTATACATAACTAGTGGCACCATGGCAAACGGCAATGCGACACTCAAGAACACCTGTGAAAATGTCAGCAGGTTTTCAATTTTCGCTTCATCACCCTTGTAGATAACGGCAAAGATCAACACTGGCGTGATGGACATTAACCGGGTTAGTAACCGTTGCGCCCAGAGTGGCACCCGCAGGTGAATGAACCCTTCCATGATGATTTGACCAGCCAGGGTCCCGGTAATGGTTGAACTTTGACCAGAAGCCAGTAAGGCAATGGCAAACAACATACTTAGGATTGGACTCGCAATGGCACCAACGATCTTTGAGTTGCTCAATGCGTTGTAAAGGTCAACGAAGCGCCCAAGATCACTCTTTGTGCCAAAGAACAGTGCGGCCCCCAAGATCAACAGTAAACAGTTAACCACAAAGGCCAACGTCAATTGAATGTTTGAGTCAGCCACCGTAAACCGAATGGCCTTTTTCACGCTATCGCGGTCGTTTCGATCCAACGCGCGCGTTTGTGAAATGGATGAGCCAAGGTACAGGTCATGGGGCATAACCGTTGCCCCCACAATCCCCAAGGCCAAGTACAGCATTGGTTTATGCGTCAACATTTCACCAGGATGTGGGACGAAACCGGCCAAAATTTCTGGAACGTGTGGCTGGGCCAGGATAACTTCGTATAGGAAAACAAACAGAATGACGGCCACAAGGGTTGCAACCACCGCTTCAATTTTCCGGAAGCCCATTTTCATTAAGAATAATAATAGCAAGACGTCAAACGCTGTAATGATCAACCCAACAATTAGTGGGAACCCAAACAGTAATTCTAACGCGATCCCAGACCCAATAATTTCGGCCACATCGGTCGCCATAATGGCTAATTCAGTAATGATCCACAGGAAGATTCCCATCCCCTTGGAGGTTCGTTCGCGGGTAATCTGTGCAAGGTCTTTTCCGGTAACAATTCCCAGTCGAGCAGACATCGCTTGCAGCAACATTGCAATCAAACTCGACATCAGGATCACACTGATTAGTGCATATTTATACTGTGCCCCACCGGCAATTGATGTAATCCAGTTACCTGGATCCATGTAACCAACGGCGATCAAGGCTCCAGGCCCCGTATAAGCCATCAACGTCCGGAAATATCCGGCGTGTTGTGGCACGAGGATCGACCCGTTAACCTCATCTAAACTTTTGGCATGGTCCCCTGTGGTGTTCACAAAGCGATCTTTATCACCATGCTTCTTATCGTGCTTCTTGCTCATGTTCGTGCCCTCTTTTCCGTTTTGATCCCTGATAAATCAGGTCTAATCCTTTAAAGATGGTCGCTAGCGTTGCTTCATCAAAAAACAGATCAATCCACCAGTGGCGGCTTTGATTAGCTTTTTGCTAATTCAACGTAACATCGGACCGTTGGCCCCGTTAAACTTATTTATTTACCGATTCCAAACGTTCACTCCGTCTTTGAGAAATTTGTGACTCTTTCAAGCCCTGTAATACTATGTGCCGAAACCGCCGAAATTACAAGCCCCAACGTTCATTTGAAAGTGGTTACAATTGATTTTTCTAAAAAAAAGTTTCGCCATCGCTAACTTTTCACTTTTTTCAATTTGCCGACCAATAAAATAACACGACCCCTTCCCCATGATTTAGGAAAAGGCGTCGTGTTAATCGCTGCATTCAATTAATGACACGTCTCAATAAACGAACTCATCGTATCAATCCGGTCGAAAATGCCGTTGATCATCAACAAATCGTGACCATCAGCCCCGTTGACAATCGGGCCGACCATGACTGTTTAGCTATCCTGATGGTTCTCGTCGGCAAACCGATCACCAAAGGCCCGGATAAACTTCAGCACTTCCTTTGCCTGATCCTCACCAAACGCGTTGATCCAAGAAGTAAATCGCCGGGTAACACGCTCACTAATAACATGTTCAGCCTGTTCACCCTTCGCTGTTAAGCTGAGATTCATCCGCCGCCGGTCATTTACGTCTGCCACCTGCTTGATGAGTCCCTTCCCGAGTAGCGTCCGGATCTGTCTGGACACGGCACTCCGCGTCACCGCTCTGCGCGCCGCAATCTCCATCAAGGTTAAGTCCGTCTCACGCGAAACATCATGCAAAATCAAATACTGTTCAAATGAGATGTGATACTCCTCAGCGGGACGTGAGACAAATTCATCGAGGTACTTCAAAAAATGAATGTACACGTCAATCGATTCATTGAGTAAATCGTCGTTAATGGCCCCCGTCTTTTGCTGGGAGCCGTTTACACGACGTTCATCCGATCCTTGTTCATCGGCCATTCTTGTTCCTCCACTTCTTAGCGCGGTCGGACGTTAGCGTCTTGACCATCAACCGGTCGTTCTATTCCTATAATTATAGTCAAGATTGAGCAAACGCCCACTAAAAACACTTTTAAATCGCGTTTTCTGCCGTTCCACTGCAACATTAACCGCAAGTCTGCGCAGGAAAAGAGGTCGTGGCGACCGCTCGAAGCAGGATCAGAGTTCTCAATAACCTAAACATGACACCTTTATCAGTATGGCTAACCACACAGCTCGTTTTACCTTACTTTCGCCATTGCTTGGGGCTCCATAAGGTTCCCTCCATGGCGCCACGCAAACTATCAATTTCATCCTGCTGTGTCTTTAACCGCTCAATGGCTGCCTCGATCACCACTTCATTAGCTGGTGTTTTTAACGCCGTCAACTGATCAATGATCCAAGCACTCTGATCCTCCATGAACACACCTCCCAAATAAGCCTCGTTCTGGGCAAGTGTAACACAGTCCTTCACCTTTAGCTGTTCACAAGGCTTAACCAAGAAAACCACCTCACCAAAATTATGGTGAGGTGGTTTTCTAACTGCGATCAACACTTGCTTAGTTAGTGTGTTTCTTCCGTTTACCGGCAAATAATAAGGTTCCCGCGCCTAGTAGCAACAGCCCCCAAAGTGAGGTCGGTGCTACCGTTGCTTGTTCACCTGTCTTTGGTAAGTCAGCCTGGGCCACTGACTTCGTGGCCGCCGTGGTTGGCGTCGTTTTTACGTCCGGTTTAGATTCTGTGCCAGGCGTCAGTGCTTCACCAGGAAGACTTGGCTCGCCTGGTGTTGGTTCACCTGGTACCACGGACGTCCCTGGCTCATCAGGACCAGCTGGTTCAGTTGGTTCTGCCTTATAAACCACCGTTGCTTCATAGTCTGCGCTATCGGCCGTTAGTCCCGTGATTTCTGGAATCATGGCTTGATCTGGCACGTAGCCCACGATCTCTGGCGATTGCTTTTCATCAAACGTCGTGTCATCGTTTTCTGCGACCCACGGACTGTAGCTCAAGACTTCACCCGTGATTTTGTCATACGTTGCGGTCCGCGTAAACGTAACCAGATCGTCCTTATCATCGGCCGCTGTGGTCCCGTCTGCGTAAACGTAATGAATTGTTTCATGAATTTCATGGGTCAGGTCTAAGTTTTCAGGGTTCTCACCTGGCGTATACGTATCCGTCCCGTGCGTCAAGTGGACGACAAACTGTTGTGGTGTGGCGGTTCCCTGATTATAGAAGACCCCGGTCGCTGGATAATTATCGCTCACCAATTCATACCCGTGGTCCTTGTAATCATTAATTTGGGCAGTTGTTCGGTATTCATCCGTAGTGCCATATTTACCCTGAAGTGGCTTCGTCAACAACGTCTTTCCCGTTACATCATCAATATACGTCACGGTGGCGTTTTCAGTGTTTGCTGTGTAAACGACGGTGTGGACTTCATCGTTAGAATCAGCAGTCACGTTCAGCACTTCAGCGATTGCAGCCTGGTCCGGTGTATAGCCTGTAATGGCTGGGGACACCTTTGTTTCAAACGTTGTCTTCCCGTCATCGGCCACCCATGACCCAGGCGTTACTTCACCGGTCACTGTGTTGACGCTCATTGTCCGCGTGAAGTTAACGGTGTCCGTCACGGTTGGCGCCGCCGTCGTACCATCTTCATAAACATAGTGCACGGTTTGGGTCACCTGTTTGGTGTCATTTTCATCAAAAGCGACACCGTGAACAAAGTGCACCTCAAACCGCTGGGTCACACCCGGTTGGTCGTACACCACCCCGGCGGTTGGGTAGTTATCACTCACAAGGACATAGCCTTGGTTTTCGTACCCGGCGATGGTCGGAGCCGTTTTGTAGTCATCCGTTGTCTTATAAGCCCCAGTCAGTGCCTGTGAATGAAGTGTCTCCCCTTCGGTATCGTCGATGTACGTCACCGTTGCGTGCTCGACGTTGGCCTTATAGATTACCGTGTGAACCTGATCCGCAGAATCCGCTGTGATCCCGGTTACTTCAGCGATTGCAGCCTGATCCGGCGTGTAGCCCGGAATGTTTGGTGAGGTCTTTGTTACAAACGTCGTGTCCCCGTTATCGGGAACCCAGTCACCATGCGTAATATCACCCGTTACTGGGTTAGTCGTGGATGTTCGCGTGAAGTTCACCACATCCGTCACCGTCGAGGCAGCGGTTGTGCCGTCTTCATAAACGTAGTGAACGGTTTGGATAACCTGTTTTGTTTCCGGTTCATTAATCACCGTACCATGTTTAAAGTGAACTTCGTAGGCCTGGACCACATTCGGTTGGTTATACACCACCCCACCGGTCGGATAGCCATCACTCACCAATTCATATCCCTGATCTTCATAGTTCTTGATTGACGCCGCGGTGCGGTAATCACTGGTTGTGCCGAACTGACTAGTCAATGGATCAATGTGCAACGTTGTGTTTGTGTCGTCATCAATGTACGTGACGATGGCGTGTTCGTTATTGGCGACATAAACGTACGTGACACTGCTCCCTTGGTCTGGCAAGGTCCCAGTTGACGCAAGGCTGTTAGTGGCCATTTCTTTAAACGTGTAGCCAGGAAATGCTAATTGAGTCGTTGCGTACCGATCACCAACGTAATTTGTGCCGTCAGGATACGTTGGGTTAACCGTTTCTGCGGCCAGTGATGTGCCATTCTCATCAACGTAGTGAACAGTCACCGCACTGGTCTGGCGGCTGAAGTGCACAATGATCTCACCAGGAATCGTCGTAAACGTAACTTGCCCACTGGCACTGTCATACTCGGTGTCTGCATCCGCAATTGTGGTTACGTGTTGATAGCCCTTGCCTAACCCCTGCACCGTTTTGATGCCTTGGTTAATGGTGGACGCAGCATCCGCCGTGTCCGCAACGTCACCATCAAGCTCGTCTTCATCAATAATTTCACGGCCATTATCCGTGTCATCGACGTACTTCACGTGCACCGTTCCCTTAGCCACGTAGTTAAACTCAATTAGTCGGTACTGTTGGAGGTTCTTTGAACCACCCGTGGCCGCGCTGATAAGAAACGCGTACGCCTTGGTTGGATCGCCCCACCGGGTAATGTCCGTTGTCCAGCTTCGCCCGTCGTAGTCAACCGTCATGAGGTGCGTTGCCCCATCGTAGTTGACGTCAATATCACGGAACTGACCATTTGGGTAGTCGACTGCTTTGGCATCATCATTTGTGCTGCGATTATCCTGGTAGGTTTGGGTGACGTTTTTATCATCCGTGTACATAAAGCTCCCGAAAGAATCGTTACTAAACCGCGATGGATCAGTTGACCAGTAACCGGGTTCTGACCCGTACGCATTGTGGTACGTGTCCACCTTGTAACCAAAAGCGTTGCTTAAGCCACCGATCCCCATGGCGTTTCCGGCGGCACCAACGCTATCCGTATCCCCATCATGGAATCCGAACCCGATGCCGTCTGCACCCTTTGGATTAGAACCGGTGTTAATTTGCCCCTCTAAATTAAAGCTTTGGGATAAATCAATTTTATTTTCAAGCGTTGCGTTCCCCGTCCGGTTGTTTTCATCCGGTGTCAACGTCAAAATCCCGGTGTTTTTATCATATGAAGCGGACCCATTCAGGGCAAAGTAATCTTCAAAATTATCCTTTGTGACTTCCACGCTTCCAGGCAGTGTTGAGGCCCGTTGACTCGGCGTTACAGCGGCCGTTGTTGCTGCTTGTGAAGCTGATGACTGTGCGGCTTGCGAGGCAGGCGTGCCCGTTGCAGTTGACGTTGCGGTCGTTGTTGAAACCGCTGATGTTGGTGTTAACGTTGCCTGACTGCTGGTCTGATCCGTCGCGTTTGCCGGTGCACTCGCCGTCGTTTGTGCCGGTGCCACCGTTTCGTCCGCCTGCGCAGTTTGCGTGCCATAAACCATCAAGCTAATGGAAAATAGCGTTATGCCCGCCGTCACCCATTGCTTACCATGCTTATACATCTTAAAGTGTCGCGCCTGTTCAGAAGCCATTTTCATATTAACCCCTCACTCTTTCTAGCTTAATAAATTATATGATGAAATAATAATTCTTATAACAACTCCATTTTGTCGTTTCAGAGCGCGATTTCCTTTCAAAATTGTTCAATGCAAGCAACTTGATGATATGAAAATCCTTGAATAAATCGACCATTTAAATTCAAACCATTCAGTCGGGCATCAATTAATCCCGTCAAAAAAGGCAGTTTACTCGTTTGAGTAAACTGCCCTTTAATGTAGACCAATTAAAACATCGGGTGGTTATTCGCGCTATGATTGGGAAATGGTTGTTTAACGATCCAGTGCTCAACCAACCGTTCATCCCGGACCCGGAAGATGTCCACCTCTGCCACCTTGTCGCCCGCGGGGTCATCCTGCCGCATAACGTGGAGGTACACCAGGTCATCCCGGCTCCCAACACTAACCACGGTTCGTTGCGCGACCCGCAAGCTCCCGTTGGTTCCAAACAACGGCGCGTAGAACCGGAGCATGGCATCGGCCCCATCCGTGATGCTTGGGTTATGCTGAATCAAATCGGGCGCTAGATAACGCGCCACCGCTGTGACATCGTGGCGATTAAAGAAGTCATTCCAAAAGGCCACGACTAACTGGCTGTTTGTAAATGGCTCCAGATCCGGCCGCTCATCGTCATTCAGTAATTGTAAGCTCCCACTAATGGCTGTCGGTTCTTCAACCGTAAACTGAACTCCGGTCACCGTGTGGCGATTAAGGTCAAGGACAAGGCTCATCGGCCCTTGATCACCTGACCAGTTCAAACTGACTTGTCCTTCGTTTAGCACGGTCATTTGTAATGGCTGGTGCGTCTTTGTCAGTTCTGGTTCAACAAGTGACCGCCACGCAATGTGTGCTTCGTCTTCAATTGTAATGATCAACTGGCGGCCATCCATCAATCGTAACAACACCTTACGGCCGTTCAGTGATTTTCCCATCATAACACCCCCTTGCATCAGTTGCGTCGATTATGAATGTAAGTGCCGTCCGTCGTGGAGACCAACGATACCCAGCACAACCATGATCACAATCGTAATTCCGGCAATAATTGCTAATTCAACTTGGAAGCCCATATGCTCATCTCCCCTTTCGTTACCTTTATTTTAACCGATTTGCGCCGTTTTGTAATCGCTTACACCTCGAGCGAGCTAAACTATTTCCAGTTAAAAACAATTTACCTGAATTTATGATTTTATATTGACAGCGCTTACATCAACCGCTAAACTATTTCTTGTAAGGTATTTAGTAATTACCTTCTAATCAATTCTCTTTCTCTCTTATGCCGGCCACCATCGTCAGATGGTGGTTTTTTGTTTCCTCATAAAAAGACTGCCCACACATCAGAAAGCGTGCGATAATGGGTATACAGACTTTTTAAGCGGAGGACATTAAAATGGCAGAAGAACCTGCACAATTAGACCAACCTGGCCATGAATCCCTGGATATGATTGAAGAAATCACCCGTAACGACGGCACCCGGTACATGGAGATCGGCAATACGGTTCATAACGGCCGGGCTGAATATGCTGCGGAACACGGCTTCATCAAGGAAGTTCGGATTTTAAAGTTAAACATCCCTGAATCTGCCAACGTGATCAAGTATGAAGATTACATCAATCACCATTTTTTAATGCAAGGGTGGGACATGACAGAATGGCAGGAATGGCTTAAAACAGATGCCATTCAGGCAACTGTTGACGCCATCCTGGCGGAAAACCAAGTCAGTTAAACACAAAAGGAGCCGACCATGTCGACTCCTTTTTTTGATGCTATTTACTTAATTTTGATGCCGCTGCTTCATCAATGATCACGATTACATCATCATGGTTTTGCAATGCACTGGCTGGCAGGTCAGGCGTTACTGGTCCTTCGATCATGGCCTTAACGGCGTCAGCCTTTTCAGCACCGTAGGCTTCAAGAACAATCTGCTTGTCCTTCATGATGGAGCCAATTCCCATGGAATAAGCGCGCTTTGGCACTTCTTCTTCGTTATCGAAGAACCGGGCATTTGCTTCAATTGTTGATTCCGTCAAGATGACTTCGTGCGTCGTTGAATCCAGTGGCGTGCCGGGTTCGTTGAACCCGATGTGCCCATTACGACCCAATCCCAGAATTCCTAAATCAATTGGGTTATCTTCGATGATCTGGTCGTAGCGCGCTGTTTCAGCAGCTGCGTCACTGTTTAAGCCATCAGGAACGTATGAGTGCGCAAATGGCTTCTTGTTAAAGAAGTGTTCGTGCATGAAGTAGTTGTAACTTTGGGGATGGTCAGGGCCTAAGCCCACGTATTCATCCAAGTTAACGGATGTGCAGTTACTAAAGTCCAAATCTGAGCTCGTAATTTCGTCATACGTTGAAATTGGCGTGCTCCCTGTTGCCAAGCCAAACACCTTGGCCCCATTTTCTAACGCATTCTTGAATACTTGAAATCCTTGCTTCCCGCCCTCTGCAGGATCTTTTACAACAATAACCTTCATGACGTGTCTCCTTTTCGCTTATTGGTATAGTCCAATTATAACAAGCTTTTAAACTTTTTCAAGCCCCAAGTGCATTTTATTTCTAATTCCGATCACGTAACGGCAGTCCCCCCCGACCACGTAAAAAACCAACTGACCGCCCGCCTTGGGGATCAGTTGGTTTTTAGACAGCCCGGTCATAAGACCAGCCGTTAACACGCTAAACGTGGTTTCCCACTATTGAACCGTCACACTCTTCGCTAGGTTCCGTGGCTTATCCACATCCAAGCCCTTCGCCAAACTGGTGTAATAGGAAATCAATTGGGCTGGAATGATCGACAGCAAGGGACTCAGTAATTCATCAACGTCCGGCAAGATGATGTCATCATGACGATCGGCAAGTTCTTTGGTTACGATGGTCATGATGTGACTCCCACGGGCAGCTGTTTCAGCCAGGTTACTTCTGGTCAAGCCAGCAGTCTTCGCCTGCGTGATGATCCCAATAACCGGCGTTTCTGCTTCAATCAGGGCAATTGGCCCGTGTTTAAGCTCACCAGCGGCCACACCCTCTGAATGAATGTACGTAATCTCTTTTAGTTTCAGTGAGGCTTCAAGGGCCACCGCAAAATCAAGGCCCCGGCCAATGTAAAACGCATCGCGTTGGTGCACAAAGTTTGTTTTTGCGACCGCTTCAAACTGTTCCTTTTGATCAACCAATGACTGAATCCCGTTGGCAACCAACCCTAATTGACCGATCACATCAAAGTTAGCAGCCTCTGGGCGGGCTAACGCATCCCCCAGCCCCTTGGCAACCATGGCTTCCACTGCAATTTGTGCCGTGTACGCCTTGGTTGAGGCAACAGCAATTTCAGGTCCAGCCTGAAGCAACATCGTGTACGTTGCTTCCCGTGACAACGTTGAGTTTTGCACGTTCGTCAACGTTAAACTGTGGTACCCCAGTTCATTAATGTGCGTCAAAACTTCCCGTGAGTCCGCCGTTTCACCACTTTGACTAAGAAAAATAAAGAACGGGTGATCTGATAGTAGCGGCGTTTCGTACGCAAATTCAGAGGCCACGTACGCCTCCGTCGGAATCTTTGCCAGTCGTTCAAAAAGCCGTTCACCAACCAACCCGGCATGGTAACTGGTCCCGGCAGCAACGATGTATAACCGATCCGCAGCCTTTAAGTCAGCTAACAACTCAGGTTCTAACACAATGGCGCCATCAGGATCAGCATACGTTTGGACCAGTTTCCGCATCACGGCTGGCTGATCATCAATTTCCTTAAGCATGTAATGTGGATAAGTACCCTTATCGGCTTCACTGGCATCCATGTCAACGTGGAATGACGCCCGATCAATGTGGTGCCCTTCAGCGTCCTCAATGTCCACGTGGTTTGGCGTTAAGATCATGATTTCACCGTCCTGCATTTCGATAAAATCATGCGTGTAGTCCAGCATGGCGATGGCATCAGAACAAACAACGTTGAACCCGTCACCAACACCAACAAGCAACGGACTCTTATTCTTGGCGACAAACAGGGTGTCTGGTTGTTCACGGTCCATCAATAAAAAGCCGTATGCTGAATCGCCAACAAGATACAGGACCTTCCGGAAGGCCTCTAACGTCGTTAAGTGTTCTTCGCGAACAAAGCGGTCAATCAGTTGAACCACGACCTCTGTATCCGTACTACTCTTGAACGTTACGTCACTGAGGTATGTTTCCTTCAGTGTCACGTAGTTTTCGATCACGCCGTTATGAACGAGATAAAACCGTTCATCAGCGGAGACCTGTGGGTGCGCGTTTGCGATGCTTGGTTCACCATGGGTCGCCCACCGCGTATGTGCGATCCCAGTCGATCCGTGAACCGCTGGTGTTAAGGCATCAACAAGGTCTTGCACCCGGCCCTTTTCCTTCACCAAATAGTCCGCACCATTTTGATCATTAACGTAGATTCCAGCTGAATCGTACCCCCGATACTCTAACCGACGGAGTCCCGTCATCAGCATCGTCACAGCTTCTTCATTTCCCGTAACACCAACAATCCCACACATAAAAAAATCCTCGCTTATAAATTGGTATAGACTATTATAAAAGTCCTTTTCGTATGTAAAATATTATAATACTACCGTTTTGCCAAAGCAAATGAATCCACCGATTTAAAATTGGTCTATATTATTGTTTCGAAATCAAAACGCATCACCCACCAGCAAATAAAAAAGATGGCGCACCTTTTTCGGTGCACCATCGTCTTCGGTGATTCATTTAAATTTAGTTAGCACCCACTGTTTTTCGAACAACATCAGCAATTTCATCAACGTAACCGTCAACAATTTCCTGTGTTGGTGCTTCCGCCATCACCCGAAGCAGTGGTTCAGTCCCACTTGGCCGAACGAGAACGCGACCGTCACCGTGCATCTTTTCTTCAACGGTGGCAATGGCTGCTTTGATCTCTTCGTTTTCTAAGGCCGCCTTTTTATCAACGACCTTCACGTTAACCAACTTTTGAGGGTAGGTCGTCACATCGCTGGCCAGTTCGGACAGTTTTTGGCCCGTGACCATCACAATGTACATCAGCTGAAGGGCCGTCAGCATTCCGTCACCAGTCGTGTTGAAGTCAAGGAAGACCACGTGACCAGATTGCTCACCACCAACGTTGTACCCGTTCTTCACCATTTCTTCGACCACATAGCGGTCACCGACTTTGGTTTGAACACTGTGCATGTCATGGCTTTCCAAGGCTTTATACATGCCAAGGTTACTCATGACCGTGGTTACAACGGTGTCCTTTTTCAAGCGGCCGTGTTCGCTCATGTACTTCCCACAAATGTACATGATCTTGTCACCGTCAACGATGTTTCCCTTTTCGTCAACTGCAATACACCGGTCACCGTCGCCGTCAAACGCAACCCCCATGTCAGCACCCTTTTCCAACACAAGTGCTTGCAGTGCTTCAGGATGGGTCGATCCGACACCATCATTAATGTTCAATCCGTTTGGTGATGTGGCCACGGTTTCAAAATCAGTATCAACGTCTGCAAACAACCGGGACACTAACTTGCTCGTTGCACCGTTAGCAGCATCCACCGCAATGTGCAACCCCGTTAGCTTATCTGGAATCGTCTGAGTCAAGAATTGGGTGTACTTGCTGACCCCTTCCTGATAATCTTCAACGGTCCCTAAGCCGGCTGCTGATGGCCGTGGTAATGTATCTTCAGGGGCGTCCAATAGGGCTTCGATTTCTTCTTCCATGGCGTCTGACAGCTTAAATCCGTCGCCACCAAAGAACTTGATCCCGTTATCAGCCACCGGATTATGTGAGGCTGTAATCATCACCCCGGCGTCAGCCTGTTGGACACGAACAAGGTAGGCGACCCCAGGCGTTGTGATGATGCCAAGCTTCAACACTTCGATCCCCACGGACAGTAGTCCGGCAACCAGTGCTTCTTCCAACATTTGTCCGGAAATCCGTGTGTCGTGTGCCACCAACACTTGGGGTTGGTGATCCTTATCGGCGTGTTCAGTTAGCACAAACCCACCGGCCCGGCCAAGCCGAAAGGCAAGTTCAGGGCTTAAATCTTGGTTGGCAATTCCACGGACACCGTCTGTTCCAAAATACTTCATTTTTAATTTCCTCATTTCATGTCGGCTTTAAGAGCCGTTATCGCTACTACTTGATGCAGCACTTGATTCGCTGGCGCTACTTGAAGTTGACGAACTGGTGCCAGCACTATCGCTGCTACTTACTGACGCTGCGCTGCTGGCGCTACTTGCGTTCGTCGACTCGCCGTCCGTCGACTCCGTCACGCGAATGGTCACGTCTGCCGTTGACACTGAGTAGCTCCGAATGCCACTTATGGTTGGTGCAAGCGTCACCTGTTGCTTCGTCGTTCCTAATGGTAACCCCGAAACGTCAACGCTGGCAACCACGCTATTTTTAAGCTTGCTAATGGCTGACTTCGTTCCGTATGCAATAAGGCTGTTTACATCACTCGTAATCGTGTAAGACCGCCCATCCGCCGCATTCTTTGGCTGGAAGTCAATTGACACTTTCTTTGAGCTTTCATCAGAATTGATCGGAATTTTTACCGTTGCCATGGCTGGTGTCATCACAACGTTAACCGTTCGACCCAGTGCATCTTGGGCCTCTAATTGAACGTTTTCATTAACATCCGTCGTACTACTCTTCGTCAGGTTAATTGGCGCCACCACCTGGCTGACCTGGTTCACTTCATCCGTAGCCCCGGTCACCTTGACCTTCGTCACCGATGTCGTTGGTGTCCCCAATTGGTACCCGCTGGCAAGATTACTTGCATCATACTTAACGTGCACCGGCATCGTGATCGTCTTCCGGTGAGCGATGATCACGTTGATCGACTTTGGCTCAATTTGGTAACTCAGTTCCTTATTCAGCCCTGTGGCCGTTAGTTTCACATTATGCTTACCAACGCCTAAGCCACTTAAATCCGCACTGATCGTAAAGTTTTGCGTATTTGTCGTTGCCGTCACCAGCGCTGCTGGTCCGGTCACCTTGACCTTCACGTTTTCAGGATAGCCCGTCACAAAGTACTTGTTTGAGTTAACGTTCACCTGAAGTGGCACAGAAACGGTCTTGGTCTTCGTTGATGTCAACGAGGACACCCGGCTAGTGGCCGAATTTTTTGTGTCATTACCGGTAAAACTGGTAACGTACGCCACCAATAAAATCGCCAACACTAGCGCTGTCAACCGGTAAAACCACCGACTGTTGAGGAAGCGATTGAATTTACTCATTTCATTCGCCCCCCTTGAAAACGTGGTTAATGAGGTCGATCAGCCAGTTGCTTCGATCGGGCTCTGCCACAATCAGTTGTTTACGCATGTACTTTAGGTAATCTTCGCGTGAAAGGTCCCGCATCATCTCATTATGACGTGTAAACATGACCTCCCCCGTTTCCTCAGAGACCACAATGGTTAACGCATCCGTCACCTCGCTGATCCCCACGGCCGCGCGGTGTCTAGTTCCCAGTTCCTTAGGAATCAGGTTACTGTCAGATAGCGGCAGGTACGCCGTTGCTGAGGCAATTCGATTGTTCTTAATGATCACAGCGCCATCATGCAGCGGCGTGTTCGGAATAAAAATATTAATGAGTAATTCACCGGTCACATCTGCATCCAGGTCAATCCCCGTTTCGATGTACTCCTCAAGCCCTGTTTCCATCTGAATGGAAATCAGCGCCCCAATTCGGCGTTTGCTCATGTACTGGATCGCCGTATCCAGTGCATCAATTAACTTTTCTTCATCATCAAAAGCCGTATGACCCCGCTGAATAAACGAACCACGGCCCAAGCGTTCGAGCCCCTGCCGAATTTCTGGTTGGAAAATAATCACGAGGGCAATAACCCCCCAGTTAATGATTTGATCCATCACCCATGAAACGGTATCAAGGCCCAGATACCAACTGGCAATTTTAATGACAATAATAACGATAATACCGCGAAACAGCATCACTGCCCGCGTCCCGCGAAGTAACATGATCAGTTCGTAAATGACGAACCAGATTACCAGCACATCCAATAACCGTGCGACGTTACCCCACGTTAACCAACTACTGGGATCAAATGTCATTGTCCATCCTCCTAAAGATCAATCAGTAGTAAGTATAGCAGATTTAACGGCCCTTAGTGCGGTGCCTCCGTTGGTAAGTCCTCACCCAGCATTAAAACATTTTCTGAGTAATTGACATACTGCCGCAAGTTCGCTGCCATTGCAAGATTGATCCGGTCTGCGTCCACAAGTTCCGTAATCGCCAGCCGTTCAGCGGCCAGTGCCCGGATCCGTAAGACCCGCAGGTTATCATCATAGTGGGCCCGGTGCGCCGGATTCCCCTTCACTGCTGGTTGGCGCCGCTCGATCCGGTACCGATAGTGGACAATGAGGTGATAAACGCTCTGCCGCTGCTGAGCATTTTTCTTACCGTTATGGGCCTTAAAGAACCGGGATAACTTACCAATTGCGGCTTTCGCCAATTCCGTTTGGATCAATACCCGCTGCGCCTCAAAGCCTGCCATATCATTCCCTGTTAATAGAATCCGTAGCCGGCGAAGCGCATGGCGCATCAACCGCCGGGCGGTGTGCCACGATGGCAACGGTTCGAAATGGTGAGCACGGTCAAGCTCCGTCAGTCGTCGCTGAATCTGTCGGCGGTAGTACCGGTAATTCCAGCCGCTCGTTTGGTGTTGTTGATGCAGTTCATGCAACCGGGCGAGTTCACCCTGTAACCCCAGCTGCCGAATCTTAATTTCAAATGCCACCATTTGTTGCACTTCAGTGGAAGGCCGTGTTCGCAACTGCAATTGCCGCACGATGTACTGGTAATCAAGAATCAAATCGTAAGCCGCCCGCTGATTATCCGCCCGCCGCAATGATTCGACGGTCCGCACCGCTGTTTTAGCAAGGTACATTTTGGCTTCATCACTTGTCATTAGTGGCGGTCGGGCCGTCGTGGTTGCCGGATCATCCTGCTCACTGTCAGCTACGTGCTCCTCTAAAACATCCAATTGACTCCCCCGGGTCAGCAGCAACACGTTTCGGCGGCTGATGATTGGTAATGCAATCGCTGCAACCACAAGGCTGACGATGATGACGCCTGCCGCAACAAAGAGGATGAGTGACCGTTCAGGAAACTTTGCGCCCCCGTTAATGGTCACCGGTAACGTCAAAACACCGGCTAATGTGATCGCCCCACGAACACCCGTCAACCCAGACACAATGGCCGTTTTAATGGTGACCGGTTCCGTTTTGGCTGAATGGTGGTGCCAGCGATTGTTTAACTCATCAAGCCGGGCATAAACATAGATCCAGAGTGACCGTAAAAGAAATAAAATTGCCCACACGACGATAACATAGGCCAGTGCCCGCCACGTCCCTGTTTGTGGATCGGCAATGGTCGCCTTCATTGCGGTGGGCAGTTCATCACCCAAAATAATGAACACGATTCCGTTGAGCACGTAAACCACGATGTCCCAGGTCCGCTCAGTCAGTAACTGTTGCTCTGGAACGTCCTCTGCAACCCGGTTCTCAGACACATGGACCAACACACCGGCGGTCACCACAGCGATGACACCAGACGCATGAACGGCCTCCGCACCAAGATAAACAATGAACGGGCTCATAAGGCGAAGCACCGTGTTAAAGACCGGATCTTTGATCCCCGACCGACTCCAAACCTCACGCAACATTTGCAGTAAGGTCATGCCGGCAAATCCAACCACTAGTCCCATCAGACTGGTGTATAAAAAGTCGCCCGCTGCGGACCACACCGAAAAGGCACCGGTAACAACGGCGGCAACGGCATACTTAAATCCGATCAACCCACTCGCGTCGTTGATTAAACTTTCACCACTCACTAAATGAATGATTGAGGAGGGCAATTCCACCTGCTCCGCAATGGACGTCACCGCCACCGGGTCCGTTGGCGATAAAATGGCCGCCAGCGCAAATCCGGCCGCTAATGGCAGGCCTGGAATAATCAGGTGAAAGAGCCAGCCACCCACAAGCGTCGTTAAAAACACGAGAATAACAGCGTTCGCTAAGATGGGGCCGCGTAACGTCCATAACTCCCGTTTGGGAAAACGTCGCCCATCATTAAACAGTAAGGGGGCAATAAATAATAGTAGAAACCAGTCTGTCTCTAACGGAATGGTGATGTGAAAAATAACGGACCATAAAAGCCCCATGGTGACCTGGATCAAACTAACCGGGATTGCCTCCAGGTAATGATCCAGGACGTTAGATAAGAGCACCAACACCACCAGGACAATCACCGCTTCAATAATGTTCATGGCATTCACATTCTTTCTTCATCAATTCTCTTACATCAATGATACAAAAAAACTGGCCGATCACCAATGACAAGGTGTTCCGCCAGCTACTTTTTTAATCACAATGTGTCTTCATCACCAATGATCCGAACTTCGGTCTCCAGGTGAACGCCAAACTTTTCAAAAACGGTCTCCTGCACGTGCGCGATAACGGCTAAGTAATCCGTTGCCGTTGCACCGCCAACGTTCACAATGAAGCCCGCATGCTTCGTGGACACCTGGGCGCCCCCACTCGTGTAGCCCTGTAACTGACTGTCCATGATGAGTTTCCCAGCGAAGTAGCCCGTTGGCCGTTTAAACACAGACCCACACGAAGGATACTCCAACGGTTGTTTAGCAGCCCGCCGACCGTTCAGATCATCCATCTGTGCGCGAATGGCTGCCTTATTACCAGCGGTCAGTTCAAAACTGGCACCCAAAACGATGTCACCAGTCTCCTGAACGTAGCTATGACGGTAGCCAAATGCCATCTCTGCCGCTGGGTACGTCTTAAATTCCCCATCACGGGTCAACACATCCACCGTCACGGCAACATCCTTGATTTCGCCACCATACGCGCCTGCGTTCATGAAAATGGCCCCCCCAACACTCCCAGGGATTCCGGCGGCAAATTCAAACCCCGTCAGGCCATGTTGGTACGCAACTTCGGTCGTTTCGATCAGTGCCGCCCCGGCATCCGCCTGAACGGTGGTTCCAGTCACCTGGATCTGCTTCATTTCCGTCAAAATGAGCACTAACCCCCGAATCCCACCATCACGGACAATGAGGTTGCTTGCATTACCAATCACCGTTAACGGCATGTCATGGTCGCGGGCAAATTCTACGAGTGCAGCCACTTCCGCACGTGTCTTGGGAAAGGCTAACCAGTCAGCTGGTCCGCCCGTCTTCGTGTTGGTGTAATGGCCCAGTGGCTCATTTTGCTTAACATCACTTTGTTCAAACGCCATCTGTAAATCTACTTGTTGCATCATGTCACCTGTTAATTTCTTCCATTATTAAACTTTTAGCATTGCAAATACCTTGTCATTCTACCACGAATTTGCCATTTGCCCCACCATGACTCTCTGATCAGTTTTCCAGCAAAAGTGTGCTAAACTCAACTTATCTTATAATGAAAGCTAGGCGGCACTCATGAACTTCATTTCGTGGAACGTTAATGGTCTTCGCGCCATTCTAAAAAAGGGCTTTGAACAGACGGTTTTAGCGCTGGCCCCCGATACCATTTGTATTCAAGAAACAAAGTTGCAGGCTGATCAGGCAACCGTTGCCCTTCCTGGTTATTACCAGTATTGGCATTATGCAGAACGGCCGGGCTACTCTGGCACCGCCATCTTTACAAAACACGAGCCATTGGCTGTTCATAATGGCCTTACCGCTCCAGAAGATGACACTGAGGGCCGGGTGATCACGCTAACGTACCCAGATTATTACCTTGTCACCTGTTACACACCAAATGCGGGTCAGGGTTTAAAACGCCTTGACTTTCGTGATGACTGGGATCAAAAATTTCGGTTGTACCTTCAAACACTTGCGGCGGAAAAACCGGTCATCATTTGCGGTGATCTAAACGTTGCCCACCATGAAATCGACTTGAAAAATCCCGCCAGAAACCATGAAACGGCTGGCTTCACGGATACTGAACGAAAGAACTTCACGAACCTCCTCACCGCAGGCTTTACGGACAGTTTCCGGCACTTTTATCCAGACGCCACGGGACAGTACTCATGGTGGAGCTACCGGTTCCATGCACGGCAAACAAACGCCGGTTGGCGGATTGACTACTTTTTAGTCTCCACGTCATTTGTGGATCACCTCACTGACGCCACCATTTTAGACACCGTCATGGGTTCGGACCATTGCCCCGTGCAACTCACCACCACACCACTTCATTAGCACAGGCGCCACCACTTTACAGTGCCGCTTGAACCCGTTACACTAGCGACATCATTATTTATTGGAGGATCACCGTCATGAACTTTGTTGCAATGGACTTTGAAACGGCCAGCGCGCAACGCTACAGTGCGTGTTCGTTGGCTTTGACTGTTGTTCGCGACGATCAGGTCGTGGATGAATTTTACACGCTCATCAAACCAGATGTTCCGTTTTCTTGGCGGAACACCCAGATTCACGGCATTCACACCAGCGATGTGGCAAACGCACCAACGTTTCCCGAAATTTGGCCCCACATTAACCAGTTTTATACAAATGACCAACTGGTTGTTGCCCACAACGCACCGTTTGATAACGGTGTTCTGAAAAGCACGCTTAGCCACTATGAATTGGCCCCCGTGCACTACCTCACACTGGACACGGTCAAAACAAGCCGCCAGTTTTTCCCTGATTTTCCGAATCACAAACTAAACACGGTGAGTGACGCCCTCCACATTGACTTGGAACACCACCACAATGCGTTGGATGATAGTCTTGCCTGTGCGAACATTTTGATTTACCAAAATCAGCAATTTGGGGCCGCTGCCTTAAAACCATTTGTTAAACTAGCTTAATCCGTGATTTATTCTGCTCAGCACACCTAAAAACGACGCCGTTTCCCAAACTTTCTTGGACAACAGCGTCGTTTTTTTCGATTATTCTCTTATCACTGTGATATCGCAGTGATTTATTCGTGATCCAGATGGTGTACGATTAACGTCATCTCTTGAGCTGGCACCTCATCGCCAACGGCATTCTTCACCGTCATTGAGTTTGTGACCTTGAAGCCAAGGTTACGGTACAACCGTTTGGCATAGGTATTCTCAAGCTGGACCGTTAATACAATGTGGGTCAACTCACTGGCTGTTTTAGCCCAGTAGAGCATTTCTTCCATCAGCGCAGAGCCAAGACCCTCATTCCAGTAATCCTTTAACACCGCCACCCCAATTTCAGCGACAGCGTTATCCTTAGCAATGATGCTGCCAATCCCAATCAGCTGACCACCATAATCGGCAACCATTAAATGATTGATGGTGGAGTTTGAAATGGCCGTTAACTGGGCTGCTTCTTCTGTCTCCGTCAATTCGGCGAGGCGTTCATCCGCCGTAAACGTTGTCGATTCCTTTTGTAGTGCTGCTAATAATGACAATACGGTGGCGGCGTCTGCCACCGTCACCGGACGAATATCAACCGTTGCTTCATCACTCATGCGCTTCATCCCCCATTTGCTGTAGAACTTGATCGTAGTGAGCACCGTGCGCCTCAAGCTGAAGCGTCCGACGATCGATGTTTTCTTCATCCCTGGTCATGTGGATCATTAGGTAGGTTTCAGGTAGTTCACTGGCCACAAACTGTGACCACTCCACTACGCTAATCCCATCGCCATTAAAATATTCATCAAGGCCAAGCTCATCACCGCCGCCCTGTTCTAACCGGTAGACGTCCATGTGGTACAACGGGAGCCGACCGTCCTGGTATTCACGAATAATGGTAAACGTTGGGCTCTTAACGTGCCGCTTAATGCCTAATCCAGTAGCGAGCCCCTTCGTCAACGTCGTTTTCCCTGCGCCCAGGTCACCGTCCAAAAGAATGACATCGCCAGCGCTCAATAATGGGGCCAACTGGGCACCAACAGCCTGCGTCGCTTCATCCGTCGTTGTTGTAATGGTTAACATCCTGTCACCTCACATTCATTTTGGGTTTAAGACAAGAAATCGCCACCCCAGTCAGGCGTTTGCCCCGGCTATGGAATCGCGATTACGTGTGTCCTTTACATCATTAATTAATCAACCGTGAGCGACTGTGCGGCCGTGATGATGGCAACCTTGTACACATCCTCTTCGTCACACCCACGGGATAAGTCAGAAACTGGTTTATTTAACCCTTGCAAAATGGGGCCAATGGCTTCAAAGCCACCAAACCGTTGCGCAATCTTGTAGCCAATGTTTCCAGACTGTAATTCAGGGAAGACAAAGACCGTTGCATGGCCCGCCACGTTTGACCCCGGCGCTTTTGACGCACCAACACTTGGCACGAAGGCGGCGTCAAATTGTAACTCACCATCAAGGGCTAAATCAGGTGCCTGCTCGTTAGCTAACTTAGTGGCTTCCTGAACCTTTGTCACCATCTCGCCCTTGGCTGATCCCTTTGTGGAGAAGCTCAGCATGGCAACCTTTGGATCAATGTCAAAGACCTTAGCGGTGTGTGCAGATTCAATGGCAACCTCTGCCATGCCGGCTGCATCCAGTTCAATGTTGATGGCACAGTCAGCAAAGATGTAGCGTTCGTCACCCTTTTGCATCACAAACGCACCGGAAATCCGTTTAACACCTGGCTTTGTCTTGATGATCTGAAGGGCTGGGCGAACCGTGTCACCAGTTGGGTGCACGGCGCCTGACACCATGCCGTCAGCTTGATCCATGTACACCAGCATTGTCCCAAAGTAGTTCACGTCTTTAAGCCATTCGGCCAGTTGTTCACGGGTATTCTTCCCGCCCCGACGTTCTTCTAAGGCGTCCAACATGTCCTTTTGCTTATCTGCTGGGTATGTGGCTGGGTCCAATAACAGCAATGAACTGGCATCGAAGTGATTGTCTTCAACCGTCTGTTCAATGGCAGCTGTGTCCCCCAAAACGATTGGGTTCACTAGCCCTTCCTTAGCGAGGCGAATGGCCGCCCCAAGAATCCGTGGGTCTTCCCCTTCAGGAAAGACGATTGTTTTATTCTGACCACCAATTTTATCCTTTAAGCTATCAAACAAATCCATGTGTTGTTCCTCCAATTATCATCAATGTTGTCACTTACACGTTTTGAAGATCAGCCAACGAGGCCGTCGCTGGTAGTTGCCAGTTGATGGGCGTTTCACCCATCGCAATGAGGGCCTCGTTAGTTTTGGAAAATGGTTTAGAACCAAAGAAACCACGATACGCAGACAACGGACTGGGATGTGCTGACTGCAACACAATGTTCTTATGCGTATCAATTAACTTAATCTTATCACGAGCAGCCCGACCCCATAAAATAAAGACCACCGGCTCTTCACGTTCAGATAGTTTTCGAATTGCAGTATCCGTTAACTGCTCCCACCCGTGATGGGCGTGAGAAAACGCCTGCCCGTCGCGAACCGTCAGCACAGAATTCAGTAACAGAACGCCCTGATCAGCCCACGCCTTTAAGAAACCATGATTCACTGGAGCGATTCCCAAATCATCATTCAGTTCCTTATAGATGTTAACGAGTGACGGTGGCACCGGGACACCGGGCATCACGGCAAAACTTAACCCGCACGCCTGGTGAGGCCCGTGGTACGGATCTTGCCCCAAGATAACGACCTTGACGTCTTTAAACGGTGTCCAGTCAAACGCCGCAAAGATATGGTGCATTTCTGGATAGATGGTTTGCGTTTGGTACTCTTGCTTCAAAAAATTGTGTAACTCCTGATAGTACGCCTGTTCAAATTCAGGTTCCAAGACGGACCACCAGTCATTATGAATAAACGGTTTCATTCGCTCCACCTCAACGATTATTGTAGCAGACCTCCCCGATAAAATAAATTCACACTTCATTATATATAGAAAGAATCACTTTGACCGTGACCCATCCGCTCCCCGTGTTACAATGTGGCCAGAGTCATTTTGTTATAACCGTCATTTTGGGGGAGTTAACCATCATGCGACAACTATACATTCGTCAAACACCAGGTTTACTTAACGGCATTCGCCCCGTTCTTTCCGCTGATCATGAAACGCTCTACCTGCTTTCCGGTCAGTTTGGTTGGTCACGTGCGCAAATGTCAGCGTCAACACCAACCGGCGCGGTCCTTGCAGAAGCAAAGCAACTTTCTTTAGGCATCATGCCAAAGTTTGCACTTTACTATAATGGAAAAGAAGTTGGTGCCGTGGTTCGATCAATCGGCTTTTGGCGCGAGGTTGTGTACATTCGCGGCCTGAATTGGGTGGTCATGGGTAACCTGGCATCCGGTAAATATAAGATTTATCACGGCACTCACGTCGTTGCCAGCATGCGCCCGGTAACTGGTGACGACGGCGCCTACGATCAGCTAAGCGTGAACAACCACTCTGCTGAACCGGTTTGTCTGCTGATTGCTGCGATTATGAATCGCTGGGCAAACCAACACGCTCGCCGTCTGACCCATAATCGCAACCTTCGCTTAGCAAGGGAACCCAAAGCCCTTCGACCCGAATATCGAGAAAAATAACCCGCATTGCCACGTCACACATCACTGTGTGGCGTTTTTTTGCCCAAAAATCGGTATGCCAACCGACTTTTTCAGAAAAAACACCTGTTTTATAGGGCATCCTAAAATTCAATTATCGGCAATGATAGCCCTTTCAGAGCAATTATAACGGTTACATATTACAAAATATTTCAAAATCCGCGTTTTATGACAAACTTCCCCGTTTTTGTAATGTCGTCGGTATTTGTATGTTATTTGAACACTGTATAGTAAGCATCGTTGTTTGAGAGAACAACACCCCCAGCCACGAATCCTCGTGAGGGGGATGCCAAGCGCATCGCCACCTTTAGCTGCGATGCCACACAATATATAGGAGTGTAACTTTCTACATGAAAATCAAACAACTTTTATTATCAACTGTTAGTGCCGGTGCTTTACTTGCTGTCGGTACAATCGCTGCCAACGCTGACACAAATGTTACCGTTAAGAGCGGCGACACAGTTTCAGAATTGGCACAAGCAAACAACACAACAATCGATGCCATCGTGAGCGCTAACGCTTTGACTAATGGTGGTAACTTAATCTACGTCGGTCAAACATTAACGTTACCTGACGGAACTTCAACAGCAACTGCTTCACAGGCACCTGTCCAAGCATCTGTTGCTAGCCAAGCCCCTGCTTCACAAGCAACTTCTGTTGTTGCTTCTCAAGCTTCCGTTGCTTCACAGGCACCTGCTGCCTCACAAGCACCCGTTGTTGTTAGCCAGGCCGCTTCTCAAGCCCCTGTTGCTAGCCAAGCCCCTGCCCAAACTGTAACGACACAAGCCGTTACGACAACGAGCTCAGCTTCAACAACCACTGTTAGCTCATCTTCAGATGACGCTGCTAAGGCGTACATCGCTGCTGGTGAATCTGGTGGTTCATACACCGCAACTAACGGTCAGTACATTGGTAAATACCAATTAAGTGCTGACAAGTTAAACGGTGACTACTCTGCCGCTAACCAAGAAGCTGTTGCATCACAATACGCCATCGCCCGTTACGGTTCATGGTCAGCTGCTGCTTCATACTGGGCAGCACATCACGCATGGTAATCTAAACCATTAAATCAAAAAGCCGTCCTTCGAGTGGTGTCGTTGGATGGCTTTTTTTGTGGGTAAATTGATTGCAAGATGAATAAAAGGGCCATTGATGGATAATCCATCAATGGCCCTTTTATGATTTCATCGATTACGTTAACGTCGTGCCAACTCGCGATCAATTTCACGCTGTTGATCACGTTTCTTCAGGGCTTCACGTTTATCATACGCGTGTTTCCCCTGGGCAACACCAATCAAGACTTTAGCAAAGCCATGCTTGATATAAACCTTCAGTGGGACGATTGTCATCCCCTTTTGGGCCGTTGCCGCCAAAAGCTTGCCGATTTCCTTCTTGTGCAGTAATAACCGCCGTGTCCGTAACGGATCATGGTTAAACCGGTTCCCCTGCGTAAATTCGGCAATATTGACATTCATCAGGTACGCTTGACCATTTTTAATTGAAACAAAGCCGTCACCAATCGTGATGCGTGCCGCCCGTACGGACTTAATTTCCGTACCAGTCAGCTCGATTCCAGCTTCGTAGGTTTCAAGAATTGAATAGTCATGACGTGCCTTCCGGTTATTAGCTAACGCATCGTTTGTCGCTGGCTTCTTTTTGACCATCTTCACGCCTCCACGAATAACGTTATTAAACGGTTACTTGTGATTTTGATTTGAATGAACGGTTGGCTTACCACCACGGCCCGCACGGTTCCGGTTGCTTTGGTAGTGGTTCGTCTTCTTGTCGCCGTTTTTATCATCACGACGCGCGTTGTTATGGAAGTTCCGGTTCCCGTGTCCATTCCGGTTACCACCGCCATTACCATTCCGCCGGTTGCCACCGTTACCACGGTTCTCATGTGGGACCCGGATATCTGTCGTAGGTGCTGATTGTGGATCAACAATCGTAAAGTCCACCGCAGCAGCGTTTTTATCGACCTTTTCCAGGTGAACCTTAATTGGTTGCCCAATTTGGAAGATGTGGTGGTGCCGATCCCCAATCAATGCCAGATGACTTTCATCAAAGCTATAGTAGTCATCCTTCATGTTAGAAATATGAACCAGTCCTTCAACCGTGTTTGGCAGTTCCACGAACATCCCAAACTTCAGCACAGAACTGACCACGGCATCAAAGTCCTCACCGACACGATCGGCCATGTATTCAGCCTTCTTCATGTCATCAGTGGCCCGTTCCGTGTCAATTGAGCGCCGTTCACGTTCCGACGTATCCTTTGCAATCTGTGGTAATTCTGCGGCGTACTTCGCCTTCGCGTCATCACCCGTTCCCTGCGCACCGTACCACCGAATCATCCGGTGAACCATGTCATCTGGGTACCGCCGAATTGGTGACGTAAAGTGCGTGTAGTACTCTGCCCCCAACCCAAAGTGTCCCAACGGTTCGTCTGAATACTTCGCCTGTTTCATGGACCGGAGCATCATGGTTTGCACCATTTGTTCTTCCGGTGTCCCAGCGACTTCTTTCAAGACCGTCTGTAACATCTTTGGCTTCAAGTTGTTCGGGTCACCCTTAACGGTAATTCCGAAGACGCTCAAAAGGTCAAAGAACTTCTTAACGCGATCACCATCTGGTGTTTCGTGCACCCGGTAAAGGAATGGCACGTGCAAACGGTCAAAGTGTTCTGCCACAGTTTCGTTAGCAGCCAGCATGAACGATTCAATCATCCGTTCTGCCAGGCCCCGTTCGCGCAGTTCGATGTCCGTTGGGTGACCATTTTCATCCACAATGATCTTTGCTTCTGGTGCGTCAAAATCAATGGCCCCACGTTGGTGCCGCTTCTTGGTCAAGATCCGGTGAAGCGCACCCATGTCTTCAAACATCCCAACAAGGTCATCGTAACGTTCCATTGTCTTCGCATCATGGGCTTCCAAAATCTTGTTAACCGCCTTGTACGTCATCCGTGCGTGACTCCGCATCACACTTGGGTACAGTTCGTGGCTCACAATTTTACCCGTTTCATCAATTTCCATATCACAGGTCATTGATAAACGTTCGACCCCTTCATTCAGGGAACAAATCCCGTTTGAAAGGCGCTTTGGCAACATTGGAATGACCCGATCCGTCAGGTACACGGAGGTGCCCCGCTTGTAAGCCTCTTTATCTAAGGCTGAGCCTTCCTTCACGTAATAACTCACGTCCGCGATGGAAACGCCAAGGCGGTAATGCCCGTTAGGTAGTTTTTCAACGACAACGGCATCATCCAAGTCTTTACTTTCAATGCTATCAATGGTGACCAGTGGTTGGTCCGTAATGTCCACACGACCAGCACGGTCAGCGTCCTGCACCGTATCAGGAATCGCATTGGCTTCATCCATAACTTCCTGAGGAAATTCGGATGGGACATCATGTGCGTACACGATTTGAAGGATGTCGATCCCAGGTTCATCAGCATTCCCAATGACCTTCGTTGCCAGTCCGCTCAATAATTGCGGATTTTGATCCGTTGGGTAGGCCGTCACATCAGCGGTTACGACGTCGCCATCAACCGGCGTGATCCCACCGTCAAGCACATCAAACGTGTAACTCCCGAGCTTCTTATCCTTTAACAGGACTTCCCCAATGACGGTTGGTAACTTTGCGTCACGTTTTGACCGAAATTCACCCACAACTTGGGTATAGTGCCGGTCAACGATCTTCGTGACTTCACCTTCAGGGCCACGGTCTGAGCCCTTTGCTGCTGGCCGTAACACCTTGATTTCCACCGTGTCACCGGTCATGGCGTGCTTGGTGTGGTCTGAGTTGATGTAGGCGTCTGGTTGGTCATCAGCGTAGCCGACAAAACCAAAGCCCTTATCGTTCCCATGGAACATCCCAGAAAGTGGGCCATCCGTAGTCACGGCCGTCCACTTGCCGCCCTCTGTGACGCTGACTTTACCAGTGCGTTCTAGACCAGCGAGTGCCTGCACCGTCAGGGTGAATTCTGCTTCCGTTTGATTCAGGGCGGCGCCAATTTCAGCCGCCGTAAACGCGTCACCATGGTGGGCGTTTAATTGTGTCATGATTTGTTCTTGTAAATTACTATCTGCCATAATTACCTCAATTTAATTGTTATTAATGACTAAAAATATCCTGTAAGTAGGTTAAAACATCCGCTTGTAACGCCTTGTGGGCTGAATTAACGGTCAAAACGTGGCCCGCCTGTGCGTATTCATGGTAGTCAACGGTAACGTTCACCTCATGAAGCGCCTGTGCAAACGTGGGACCACAGGCTGGGTCAATCATTTCATCGCCCGTTCCCTGCGCCACAAACACAGGCTGTGTAATGGTTCCCAAGTTAGGAACGACCTCATTTTTAACAAACGTTTCAAGTGTCCGAAGCTGAGTCGGCTCATGTTCTGCCAACCATGCTAACCGGGTCTGTTGCTCCGATGAACTTAACGTTGTCCGTGCATACACCTGTTTGCTCAGGGTCAAAAAGCTGGCGGGCACGTTTGTCGGCCCAACCTGAACCACCGGTGAGGCAAACGTGCCGCCACCAACAAGGTCTGCGTCTAACTCCAATAACCGTGTGGCAAACAGCCCACCCATGGACAGGCCAAACACCGCGATCTGGTGGTAGCCCCGATCACGGAGATCCGCCACCGCCCGTTGTGCATCGGCTAACCACGCACTCGGAGTGCCTGCTGTAACAACGTCACGGGGATCCAGGGTGCCGTGACCAGTAAAGATGGGCGCGGCCACCGTGTAACCAGCCCGCGCCAACCCGCGACCAATCATGCCCATATCATTGCTGCTTCCTGAATAGGCGTGGAGTAACACTACCGCCTGTGGGCCAGCTTCAATGAACAGTGGTTCTGGCCGACGAAAATGAACCGTCATGTACGCATTCCTCCTTCAAGGCATCAAAAAAGGCTGGGTTAACCGCCCAGCCTACCGTCCATGAATGCACGCCACAAAAAGATCACGCACAAACAGGCCGTCATCACGAAATGGTGTTAGTGGTCACAAAAAGCAACCTACTTGTGTGCGTACAAGTAAACTAACGCCAAAGCAATTCCGAAAAACAGGATTCCCAAAACAACGGTGACCCGTTGCATGAACCCTTCGAAACCACGTGACTTCTGTTGAGCAAATAAGTCGTTTGCACCGCCCCCGGATAAAGCCCCCAGGGCATCATCCGTTTTTGTGGGTTGCATCATGACTGCAATAATAATAATGATTGCGATAACAACCAGTGCAGTTAACAAGAAATTGTACAAAACGGTTCCTCCCATTCAAAACGTGCGGTTTGTCTAAATAAACTTACCATAATTTACTTGAAATTACCAGTTTTTGACGGCTAATCCTCTGCTCGCGGACTAGTCTGTTCCGCTAGTTTTAAGATTGCATCATGGATAAACGCCCGGTTCTCATGTTGTGTTGTGATCACCAGTGTATCACCCGCACGAACAATGGTATCACCATGGGGAATCAACGTGCCTTCACCACGCCGAATCCCAATTAATAACGCGTTTGCCGGCCACGCGATCTCACGAACCTCATGATCAACCAGTGCTGTTCCAGCAAAAACAGGAACTTCCAGCCGGTCAGGTGCCCCGGTTGGTCTTTCAACACTTGGCGCCAATAAATTATGTAACAGTGATTCATAGATGGGCGCCCCACCACAAACATCGACCGTAATGTACGCCACCAAACAGACAACCGCTAATGGCATCAAATGTTTAAGGGAACCCACCATTTCCGTAATGAGCAGGATGGCCGTAAAGGGTGCCTTCCCGATTCCCGCAAAATACCCCGCCATGGCAACGATAATCAGGTTCACAAGGTAACCTTGTGGCAGGATTCCCCAGTTGATCAGGACCTGGCCGTACACCGCCCCAATAATGGCCCCCAACGTTAAAATTGGGAGAAAGATGCCCCCGGGCACACCGGACCCATACGCAACCATTGAAAAAATAAAACGAACGGTAAAGAGGGCCAACAGTAATGCCACACTCTGGCGCGACTGGGCAAGGTTAAGAATGACGGCGTTTCCGCCACCCAGGACACTAGCCCACCACCACCCAATCGGCACTGTTAGTAACAGGGCGATCACCCCGTCAAATGACCGTGGGGCGCGCAACATTGCGTACCATTTTGGCAGCCGCAACAGCACGGCTTGATACACCCGGCCAAGGAGGCCGAGCACAACACCCAAGCCCACCAACACCCAGTAGTCATGTAGTGGTAATGCTTGTGCGTAAGCCATGTGCAAGACCGGCACCTGACCAAAAACAAGCAATGAAACAAAGTTAGCCACAACCGCGCTAGTCAGTGACGTTAACCACACCAGCGGTGAAAAGTTATGATAAATTTCTTCCAAGACAAACAGCGTGCTCGCAATCGGCGCATTAAACGCGGCGGCTAAACCCGCGGCGGCACCGCTTGCCAATGCGACCCGTTGATCGGCTGCACTATTACCACGAAGCGTCGCGTAGCCCTGACCCACAGTAGCGCCAAGCTGAATGGACGGTCCCTCTCGTCCCAACATCATTCCGGAACCAATCGCCAAGAGACCCCCAACAAACTTTTTCCACAACGTCGGCCACCATGGTGCATGATACTCACCCGTTAGTTGCCCCTCAACCTGGGGAATCCCGGAGCCACTGATTTGCGGGCTCGTTTTTACCAGCCACGCAATTGCGCCACCCAAAAGGATCATCCCCACGATCCACGGAACTAATAACCATGGCTGCTGGTGCATCAGTCCGTAGCTTGCTTTGACCAAGCGGAGACTTTGTTCAATTCCAAACCGAAAGGCACTGACCACGACCCCCGTCAGCAACCCGACCATAATTCCCGTAATCACCGTTTTGACCCGTGTGGCATCCAGAACAGGCCCTTTTCGTTCACTCATCGCTATCGCCCCCTATAAAAACGTTCGCTGGTACTCATTAACAAAGTATTCAATGATCAACCGAACCGGCTGGTCATCAATAACTGCTAACTGTTCCGGCTGTAATAATTGTACTTTTTTCATTTCGTAGTACGTCATGAGCGCACCTGTTAACGTGATGTCATGACGCAGAAGAAATTGTTGATCGAGCAATGCACGGATCATCGTTTGGTCTTGCAGTAACAGTACGTCCCAATTGTAGTCACGGAACAGCCCCCGTGTCACCCCCGTTTGGTAATAAAACACGGCCTGTTGTTGCTGCGCTGCCAACACATCCTGTAAATTACGCGTTAATGCTTCATCTGCCTGGTGAAGATCCGCCAAAAACACCGGTGACACCGTCCGTGCAATCGTCAGCGACTGGTCAAATAAAAGCTGAAACTGACGGAAAAAATTGGCGTCATCGCCATCAAGTTTCGGCAAATCAAAGTCATTGATGTACGTTTGGTACACGTCAACGACCGCTTTGATCACCGCTTCCTTGGACGAAAAGTACTTATACGCTGTCCGTCGCGAAACCCCCATAATGGTGATCAGCTGGTTCATGGTCAATTGTTGAAAGCCATCCCTAGCAACAACGGTCATGACCCGTTCTAGCAAGGCTCGTTGTTTAGCCGCTTCTCGTTTTGTTAACATATTTACGCCCCCTCATCACGCTTATTCAGTATAGGTGTACAAAGTAAACGAAAGTAGCGAAAAACGTTTATTTTTATCATTTCTTTGCAAATAACCCGTCTGCCACAAAAAAATGGGTACGGAATAATTTCCGTACCCATTTTAACGTTCATCTCAGCAAGAATTACTTGCTAAGGATGGCGTTACGAGCTTGTTCGCTCAAGTTGTAGAATGAGTGAATGCCCTTGTATTCAGCAGTTGTGTTCAATTGGTCTTCAATCCGCATCAACTGGTTGTACTTAGCGATCCGTTCTGAACGGCTCAATGAACCTGTCTTGATTTGGCCGGCGTTAGTTGCAACAACTAAGTCAGCAATGGTTGTGTCTTCAGTTTCACCTGAACGGTGAGAAACAATGGCCGTGTAACCGGCTTCTTTGGCCATTTCAATGGCTGCAACTGTTTCAGTCAACGTTCCGATTTGGTTCAACTTGATCAAGATTGAGTTAGAAACGCCCATCTTGATCCCCTTAGCAAGGTAGTCAGTGTTTGTAACGAACAAGTCGTCACCAACCAATTGAACCTTCTTGCCAAGACGTTCTGTCAAGGTTGCCCAGTCTTCCCATTCGTTTTCATCCAGAGGATCTTCGATTGAAACAACTGGGTACTTGTCAACGATGCTTTCCAACAAGTCAGTGAATTCTGCGGCAGTGTAGCTCTTGCCGTCACCAACTAAGTCGTACTTCTTTGTTTCTGTGTTGTAGAATTCTGAAGCAGCACAGTCAAAGGCAATGGCGATGTCTTTACCAGGCACGTAACCAGCAGTCTTGATGGCTTCAACAAGAATTTCAAAAGGTTCTTCGTTGTTCTTCAAGTCAGGCGCAAAACCACCTTCGTCACCAACGGCAGTGGAGTAACCACGGTCGTTTAAGATGCTCTTCAAAGCATGGAATGTTTCTGAACCGTAACGAACGGCTTCCTTAATGGTTGGGGCACCAACAGGCATGATCATGAATTCTTGGAAATCAACCTTGTTGTTGGCGTGCTTCCCACCATTGATAACGTTCATCATTGGTGTTGGTAAGACGTGGCCATTGAACCCGCCTAAGTAGTTGTAAAGGGGAACTTCAAGTTCGTCAGCAGCAGCACGGGCTGCAGCCAATGAAACACCCAAAATGGCGTTTGCACCTAATTTACCCTTGTTTGGAGTACCATCTAATTTGATCATTGCTTGGTCGATGGCAATTTGGTCAGTAACGTCGTAACCAACGATTTCCTTAGCAATAAGGTTGTTGACATTGTCAACGGCCTTGGTAACACCCTTACCTTGGTACCGGCTCTTGTCACCGTCACGTAATTCAACGGCTTCATGTTCACCAGTTGAGGCACCTGAAGGAACGATTCCACGGCCCATTGCACCACTTTCCGTGTACAATTCAACTTCAACAGTTGGGTTACCGCGTGAATCTAAAACTTCGCGTGCATAAATATCTGTAATAATAGACATCTTATTCTCTCCTTATTGGGTAAATGTAGTCACAAAGACTTCCCCACTATTATATGTGTTAGACGTTTCACTATCAAGCTGATGCGCAATTATTTTCCTGGGTCGTTACTGATGAGCTCCAAAAATGATTCTGGTTCTAAACTTGCATTCCCGACCAACACACCATCAACGTCCTGCTTTTGCATAATCGCATTAATGTTGGCTGGTTTCACGGAACCACCGTACAAAACGCGAACATCATCCGCCACGTCATCATCATATACGTCGGCCACAGTTTGACGAATCAGGTAACACCCTTCCTCGATTTGGTCGGGTGTTGCCGGTGTCCCAACTCCAATGGCCCAGCTAGGTTCATAAGCAATGATGGCTGTGCGCGCCTGTTCTTCGGAAACACCCTTTAGTGCTTCGATCACCTGTGCCACGACCCAGTGAACCGCATCATTAGCCTCACGTTGGCCCATCGTCTCATCACAACAGATGATTGGGCGCATGTGGTTTCGGTACACCGCTTGCACCTTGAGGTTCACCATCTCATCCGTCTCACGAAATAACTTACGCCGTTCAGAGTGGCCCAAAATGACAAAGTCGACCCCCGCCTGACTTAACGCATACGGGCTGGTCTCACCTGTATAGGGACCGTTGTCCTCAAAGTAGCAGTTCTCTGCGCCAACCTCAATGGGCAAGTCACGTGTCTCACGAACCAGCTGATCCAAAAATAAACTTGGTGCACACACCGCTGTCTCAATTTCTGCGGCCGGGGGTAAATTACCACGAATCCCATCCACAAACGCAGCAACGGAATCGGCCGTCTTGTTCATCTTCCAGTTTCCTACAATCATCGGAATCCGCATCCACATTCCTCCTTTGCACAGTCAGTACATCGTTATTGTAGTGAACTTAGTCGCCAAATACTAGCGAGAACGCTTTCATCATTTGCTTCAAAAAAAGCTGACGCCGAAAATACATTCGACGTCAGCTCATTTAAATTACTTGTCGCTAATGGCAGCAATCCCTGGTAAAGTCTTTCCTTCCAGGTATTCAAGTGAAGCACCACCACCAGTAGAAATGTGGGTCAATTGATCAGCAACACCAAGTTGTTGAACGGCAGCCGTTGAGTCACCACCACCAACGATGGTCGTTGCGTCAAGGTCACCCAAGAACTTACCAATTGCCAACGTTCCCTTAGCAAAGTTAGGCATTTCAAACACACCCATTGGTCCGTTCCAAACAACTGTCTTCGCATCACGTAACGTGTTTTCAAACAGTTCGATTGACTTAGGACCGATGTCCAAGCCCATGTAACCGTCAGGAATGTCACCGTCAACGATTTCAGAAGCTGAATCGTTGTTGAATTCCTTGGCAATAACGGAATCAATTGGCAGAACCAGCTTGTCGCCAGCCTTTGCCATGATGTCCTTCGCCATGTCGATCTTGTCCTTTTCAAGTAAGGAGTTCCCAACCGTTAAGCCTTGTGCGGCAAAGAACGTGTAGGCCATCCCACCACCAACGATAACCTTGTCAGCTTTCGTCAACAAGTTGTCGATGACACCGATCTTATCAGAAACCTTTGCACCACCAAGAATGGCAACAAATGGGTGAACAGGGTTGTCCACAGCGTCACCCAAGAACTTGATTTCTTTTTCCATCAAGAAGCCGGCAGCAACAGGCTTGCCAGCAGCCTTCATGGCCGTTGCGATCCCAACGTTTGACGCGTGTGAACGGTGCGCAGTTCCGAAAGCATCGTTAACAAATTCGTCACCAAGAGAAGCCCAGTATTCGCCCAATTCAGGGTCGTTGCCAGATTCCTTCTTGCCATCTAAGTCTTCAAAACGGGTGTTTTCAAATAACAGGACTTCACCATCGTTCAAGTTACTGATGGCGTCTTCCAATTGTGCACCGCGTGTTGTTGGGACAAACGTTACGGGTTTGCCTAACAAGTTGCTCAACCGTTCAGCAACGGGACGCATGGATAATTCCTTCTTGTCATCTTCAGTCTTAATCCGACCTAAGTGACTGAACAAGATGGCACGGCCACCATGTTCGATAACATAGTTGATTGTTGGCAATGCAGCCACGATCCGGTTGTCGTTACCAATCACCCCATCTTTGATGGGCACATTGAAGTCAACACGCATTAAAACTTTTTTACCAGTTAATTCTAAATCAGAAACAGTTAATTTAGCCAAGGTAACATCCTCCTAACGGTTTGTTTGTACGGATTATAGTTTAACGATTTTTATCGTCAAAAACCACCGCTAACCGCAATTTATTATTAATGTTTGTGAAACGTTCCACGAAATTCGCCATAAAAAAGGCGGGCGGAGTTAACCCCGCCCGCCTTTGCCACGTTATCTCAAAAACGTAATGGTTTAAATTATGCTTCCAAAGTGGCGAACTTCAGCAACGTGCGGATCATGTTGCAAGTGAAGCCCCATTCGTTGTCATACCAAGCAACGGTCTTAACGATTTGGCTGTCACCGGCAGTGGTAACTTCCGTTTGAGTTGGGTCAAATACAGAACCATGAGCATCGTCAATGATGTCGCTTGAAACGATTTCGTCATCGTTGTAACCAAAGGCATCGTTACCTTCAGTGTGCTTCTTGATGGCTGCGTTAACTTCGTCAGCAGTAACCTTCTTGTCCAGAACAGTTACCAATTCAGTTAATGAACCGTCAACAACAGCAACACGTTGTGCATGTCCTTGTAACTTACCGTTCAATTCAGGAATAACTAACCCAAGGGCCTTAGCAGCACCAGTTGAGTGAGGAATCGTGTTTGTTGAAGCAGTCCGATTACTACGAGCCTTTGAACCACGAGGGCCGTCCAGGATTGATTGAGTTGAAGTGAAGGCGTGAACCGTCGTCATCGTCCCAACCTTGATCCCGAATTCTTCGTTCATGAAGTAAGCCAAAGGTGCAAGACAGTTAGTGGTACATGAACCAGCTGACACGATCTTGTCATCGTTGTTCAAAACGTCCAGGTTAACACCAGGAACAACAGTCTTGATCTTACCAGCAGGTGCTGAGATCAGGACACGCTTTGCGCCGGCGTCCAAGTGGGCTTGTGACTTTTCAGCTGAAGTGTAGAAACCAGTACATTCCAGAACGTAGTCAACACCGTCGTTCTTAACCCAAGGAATGTTCGCAGCGTCGCGTTCAGCGTAAACAGGGATTTCCTTACCGTCAACGACGATACCTGTGTCCGTTGAGCTAACTTCACCAGGGAACTTGCCATGAGTGGAGTCGTACTTCAGTAAGTAAGCCAACATTGAAGGTGTGGTCAAGTCGTTAATGGCAACAACTTCGATGTCGCTAGTGTTCAATTCGTGGATCCGCTTCAAAGCTAAACGGCCGATACGGCCAAATCCGTTGATACCAATTTTAACAGTCATTGGTGAACTTCCTCCCTTAAGGAAAAGATATGATTAATACATGAAGAATTATAAGCCAAACAACACAATCCTGCAAACATTCCACTCAATTTTCATAACGGCGCCCGTTCATTTTCATAAAACTATTTTCAAAACGCCATTTTCCCGTTTGCATGATCATTAATCAGATTTATTTTCTGATTTTCAAAAGTGATTACGCATATTTATGAGCGACTTTGGCCGCCACGGCAGCGGCTAATGCACCCACCATGTCATCAATAAACGTGTTGACCTGCCCATCTTTTTGCTCGTCTAACCGTCTAATGACGCCTTCTTTTACCTTATCAACGTACCCGTAGTTTGTGACCCCGATGGTCCCGTACATGTTCGCAATGTTCAGCGCGAGCCCTTCGTCGACCCCAAACACACCCGCATCATTGCGAATAATGCTTTGCAATGGTTCCTGTAAATCACCGGCCGTCGCAAGTCGATCCAGTTCTAACGCCACCATGACATTATTCATCACTTCACGTTTATGAAGCACGTCAATCGTTTCTGCCTCAAACTCACTTAACGGAACATCTGGCAAATATGGCTTTTGTAGATCCTTTGTGATTGCCGCAATGTCTTTATACGTCACGTTTTTTGCCGCTAGTTGGGCGGTCATCAGGTCAAACGCCGCCTGGTCTGGATATTTAAAGGATGCATTATTCATAATAAATGGATGTCCTCCTTAATTTCTCATCGTTTGCAATTGTTTAATCACAAACACATGTTTAGTTTACGCCCTTTGCACCTAAAATTCACGTTTGGCACTGCTACCACCGCACCAAATAAAATGGCCACTTTCCCACATCAGGAAAGCAGCCATTCATGTTTAAATCATTGTTATCGCGTACTTTCCCGGACCACTAGCCGGGTTCCCATAACCACCTGTTTTGCGATCTGGCGGTCATGGTCAAGGGCATCTCGAACTAACTCCACCGCCGCCATCCCCATGTGATTAGTGGCCACGTGAACGGCCGTTAACCCTGGAATTGCGTAACTTGCGATGGATGTATCGTCAAACGTAACCAGCTGAACCTGCGCCGGCACCGCAATCCCCGCCTCAGTAAGGGCCTTTAGCGCACCAACCGCCATCGCGTCATTACTGATCACAAACCCAGTCGGCAAGTTGTGCCCCTGTTCCCGAATCAGTCGCTGCATTTCACGGTAACCAGACTGACGAGAATAGTCACCTTGGGCCATAACCGGTGTCGTGTCAGACGATTGAACGGCGGCCTTAAACGGTTCGATCCGTGGGTCGATCACCGCCAGCCGGCCATCGACCGTCGTTTCTCTACCAGACAATAACCCAACCCGGTTGGCCCCGCCATTCAATAACGTCTTAACCGCCCCGGCTACCGCATGGTTAAAGTCGGTCACAACGGAATCATAGTTGAGGCCCAACGTATCAAAGTCAACAAAAACGAGGTGTCCGCCAAGTGAAGCCAACTGTTCCACTTCTGCTGGCGAATACTTACCCAATGCGATCACCGCATCCACTGGTTCACTCAGTTGACCCAACCGCCCCGCAAAAACGGTGACCACCTGAAATCCGGCGGCTGCCGCAGCTCGTTCAATGCTGACCCGAATCGACATGTAGTACAGGTCTTCCATTTCCTGTGTTTGTGAATACCACTCCACCACAGCAATACGTTTCACGGCCTTATTAACCGCTTGATGACGGTGTTTCGTGTAGTTCAACGCCTCAGCCGCTTCAAAGATCCGCCGTCGGGTCTCGTCACTGACCGCCATTGTGGCGTCATAATTTAGCACCCGTGAAACCGTCGCTAGCGACACCTGAGCCCGTGCTGCAATATCCTTCAAGGTCGCCATAGTGTCACCTACAACGCCGCAAGGAACCGTGCTTGAGCAGCACGCCCTGCGTCGTCCCATTTAAAGACCCCTGCATCAGCTAAGACCCGGGCAAAGACGGTTCCAATCGCGTCATGAACGACTGTTTCAACGTTTTCGGCCGTCACCGTGTTTGCGGACTTCAACATTTCTGCCCAGTCACGGTGGTAATCAACCATGTCGTTTGGTTCATCCAGCAGGAACCGTTCAACTTCTTGCATCTCTGCTTTCAATCGGGCTGGTAAAATGGCGCGGCCCATCACTTCAATGAGGCCAATGTTTTCCTTCTTGATGTGTTGCACATCCTGATGGGGATGGAAAATCCCGTCTGGGTAATCCACTGACGTTTGGTTGTCACGTAAAACCAGATCCAACACGTACTGGTCACCATCACGATAGGCAATCGGCGTAACCGTGTGATGGCGCACATCACCGGTCATGGCCTTAACGGACACGGTTGCATCATCATAGTGGTTCCACACGGTCCGAATGTGTTCCGCTGCACTGCTTAGGGACTGGGTGTCCGTGCCACGTAAACGTAACGTGGTCATTGGCCACTTGACCACCCCACCAGTAACATCGGGGTAATCAGCCAGTGTAAACGGCGTTTCAATCGGGGCCGTCATCATTGGGAAGGTGTGGCGCCCGCCCTGATAGTGTTCATGACTTAACATTGAGCCGCCCACAATCGGCAGATCCGCGTTACTTCCAACAAAGTACTGTGGCAACGTTGTGATGATCTCAAACAGGTTCGTAAACGTTTGCCGATCGATTTTCATGGGCACATGCTGTTCATCTAAGAAGATGGCGTGTTCGCTGAAGTACGCGTATGGCGAGTACTGGAAGCCCCACGGCCGGCCACCGACCATCATCCGAATCACCCGGTGGTTACTGCGGGCTGGATACCCAAGCCGCCCACGGTAACCCTCGTTTTCAAGACATAACTGGCACAATGGGTAGCCACTGGCCGTGGTCGTCGCTGCGGCCGCAATTGCCTTCGGGTCTTTTTCTGGCTTTGAGAGGTTGATGGTAATCTCTAAATCACCAAAATCAGTGCCAGTGTTAAACACAATGTTTTTTGCGATCGCCGCTGTCTTAATGTAGTTGTTGGTTTGACTCAACTGATAAAAATAACTGGTGGCTGCCTCCGTTCCCTGCTGATAGGCCTGCCAAAAACGGGCATTCACCTGACTGGGTGTAGGCGTCATCAGATCCATCAGTTGACCGTCAAGTAGTTCACGCGCCGTTGGTGAATCTTCAATCGTCTGCTGTTTGACCGCCGCATCAACCAGCGCATCGCTCATTGCGGCAACACCCGTTTCTGTCTGGGGCACCGCTTGTTGATCGCCAATCAACGCATAAATCCGGTTGCGTAAGTACACTTGGTCCAGTGGTTCGTATGCGCCCGTTTGTAAGGCTTGTTTAATCAAATTCTCAATCGCATCTTCTGCCATAACGCGTTTTACCATCCTTGAACAAATTATTCTGTTACTTCACGGGCACCATCCGCAATTTCGGCAACGTAAAAGTCTGCTGCGTAGCCAAATGCCTGCTTGTATGTGTCGCCGACAACCTGACGCACGTGGTCCACTTGGTCACGGTCAACAATGGCAATGGCACAGCCACCAAAACCGCCACCAATGATCCGGGCACCCAGAACACCATCTTGTGACCACGCGGTCTTTGCCAACGTGTCGAGTTCTGGCACGCTCACTTCATAATCATACTGTAAAGAAATGTGGGAAGCACTGATCAAGTGACCGAACTGGGTCAGATCATGATCATCTAAGGCCTGCTTAGCATCCAAAGTCCGTTGGTTTTCAAAGACCGCATGGCGAGCCCGCCGAATCAATGTATCGTCGTTGATCAGGTACGTTGCCTGGTCAAAGGCTTCCTTGGATAGATTGCCCAGTGTCTTAACGTCAATGCCCGTCTGAATCCGGGCCAGTGCTTCTTCACACTGTGCACGCCGTTCGTTGTACTTTGAGCTGGCCAGATCGTGTGACTTGTTACTGTTCATGATCAAGACAACGTTATTGCCGAGATCCACTGGGTAGTATTCATAATCCATGCTGTTCGTGTCGAGGAAGATGGCTTGATCCTTCTTCCCCATCCCAACAGCAAACTGATCCATGATCCCAGAATTCAAGCCGATGTAATCATTTTCGACCTGTTGGCCAGCGTACACAAGGTCCAACTGGGTGAAATCTAAGTTGAACAAGGACTTCAGCACGACCCCAACCAGTAATTCAATGGACGCTGAGGAGGATAATCCGGCCCCATCGGGTAAGTTCCCGTGAACGTACAGGTCAAAACCGTGGTCGTATTTGGCGCCCTTTTTATCTAATTCGAACATCATGCCCTTCGGGTAGTTTCCCCACCCAAAGTCTTTATGGAAGTCCAGGTCGTTAATGTCAAACGTCAACGTACCGGCATCCGCTACGTTAGCCGAGTACATCCGCACCGTGTTATCTTCACGTGGACTAACGGCCCCAAACGTTCCTAAGCTAATGGCACACGGAAAGACGTGACCACCGTTGTAGTCCGTGTGTTCACCGATTAAATTGATCCGGCCAGGTGAGAAAAACACTTGTTGTGGTGCTTGCCCAAAGGCATCCGTAAATTCTTGTTTAATCGTTGCTACGTCCATGATTGTTACCGTCCTTTTGATTACTTGATTTCGTTAATTTCTTCTTGGTTCGCGCCAAGTTTTTGTTCCAGTTCCTTAACCACTTCGTCATGCTTCGCTTCCGTCAACTTAACCTTCGTAAAGTAAACGATTCCGGCCAACACGATCATGATCATTGGAATGTAGAAAATGTACATTCTGAAGTTAAACATTTGCCCAGATGTAATGTCACTCGGCTTAGCGTTCCCACTCATTCCGGCAAAGATGGCGGTCAAAACGGCAACCCCGTTGGCAAACGCACCGGCTAATTTATCAATCAGTGGCCGAACGGCTAACGTAACGGATTCGTTCCGTGTGCCCATGTGCAACTGCCCGTATTCAACACAGTCTGTGATGGTCATCAAAGCGGCTAGGAAGATCATTGGGTATGGGAAGAAAATCAGAGAAATGGCAACTAAACTTGCAACAACACTGCTCCCAGCAAACATGAAGACCACGTAACCAACAAGCATGATCACAATTCCGCCCACGTAGATGGCCTTCCGTTTGATTAAGCTTTCCAAAACTGGGAATAAGATAACTGAAACAATTCCCAAAACGGCAGTTACAACGCCGACCAGACTAAACGCACCAGCGTTCCCAATCACGTACTTGAAGTAGTATAGGAACAGTTGACTGGTAATCACGTAACCAAAGGCAAACAAGAAGTATGACAGTGATAACCACATCAATTGGTCGTTTTTGAACAACACCCTGAAAATACCAACAATGCCGACCTTTTCGGTATTTTGACGAATGACGTTGTCTTCTTCCTTGGTTCCAACGGCGGTCGATAAAGCCCCTAAAAATGAAACAACCCCAATTAAAATGGCAAAACCGAGCCACCCTGCTTTGTTTTGTTGACCGTTAGTAGCGCCAAACCAGCCAGAAACCAAAACAACCGTTGGCATGATAATAATAGCAACCCCTTGGGCACCCAACGTTGAGCCAAACCGGGCAATCGTCCCGAACTTCGCCCGCTTTCCAGAATCAACGGTCAGGGCAGGTAACATTGACCAAAACGCAATATCTTTAAATGAATAAAAAATGTCCAAAACAACAAAGGCAATTCCAAACAAGATCAGGTACAACGTTGGCTGACTAACGGACAGACCACCAAACGTGGTAAAAATCAGGATCAGCATCAGTGAACTAATCGCTGCCCCACCAAGCAACCAGGGCTTAAACTTTCCCCAGCGGGTGCGCGTGTTGTCAACTGCCCCACCAATCAGCGGATCAAAGGCAATTTCAACGATCCGAATGATCATGATCATCATCGTCACGATACTGATCATCTTTGTATCATTTGCGTGACTACCAGATTGGAACAGCTGACTGGTCACAAAGAAAACAAAATAAGTGCTTAACGTTGCGTAGAACGCGTCATGCCCAAAGGCCCCAAACGCGTAAGATAAATATTGCTTCATTTGTTTCATGAGTCCGTTCTCCTTGTCTATCGTTCCAGTATTTTCGGTAGGACGTTAGCTGTAACGACGTTCAATGACTTTTTCCAAGATGTCATTTCGTTGCTTTGCCTTTGCGATGTCAAACGAGGTTTCTTCAAGATCGTTAAAATCTTGAACTAACAGCGTTGCTTCTAGATATAACGTTAACTGCCGTTTGATGTACCGCTTATTTTCCTCATCCGGACGTTGGGCGTTACCGCCTAACACTGCCCGAGCAAACTTATCTGGATCGATCGTGAGTTTTTGATTTTGACTTGCCATGTGATTGCCTCCCGTACAATTTTGTTTTTATAAGCGCTTTCGTCATTCACTATAACCAGTTTTAGTAAACTTTACAATAACGATGTTTATCATGCAAAAGTCATGCAACCGGTTGTCATTGCTGATTAGCGGGCTTAACTAACTCGATTAACAATTTTATAAAGTTTTAGTAAAAAAACGTTCTTGCGGATTTTCATCCCCCAAGAACGCTTCCTTTATGACAACCAGCAGTTAGTTCTGCCGGAATTGATAACTGATCTCGTACGTTTGTGGTGCATTCGCTGGTAACACAATGTCACCAAAGCCATCGTGATGGATCGCATCAGGCAACCACTGGGCTTCCATGGCTAACGCTGTAAACGGCGTCGGCTCTGGCTGATCATACGCGTATGGGTCCGCCGTAAAGATGACCAACCCGTTGCGGGCTGAGTATAGATCTAACGCCCGGCCACTCTCAGGGTCACTGACCGTTGCAATCGGTCGATCAGTGCTTCCGTTGACCCGATAGGCATCATCAAACTCCACGCCCCCCGTTGTCGCCGCAAGCTTAGCTAACTGCTCGGTGATGGTGATGGGCTTCGTAAAGTCATACGCCGTGTCCGTTACATCTGCAAACGCCCCGGTTGGCACCTTTTCATCGTTCAATAAGATGCGATGACGGCCATTAATAAACAGTTGTTGGCTGCTTAGCTCATGGTGACCTGTCACGTTAAAGTACGTATGAACGGTTGGGTTAAACAACGTTACGGCGTCACTCGTCCCGGTGATCGTCCATGTTGCCCGGTCGGCATTCGTCAGTGTGTAAGTCACCGCCACCGTCATGTCGCCTGGGAAGTGGTCGACCGTCCCGTCAACGGCTAGCGTTAACGTCACAGCGACTGATTCTGCATCCTGATGCTGATCCGAAACCGTCCACACCACGTCAGAAAAACCGTGTTTTCCACCATGAAGTGTATTCTTATTTTCGTTTTGATCACTGGTGTGTGTCGTGCCATCAATGGCGTACGTGGCACCACCAATGCGGCCCGCCACCCGGCCAACCGTCTTACAAACGTAAAACGGCGTTGCTTCATAATCGTGTAAATTATCATAACTGATCAACAAATTCTTTTGACCACCATGACCATCAGCCACGTCAAACCCTTGCCACGTTGCGCCAAGCGTCAGGACCCGTAATGTCGTGCCGTGGTCATTTGTTAACGTGATCTGGGTAACATCCTGCCCGTCTGTCAACGTTCCGAATGGTTGTTGTTCAATATTCATTTCCCTACCTCCGTGTTTACTAAACTTTACCACATAAGGTTAGCACTTTCTTGAAAGCGTTTTCAATAGAACAACACGATTCTTTATCATTTTTACGCTGTCATTCATTCGTCTCGACTTTCTTTCTCAAAGTTGCGCCTTATGCCAACACGTCGTATCATCAGTTCAAATGTTTAAACCGTTCAACGAAAGGAGTCTTTTTATGGTTACGCAACAACAGCTCGACCAAGCCCGGACAAACTTTTCAGCATGTCAGCCCATGCTTGTTGCACTGGGCGATGAAGCCCGCCAAGCCATCTTATTAACTTTGATTGGCACGACCTGTGCAGAAGGCCTTCGGGTTGGCGACATCACCGCCGCCGTGAATTTGTCCCGTCCAGCCGTTTCACACCACCTCAAACTGCTCAAAGATAGTGGCCTCGTTAACGTCCGCAAGCAAGGAACGATGAACTTTTATTCAGTCGACATCCGCACAAACTTCGCGAAATTAAAGGGCCTTGTCGAGATTATTGAAACCCTAAAGGAGGATCCGATCCATGACTAATACCATGACCGCCCTGGTCGTCGATCGACCAAAACAACCTGCTAAATTGACCACCGTTTCTGTTCCAACGGTTGGCCCACACGATGTTCTTGTTGCCATTCGCGCAGCAAGCGTCAACCCGGTGGACACCCGTTTACAAAACAATCAAATTCAAATTGCGTTACCCCACACACCCACATTTCCAATGATCATGGGCAACGACTTTGCTGGCACCATTATGGCAGTTGGCGACCAAGTTACCGCGTTCAACATTGGCGATGACGTGTACAGTCGGCCCCGCGATGATCGTTCTGGTACGTTTGCCCAGTACATTGCGGCCCGCGACACGGATCTCGCCCTTAAACCATCGTCTTTGACCTACGAAGAAGCTGCGGCGGTCCCCCTTGTCAGTCTCACCGCCTACCAGGCACTTCACGACTTGATGGCCCTAAAGCCCGGCCAAAAGGTCCTCATTCAAGCCGGTGCTGGTGGCGTTGGAACCAGCGCAATTCAGATTGCAAAACAGCTCGGTGCCTACGTGGCCACAACCACCAGTGCGGCGAACCAGCAATTGGTTAAAAATTTGGGCGCAGATGAAGTCATTGACTACCACACCACTAATTTCGATGATGTCATCCACGATTACGACGCGGTCTTTGATACCCTCGGTGGCGACGCCCTCATGGCTGCCTTCAAGGTTGTCAAACCGGGCGGCATCGTCGTGTCGATTGCGGGTATGCCAGACGCTGATTACGCTCGGCGTGAACAGCTCGGGGCCATTAAAACCACGCTGTTTGGCCTGGTCAGTCGGAAGATCACCCGGGCTGCGCGGCGGGCGCAGGTTCGCTACGCCTTTCTGATTATGCACGAAAGCGGTGACCAATTAGCCTTGCTGACAGATCTGATTGATCGCGGTCAGTTTCACCCCGTCATGGACCGTGACTTTCCGCTAGCTGAGGCAACGGAAGCGCTCGCCTACTCTGCAAGCGGTCACGCCACCGGGAAAATCACCATCAGCATGCCGGATTAATCTCGCCCTATGAAAAATTTCGTTTGTCGGCGCCCGTTATTTTCGTTTATAGTGAACGTAACGCTAACCCCCTGAAAACGAAATAAAGGACCCCACATGATAACCCAGCAAACCCTTCCCTTCGACGCCATTGAAGACAGCGAACACTACGACCAGTGCACTTTCTTACCAGCTAATGACCAGATGCGTGCCGCAGATAATGTCTTTACTGCCTGTACCTTTCAACAGACAGACTTTCGCCACAGTGAGTGGCTCGACTGCACGTTTGACCATTGCGACTTTGGCAACACGCACTTTGACGACAGCGTCTTGTACCGTGATGTGTTTACCCACTGCAACCTGCTTGGAACCGACTTTCTAAACAATACCTGGAAGGACAGCCACATTAACGGGTGCCGGGCGGATTACAGCAACTTCAGCGGTAGCAAACTGACCGCGTGTGCGACAGCTGATACATCGTTTAACGGGGCGTCATTTATTGAAGTCACGTTTAAGGATGGCTTTTCGACCACCAGCTGCGCGTTCAACGACTGTAGTTTCATCGGCACGTGGATGAACAAGGTGGATCTGTCCGCCAGTGAATTTAGTAACCTTGAATTCAACCCCGTCGACATCCGCGGCCTCATCATCAACCAATTCCAGGCCAGCTTACTGATCGGCCAGTTTGGCGTTGTATTAAAGGCATAAATTCAGTGAAAATTAAAATGGCTCCCTTCCAACTGATTTGGAAAGGAGCCATTTTTCTATTGTTGCGCGAGCTATCAGTGTTATTCACGAATTAGGGCACTTGAAACGACGACAATGACCAGTCCTGCCAAATAAATCATGATGGTTACCCATAAATTTGCGAGACTAAAAAACTCATGATAAACGCTAGGATAGCCATCCTGCAAACGCTTTGCGTCAGTGTTTATCCCCCATGAAACTTCTTACTTAATTACCCAAAGACATCCCAGTGTTCAACAATTTTCTCATTTTCCAACCGAAATAGGTCAAAAAGAGTCAGCGTTTTGTTTGCGGATTCACTGTGAGTGACCGCTAAAACAAAGTTGCCGGCCCCTAACAACTGGCTAAGGTCCGTATAGGTTGGCAGCGTTCCCCCGCTCTGCTCAATGCGCCGGCGCATTTCAATGACCGCAGCAATCCCGTCACCCAGATTGTGATTGTGTTGGATGTACTGCCCCGCGTTGAAAAACGTTTGAATCAAACCTGGCCGTTCCTGCATCATTTCATCATGGACAAAGTTGCTAACCACCGCTTTATTGGCGGCAGTCAACGGGAAGTCACGAAGCTCGGTCTCCCCGTCAAGTTGCGTGCGACCCGCCGGATTGGCACCAAGGAGTGGGTTCATTACGCCCCAGTGCTCAGTGATCGTTTGATTCGTAACGTGAAATATATCGAGAGCGACAAACGCTTTCTGATCAACCAGCACCTGCGAATGGGCGACCACGAAGTCACCATCAGAAAAGCACCGTACCACTTCGATGTGGCGGTTTTTTGTAGTCGCAGATTTCCCCTGCCAGATGACGTTTGGCCCGTAATCACGGACGCCCGTTCCGGCCAGCAGTTCACTTGGCTGGTGATTGTGATTCATTTGGTCAATGACCGTTTGCACAATTTCAATCGGTGTCATTTATTTGCCTCCGATAATAATTCTGTTGGGAACAGAACAGCTTTTCATAACTTCATTTCAATGACTAAGTTTATCTCATTACGCCGAGCGCCCCAAGAGAAGGCACTTTTCGTTAACTCACCAGGAAATAACAACCGATCTGCGACATTTTTTTCAAATTGACTAACATTTGCTAACGCTTTGTTGATCGACTTGTTTAATAATGGATGCCGCTGCGCACAAAAGGCGAAATCAAGTATTATCTTTGTGTTTACACTTTTAAAGAGAGCTAAAAATGCCCACCGATAAGAATCAGTGGGCATTTTTAACCATCTCGTCATATCCTTCTAGACTTTGTTTAGGCTTGAACTTCCTTCTTAATTTCTTCAAACACAGAATCAACGCCAATTCCGGTTAACAATGGGACTCCGGAAATTACCTTGTCCTTAATGCTGCTTGGCACCATTGTCGTCGAAACCACGATGTCGTAATCCCCATTTTCAATGTTTGCCACTTCATCAGCAATTTTCGATTGGTGGAAGGTCACTTGATCAACCAACCCTTGTTCTTCCAGGTAATCCTTGATTTTCCCCGTTGCAACCGTTGACGTTGCAATCCCGGTGCCACACACAACCATTAAATTTTTCTTTGTCATTATCCTATTGCTCCTTTTTGAAGTTATTCCGCGTCGGTATGTTTATGAAATCTATTCAACCAAATCATTAACGCAAGGGCAACCAATCCTAATCCGATGATCCCAATCCAAAGCAAGTTTCGGCCGATGCCAACAATCATCAGGGTCGTCCAAGCACCACCATCGGATAAGATGGAAATGCTTGAGTTCCCCTTCATGTTGAAGTGGGCAGTCTTTGCAACGGCCGTTAATAACGGGGCAGCCCATGAAGCAATCAGTAGTGAAATGGTCACATCCACAATTCCACCAATAACGATTCGGAACACGTTTCCGTTAAAGACTGCGGCCATAACGGCAATCATAAACGGAATGGTTGCCAGATCACCAAATGGTAACACTGTGTTTCCTGGCAAAATGACGGCAATCAGTAACGTCAATGGCACTAAGATCAAGGAAGCTGATAACACGGCTTCCTGACCAACAGCCAAGGCTGAGTCCATCCCGATGTACAGACTCCGACCTGGGAAACGTTTTTGAACCATTGTGTTAGCGGCCTCAGAGATGGGTGTTAGTCCTTCCATCAACAGCGAAACCATCCGTGGCATTAAGATTAACACAGCCGCGGTTGCCACACCCAAGTTTAAGATTTTGGCCACTGGGTACTTAGCTAAGGCACCAATAACGATCCCAATAATCAGTCCCATCACGGCTGAATCACCAAAAATTCCCAACCGCTTTTGAATCCGTTCTGGCGTCCATTCAATGTTTTTGACCCCAGGAATTCGATCTAACAACCAGTTAATCGGTAAAGCAAGGACGAACCCAGGTGCTGAGGCACCTTGTGGAAATGAAATCCCGGCTAATCCGTAGTGGCGTTGAATGGTTGGTGCTGCCAAGTCAGCCAAGAAGTAAATCCACATTAAGTGAACGACCATGGTGACCAATCCCAAGGCAAAGTTCTGAGTGGCCGCATAGACGAGTGACCCCGTGAACGCAATGTGCCAGTAGTTCCATAAATCGACGTCCAGCGTTTTCGTTAGCCCAACGACCAGTAAAATGACGTTTGCCGCAACCCCAATCGGAATTGCCAAACTTCCAAGAACCGTTCCGTATGAAATGGCTGATGCAGCAGGCCACCCAACATCAATGGTCGATAAGTGAAGCCCGAAGTTTTTAACCATTGCTTGCGCAGCGGGCCCCAGGTTAGAGGTCAACAAGCCAATCACTAAGTTTAAGCCGGTGAACCCAATTCCCACCGTCAATCCTGATTTGAACGCCTTACCAGGTTTTAACCCCAGCAATAACCCAAAAATTAGTAATAAGATTGGGAGCATAACCGTTGGACCGGCGCTCAGTAACCATTTAATAATCCCCATTATGATAAACTCCTCTGTTGTTAAATAATGTTATGTTGCTGTAAAAGTGCTAACACTGACTCTTGATCCTTTGCGTGCAGGAGGCTGTCCATAACGGTTGCCTCCTGAAACATTGTCATCAAATTTTGAAGCATCGTTAATTGTGCATGCGGCTCCGTGAGGGCCAACATGAAAATTAACTGAACGGGCACATCACTGCCATCCCCCATTTGTTTAAACGTCACGGGATGGGTCAACCGGGCAAAGGCAATCTTGGCGGTGTTCACGTGTTCCGCATCCGTGTGCGGAATTGCGACCCCCACCGTGGCCGTTTGAAGCCCTGTGGAAAAGTCCTGTTCACGTTTGATAATTGCATCACGATACGTCTCTTTGACGACACCTTGCTTGTGCAATTGTTCAGCGATCTGTGTTAGTGCATTAACGTCATCAGTTGCATCGACGTCTAAAAGAATCAACTCTTTCTCTAGCAGTACCATGCGGAACCTTCCTATTCACTTGTTTATTAACCGTTAAAATAAGCGCTTTCATTTAACTGTGATTTTATTATCAGGCCTATGATAGAATTATGCTATACACAAATAGACGGACTTTATTGTGCATTTGCACATATTGGCTAAAAATGGAGAATCCACATGCTTAAATTAGAAGGTGACATCCTCACCCGGTTGATTAAAACGATCCAAATTGACCTGCCGTATGAATTACAACTGTTTGATCATCGGGGGCGAAATTTGCAGACCGGAGAAGTCAATTCGGCTGCTCAGGAAACCATGCGGTTAAAGGAAACGACCGTCGATGATTGGGACGCACACCGCACCGGTGTCATTGCGCCAGTCCGGGTCAACATTAACGTTGGTGCCGTTGAGGTTATGGGTGCTCCGACCGTCGTTGCCCCGTTTGTTCGGATCATCGTGGATAGTTTTGAATTTTTGGTGCAGTCTGAGATCGAACATAAGCAGGAGCAGATCGACTCCGAAGAGCGCTCAATTTTCTTCCACCAGTGGTTGCTTTTATCATCGCTGGACGACGCCGATCAACATTTCTTGGAGACCGCCCGCAAACTCAAAATTGATTTATCACGAAAATACCAGATTGCTTTGATTCGCATCCCCAGTGATGAAACGCAGCGAAAACAGCTCGTGACGATCTTAGAAGACTCCCCGTTGGCTTACTTGACCTTCACCCACCTGGAGTACATTATCTTCACTGAAAATGTGCGTGAATTAGACGACATTTTGCAACAGGTTCGGCACCACCGTGATTGGCAAATGGGGGTGGGCAGCGTTCGGGCCTCTCTCCATGACTCATTACATGAAGCCATGCGGACCATTTTGATTAGTAAGTATTTAGAATACACCGACGTTTATTTTTATAATTCGTTAGTTGAAGTGGATGAACTCATGCAAAGTAATGTGGATGTCCGTGACCTCACCGACACCATGATGGGCTTATCGGCCGCCCCAACCGGTGAAGAACTATTACGGACATTCTGGACATATGCGCAGTTAAACGGTGACAATTCGTTAACCGCAAAGACATTAAACATCCACCGCAACACGTTACGTTACCGGCTAGACAAGCTCAGTGACGCGTTAAACGTTGACCCGCGAAATTTATCGGACTACCCCAGAGTGTACATTGCCTACCTGAAATACATTCGTAAACGCTTTATTGGGAATTTAATTTAATTTTAGTTGAACTTACAACCAAAATAAGTTACACTCATTTTATCTTCAGAAAGGGAAGTCGTTATGATTGAAAACACGATTTTACGCAACGTCGGTAGCATTTCACGGGCACTAGATTCGATTAGCAACATAGAATTCAAATCACTCTCGCTGGAAAAAGGCCAATACCTATATCTAAGCCGTGTTGTTGAGCATCCTGGCATCACCCAAATGCAGCTTTCCACCCTCCTCAGTGTGGATAAAACGACAACAAATCGAGCCATTAGCAAATTGATCGAAAAGAACATCATTGTTAAATCTGATGATGAATTCAATCAAAAAAACAAATTGCTATACGCCACCCCTCACGGTGAGAAACTGTATCAGACCTTGAAAGCTGAAAATCAGTACTCCGATGCAGTCGCTTTAACCGCCCTTTCAGATGAAGAAATCGCGCTACTGGATAAATTGTTAGAAAAGGTCAGTCTCAACGTTGTTGCTGATTGGGCAAAAGTAAAAAAAGGGTATCACAGACCCTATTGAGGAGAAACTGTTCATGGCAATCAAGATTAAACGAGTCACGGTTAACGATGTGCATGCATTACAAGAAATCAGTATTAACACCTTTAAGGCGACGTTTGCGGCAGATAACGCTCAGGAAAATCTTCAACACTATCTGGCAACCGCCTACAATCAAACTAAGTTGATCGATGAAATAAATAATGACCAGTCCGAATTTGACTTTATCTTCTATAACGAACGTTTGGCAGGCTACCTTAAGTTAAATTGGCTAGCTGCTCAAACCGAGCCCCAAGGTGAAGACCATCTGGAAGTTGAACGCATCTACATTAAGCAAGAATTTCATCGCTTGGGCCTCGGCAAACACCTCATTAACCATGCCGTTTCAAAGGCTCACTCTTTGGGGATGACCTCGCTTTGGCTAGGTGTTTGGGAGCATAACCAAAATGCCCTCGCCTTTTACAAAACGTTAGGATTCGTGCCATTCAGTGACCACACATTTGATTTCGGTGGTGACTTACAGCGGGATATTTTGATGGAAAAGGCCTTACCAGCTTTATCATAAATGTGCTTCGGTAGCACTTGGTTTTATGAAGAATTCATTTCCGTCTAAACACTTAACTAAAATGACCGCCAGTCTATGATTAAGGCTGACGGTCATTTTTTCAATCGTTGTTATTGATGTTACTGTTCGCCTCTTCGCTTATGAAAGCCTTTTCTTTAAGGCCACACACCTTCTCACCATCTGCCAATTACTAATTGTATTTTCAGCTCAAAACTGCATTATTATGCGCCCTAAATTCATCACCTGAATTGTTTTTTAACTTTAACGGCAAACATCTCTTGCCAAAGTTTACCGGGCTTTTAAAAGAATGTGGAGTAATTGTGAAACAACAATAATGATTGCCACACCAATAAGAGCAAGCCAGAGTGTGTGGGCTCCAAAAATTAACCAAAGCAAAATTGCTAACAGCTCAAGACCAAAAATCACATAATTCATGTTTGTTTTCCTCACTACCAAAAAAATTACGTTAGCCGTTTACATAAATGATTACGATAATTTTACCATCCGAAAAACAAATTGTAGCCCTCAGTGTTTTAGATTACTCAATCTTACGTCAAAAATGCGTATTAAGAACGCATCGCCATCCTCAATGTCATCTTAAGGTTCACCCTTGCTCTTTGACTTTCAGATTCCAGTACGTATCAATCATAATCTCGACAGAAAAGGAGCGGCCATATAGCCGCTCCCTTTCCATCTTTTCACAATTCGAATCATTCTTTCAAGCTGACATAGGCCAACCTTACATTAGGTGACTACGCAACCCCGGTCTAGTCTCTAATCAGCGGTTACCTTAACGCAATGGCACGTCACTCTTTAGTTAAAGACAGCTCATCAAATTGTTACTTCATCTGAGCTGGACTAAACCGTCGCTCTAACCAGCCTAATATGGCATCTGACACAATCGCCATTAAGGCCGTTGGTAAAGCACCGGCTAAGATAATTGCTCCACCATTTGTGGCGTTAGTTCCACGAATAATGATATCGCCTAACCCACCGGCCCCGACAAATGAACCAATTGCTGTGATCCCAATCGCAAGAACCAATGCGTTCCGAATTCCCGCCATAATGACGGATAAGGCCAGTGGTAGCTCCACGTACCGTAACAATTCCAACCGCGTCATTCCAATACCCTTTCCTGCGTCTAAGACATCAGGATTAACATTTAACATTCCGGTATATGTGTTCTTAACGATCGGTAATAATGCGTACAAGAAGACAGTCACAATGACCGTATTAACACCTAGCCCTAAGCCAAGCATCAATACAGATAGCATTGCTAATGACGGAATCGTTTGAATTACATTTGCCACACCGATTACCCAGCCACTCATTTTTTTGTATCGCGCAATCACAATTCCAATGGGAATCCCGACAATTGCAGCAAACAGCACGCCATAAATTGAAATCAAAAAATGCCGATTAAACTGCGCCAGTACATACATGCCATTTTGTTGAAAGTAAGCAACTAGTTGTTGCCAAATATTTAGGTTTGCCACGTTACTTACCCTCCTCAAAGTAATGGTGTGTTCGTAAAAATCGTTGTGCAACCGTCGCCGGTTCCTCTAAATTATTGTCCACTTGGTAATTCAGCTTTTGCATTGTCCGCTCATCAATTTTGCCATTTAACAATGCTAGCGTTGCTTTGAGCTTAGGGAATTCTTTTAAAGCGGCGTCATTAGCAACAACACTGCAACTATACGGCGGGAAGAAATTACGATCATCCTTTAAAACCTTTAGGTTATAACTAGCAATTCGTCCGTCCGTAGAGTAGCCAAGCACTGCGTCCATGCGACCGTTATCCAACGCATCATAAACTAACCCAATTTGCATCGGATAAACGTCATCAAAAGCGTATCCATAAACCCGTTTAAAGTCAGCATAACCGTCACCATGACGGTTTTCCCAGATTGGGTCAATACCAACCTTCATTGTCTTAGCAACTGGCTTTAAATCGCTCACTGAGTTCACATGATTTTGCTTCGCAAACTTCTGAGTGACCATCCAAGCATACGTATCTGCAAAACCATAGCTCGGAAAGTAAGTCATGTGATAGTGTTGCTTAAAATATTTTGTGACATAGGCATCCGTTTGCGCTGGGGTCCGCGAGCGGTCAATTTGTTTGCCCATGATCGACTCTAAATCAGTCCCAGTGTACCGAGTTGCCGTAATATCAGCATCACCGCGCTTTTGTGCATTAAAGGTCACATTACCTGAACCAAGATTTGCAATGATCGTTCCCTTATAAGGGGTGTCGTGCTGGATTAGATCCTTCAACATCTCTGCCATAATCTGTGATTCTGTTGTAGACTGCGCTGCAATTCGCACGGTCCCTGTACTAGAGTTGTTTAACCCAGGAAAGCCACAGCCACTAAGGATTAACACCATGCTCAGGCTAACCAGTAAGATACCAATTAATTTTCGTCCCGTTTTTTTCATGACGTCGCACCTCTACTTTCAGAGTCTGTTTGCGCCGTTAACAGATGTTCGAGTCTCCCCAACAAAAAATCGACCACTAACGCCATCAATATTACAGGGATCGAACCACCTAAAATCAAATCACCGCGATAAAGATTTAGGCCGTTGAAAATGAAGTCTCCTAGTCCACCAGCACCAATGTATGAGGCCAGGGTCGCCCACGCAATGACATACGTTCCAGATAACCGAACTCCCGCCATAATAACCGGTGCGGCGAGTGGTAGTTCCACCATCCGAATTGATTCTAATTGACTCATTCCCATTCCCTTTGCCGCATCCAGCACGCTTGGATCAACGTCTTCAAGGCCTAAATACGTATTACGTAAAATTGGCAACAATGAATAGATAAATAATGCAACAATCGCCGGCTTAGCTCCAATTCCAAAAATTGGAATCATTAAGGCTAACAATGCCATTGCCGGTACTGTTTGTAGCACACTGGCCAACCCAATAATGATTCCGGCTGCTCTTTTAAACCGCGTTAATACAATGCCCAGTGGAATCGCGAACAACACACCTAGGAAAAGGGCAATCCCTGAAATGTACAGATGTTGCCATGTCTTGAATACAAGTTGGCCGCCGTAGTTTTGTAAAAAGGTCACCATGCTTATGCACCCGCCTTTTCATCCGTTTCGCTTGTTGAAACGCTTTCCTGCTCATTATCACCGTCTTCGCCAAACAATGCATCGTAGACGATATCCACTAAAGTTGCTCGGGTGACAATACCAACCAAGTGTTGCTGATCATCCACAACTGGAACGTTTTTATATCCATGTTTCAAGATTCGATCAACAGTATCACGAATCACCGCATTTTCATTCACATAAAAAATTTTTGAATTGACGATGTTGCTAAGCGGATTTTGCGGTGCATAATGATCGTTTAACGTCTCAATATCCACAAATCCCGTTAATTGCTGGTGCTCGTTGGTTACCAATAAGGTATCAACACGTCGATCATGCATCAGCTTTAACGCTCTGGCCATACTTTGATTGGCTTGCATGGCAACGGGGGTCTTTAACATAACCTGCCCAACAGTGGTGATGCTTGGCTTTGCTTGGATCAAACGTTCGCGTCCGATCAATTCTTCAACGAAATCATTAGCTGGATGACGAAGAATTTCTTCCGGTGTAGCGATCTGGACAGTCTTTCCATGTGACATCACCACAATTCGCGTAGCTAGCTTCATTGCCTCATCCATGTCATGAGTCACAAAGATAAACGTCTTCCCAGATTTTTGTTGTAAGCTTTTAACCAAATCCTGTAACAATTCACGTGTTACAGGGTCTAACGCGCTGAAAGCTTCGTCCATCAGGATAATATCCTGATCAGCCGCTAGCGCCCGTGCAACGCCAATCCGTTGCTGTTGCCCACCTGACAGTTCACCTGGATAACGATCCAAAAAATTCTCTGGCAACTCTACCATGTTAATCATTTCTTTAGCACGAGCTTGCCGCTTCTCTTCTGGCCATTTTAACAATTTAGGCACTAGCGTGATGTTTTCGCCAATGGTCATGTGTGGTAACAGGCCAATATTTTGAATAACATAACCAATCCGACGTCGTAATTGCACCGGATTCATGTCTGCAATGTCCTTGCCATCAATTTTAATGGTTCCAGATGTTTGCCGTAACATCCGGTTAATCATCCGCATTGTCGTCGTCTTTCCGGACCCTGAAGTCCCAATAAAACAGATAAACTCACCCCGGTTGACTTCTAAATTAAAGTCATCAACGGCAACCTTATTGCCAGCGTAGATTTTATTTAAATGGTCCATCGATAAAAACATTTGTATTTATAACCTCCAATTTGGTAGATGCTAACGTTCTCCGTACTTAATCACTTGAAGTGATCTGATTTTGATCATAGCGACTAACTCCCTAGCGCGGCTATTAACCACAAATTAACAAAAATCTTGCGCGACCCATCTAACCAGTCTAAAACTTTAACCGATCAATAGTAAAGGATAGCGACCTAATTATTATAAGCGTGGCTTGTTGTTTTGCATTACATTCATGTGCTCTGCCACACCTAATCAAGTAAAGAGTAGCACCGTTATGACCAATGATGGCTAACCCTTATTCCGTTGATTCGGCACTCATGAATAATTCCTGTAAGGATGCAAGACCGTTTCTCCCAATACGGAAACTTGACTAAAAACATAAATTTTGCAAAACTATATAATATAAAATATTTATTTTACTTAAGTAATTAAATTCATTTATTGGAGATGGCGTAATCATGTTAAAGGGACAATTTAGTAAACCACTTAGCGCACTCGTGGTTATTGCGTTAATGTGCGGAAACGCTTTTGGTTCTACAGCTCACGCAGCTGATCAATCAAATTCGTCTAGCTCAAGCGAATTAACCAGCGATGGAACACCACTTAAACCTACGAGCTCGACCAGTACGACAGCAGAAGATTCTTCATCAAAGGCCACGTCTTCCGTGGGAATCCCTGTTTCTATTGATACCAACTTTACTGAGACAAAAACTGCTCTCGATGCATTGTTGATCAACATCAACGTCCATACAGATTCAAAAAACACCCTTCAAAAGGGCGATAAAATCGTTGTTAATTTAGACAGTAATGTCGTTGATTACAGCTCGCTGACTTTAAATTCAAACATTGATAAGTACTTCTCATCTTCTTTGACCCAAATAGCAACACAGTCACTTTTACGAGCAAAGTTGACATGAATACCGAGGGAACGGTTACCATTGCACTTAGTTGTCATGCAAAAGACGCGGACGCTACGACAACAATAGCCGCAAACCTTATTGACACTACCGGTAATTCGCACAATATCAACGTGGCTAACCCCACGTTGACTGTCAAGAAAGATAACCCTGGTCAGGTGGTAATCCCCGGAGCCACGATTTATGGCGGGGTTCCGTCATGGTATACGGTCAATTATCCAAGTAATGGGTACCGAAATAATTCCATCGGCTTATTGTCTAAAGACCTCTGGGGATTTTCGTACAGTGCCCCATATCATTTTTACACGGTAACTTTTGCAACTAGGGAATCAACCGAGTTAGGAAAGTACATCGGGACAGTCACCGCAGATCATGACATTAAGCCAAATTCTCTCTACATTCAAAAAACTGACGCTGATAATCAAGTTACTGATATTACCAATAGTGCCCTCACATCTTTAAGCAATGGAACACTAAAGGTCCACTTTGATGATCTTAAACAATGGCAAATTTATTCCATCACTTTCGCCGTTGCTGCTCCTAATTTCACGGACAAGACAACGGTAGCTTCTTCATTTTCTCAAGGCTCAGCTAACGTTACTGCAAACATCACTGGTCAATATACAGGCACAAGCCAAGCCGGATTTGTGCCCTACATTGATGGCAAGGATATCACCTTTTATCAGAATGGGAAGTTCAACTTATTAGACCAGCTGACGGCCGGTGACGTAGAGGATGGCACGTTAACAAATGCCATTAAAGTGGTGGATGAAGGTGGCTTTGACATTTCAAAACCAGGAACCTATCTTGTTAAATATTCCGTCACCGATAGCGATGGGAATATTGTGACTTACTCGAGAAACGTGAGTGTGATTGCCTCAACTAAGGCCGGTGATGTAACTGCCACGTATGTTGACACAGATGGTCACAAAATCGCTGATGATCGTGTGCTTCATGGCAACATTGGCGACAAGTACACCACTACCCAAAAGCAGGTCAACGGCTACACCTTTAAAGAACTCCACGGTAGCGCAACAGGCGCCTTCACGGATACAGCACAGACTGTAATTTACGTTTACGCTAAAGACCACGCCGATAGTTCAAGTTCTGACAGTTCAAATCCTAGTTCAAGTTCTAATAACTTAAGTTCCGAACACAACAGTTCATCTTCAAGCAACGCTAACAATCAAGATAGTTCAAGTGCCTCAAGTACAAACAGTAATCAGATAACCGCGTCCACCTCTAGCAACCGGCCCAGTGATTCTAGTCAATCGATGCAATCATCATCGAAAGCTGACCAATCTTCGCAGAAGAGTCTCTTACCCAAAACAGCAGCAGAGGCCGCTTCATGGTTGGGGATCGCTGGTGTGTTAATTAGTGGCCTTGCTGGCCTTCTTGTTTTCCTAAAACGCCACGCACGCTAATTAACCCTTCGTAGTCATACCGAACAATTGACTTGAAAACCAGGATTTCTGACCCCATAAATAGATACACCATCTCGTTTTATATAATGAAAAAGCGTCATGTACAAGCCCCTTTCAGGCCGTGCATGGCGCTTTTCGAATGGTGCTGATAAAATTTTTAAGGCTCCTGAAAAAACGCGTTATTACCATCACAATTAATCTCATTCATCAATAAAATGTCCTTGACCTGAAACGCGTTTCAGAGATTATCCTTGGGTTAATTCAAGAACCACAATAGGAGATTTCATTATGATCAAACACATCTTTTCAGACATGGACAATACTTTGCTAGATTCACAGGGACACTTAAGTGAACACAACGCGACTGTTATCAAAAGTACTCACATTCCATTCACTCTGGTATCCGCACGTGCCCCCATGGAAATGATGTTTGCCATTAATCAATTACATCTGGCAACACCCCAAATTGCGTTTAACGGCGGGCTTATTTTTTCAATGGAAAACAGACGTCTTGTTCCCCTTGTTGCCAACAGCATTGAAACAACCGTTGTTCAGCAAATCCTCGGCAAACTTGGGCAACGCTTTCCCACTGTCAGCGTCAGTTGTTATGGTCAAAATTGCTGGTATGCCGAGAAGATCGATCAAGGAATTACGACAGAAAGTCGCCTCACTGGCCAATCACCGACACTAACTTCATTCAGCCAGTTATTAAACCAGCCCCAGCTTCACATATTCAAAATCATGATGATGTTTGATGAGGAACAAACACTGCACCATGTTCAGGATTACTTTTTAAAAATGGATCTCCCCGGAATCATTTTTCAACAATCTGGTCCGGTCTACCTGGAAGTCACGAGTGCGCTTGCCCAAAAGTCAGTTGGAATTCATTTTATTCAAGAACGTGAACATTTACAGACAGAAGAACTGTCTGCATTTGGCGACGGTCATAATGATCTCCCAATGCTCAATTCAGTCGGCCACCCCATCGTGATGGCAAACGCCAACCCTGAAATCAAGCAAATCGCTGAATTTATCACAACTGATAATGATTCAAACGGTGTTGCTTACGGCATTCAGCACCTATTAGCTGCCGAGAAGCGTAAACTGTAAGTAAACATTTGAAAAAGAAGGTTCGACTTGTGACAAACATCCACGACATTGCCAAGAAAAGCGGCTATTCACCCGCGACAATTTCACGCGTCATTAATCACAAAAAATATGTCAGTACGGCTGCTCAGAAAAAAATTGAACAAGTTATGCTGGCACTAGACTACACACCCAACGCTGTCGCCCGTGATTTGAGTCGCGGCAATACGCATAACATTGGCGTCGTTTTGCCACACAGTCATCACCCCTACTTTAGTAAAATCGTTGCCGGCCTTATGGATGCGGCACTTTCAGCAGATTATCAGCTCGTCCTGCTCCCCTCAAAGTATGATCAAGCCATTGAGCTGACCTACTTAGAACAGCTTCATCAACACGCATTCGACGCACTCATTTTCGTTTCCCATGGTTTACCAACCAGCAAGTTGGCGTCTTATCAAAAATATGGGCGAATCGTTTGTTGTTTTAATCCCGAGGGAAACGCCATCCCAGCGTCCTACGTTGATCGCGATGCCGCCTACATTGAAGCTTTCACTTGGATCAAACAGCACCATTTCAATAAGGTCGGCATTCTTCTCAGTCGCAATTCCCGCTTAAGTGCGACCAGTCAATCAATGCACCGGGCTTATCAACAAGTCTTTAACCAGCCGATACCAGCAGCATTGATTTACACCCCGGTTGTGACGGATCAAGATGGCTATAAAGCGGGTGCCTATTACACGACACATCGGTTAGCCCCCAATTTTATTTTTGGCAATGGTGACGACATCATCGCCAGCACGCGCCAATACTATCTCGACCATCACTTACCCATGCCTGGACTAATGGGTCAAGAGCATCAATTATCTAGTCAACTACTCGAAATTCCAACGATCGATCACCACTTCGAGGAAGTTGGACGTGCCGCGTTTGAATTAGCCCTAAGCGGTAAACAAGAACATCATAAAATTGATTCAACGTTCATTGATTACACAAGTATTTGAAGCTTACTTCTATATGTATTTGCCAACAAAAAGGCCAGTACACTGATTGTTAAATCAGTAAAGTCAAACCCCCAGAGTTGGACAAAATCCAATTCTGGGGGTTTAATATGACCAAATATAACGATGCATTTAAAGCAAACATTAGTCCAAGACTGGGCAGAGGTGATTTCGTCTTAAAACAATTAGCAACAGCCTTTAGACCGATAGTTAAACACAAGCAATTAATAACCATGGTCACCATTTTTTACCTTGTAATGGGGATTTCCCAATACTCGCAAATTTTATTTGCTCAACAAACCCATAATCTTTTACATTACTCAATCGCCTATTCTGCCATGGCAATTGCGGGCGCGCTCTCATTTTTGTTAAGCCCATTAGTGGCCCGACTTTCTCCTCGTCAAACCGCGTTAATATTTTTACCACTATATGGTATCGGTATGCTGTTTAGAACCCTTCCTGGTAGCCTCCTTTTTTCCGCACTTTCAGGTTTACTTTCAGGTTTGGGAGCGAGTATCACCCTTCTTCTGATCAGAACTTGGATATACAGTGAAGCCGACCAAGATTCAGATGCAAAAGGGCCTTTAGTAGCAGCTCGTTATTCTGTAATGCAGTTAAGCACTTTGTTTGCTACCATCATTGCTGGGGCAATAGCTTCGTTATTTAAATCTTCAAATATTGTCTATATTGTTCTCTTATTGTCAGCGGCATTGATAATGGCCTCGTTGGGTCTTACAGTTCATATGCCAGCGAACCGAATGCAACAAAAAGAGAATCGCCTTTCTTTAATGGTTCCCAAGCACCGCCTTTTTGGGGTTAGTCTCATGTTAGTAACTGGTCTAATGGGGATAACGACGGCATTAATTGATCCAATTTTACCGGCAATTTTTCGACAAGCCGGTCTTTCCGTTGGTTTAACCACATTTTGGGTAACAACATTTGGCATTATTACCGTATTAGCTTCCTTCATTTTTCAGCGGTCTTCGCAAACGAAATCTCCGGTTCGAATGTTCTTAGTTGGTCAACTATGTGCCGGCATTTGCATGATTATCACGGGCCTGCTACCGGATAAAATGTTTTTTGCTAAAATTTTGGGCTTTGGCATTATGTCATTTTTCATCGCTAGTTTATTTATTTTCAAAGAGCTAATGGAATACGATATGTTCCCCAAAAGCGAAACAGTCATTTTATTAGGTGTCGCTCAATCTGGCTTTTTAGTGGGCGATGCCCTTGGCTCCCCTTTGGGCACGTTCACTTTTCAGCACTTTGGAAACTCGTTACTGATGATTTTATACGGTGCCCTATCGATCACAATTGGCGTTTTGTATTGGCTTCTTTATTTTCGGATGAAGGCAAATGTGAATTTGCCGGAACGGGACGATGATTGAATGGGTTATTTCATGAAGTAAGCCCTATTTAATTGGACAATTAAGCTAGATACTTGAAAGGCAGATTACCGGTATTCAACTGGCAATCTGCCTTTTAATTTGGTTTCGATTCTACTTTGGCTGTAATAGTCCAACCCAACCGTAAACCAAAGCCACTATAGTTGGATAGAGCTTGATTAAGCAGCTCATCTTTCATGATGTAAAAAATGATCCAGTACTTCTCAATCGTTTCATTGATTGCAAAATATAATAACCGCCATTCCTGAACATTAGCGAACATCCACGAACATTTAGATAGCAAAAGAGCCTTAACGATGATGAGTAAGTCAACGTTAAGGCTCTTTTATTAACTTCCGTAAAAATCACTTATGCGCCTGGAGGGATCGCATCATTTCAAACCGTAAACATTGATATACAGGGAAATACATTTAAAAATATCTTTCTGACTACCATTTTAACTACCACCATACGCTTACAGAAACTTTCATCAAAAGCTTTAGTATATTCATCTGATGCTATGCTTGCCTGAGCTCTTTAAAGTTTTTTTGAATGTCAATAAATATTACTTCTTACTTTCATTGCCACTTAAGACAGTCTGCTTACATTATTATTTACACAACCACTGCAGCAATTAAGAACCATATTGAGTGTACGATGATGGTAGTTATTAATCGAGCTTTCCTAGTTGGTGACCATAATGGAAGCAATGCACAATGAATAATTATGGATTCATTATTATAATAAGCGAATCCAGATGAAACTAGGCGATAAATCGCCGATTCAATATCGACAACTTAACGCCTAGAGAATATTGCTATTTAGCTTTTAGGGTGCACCTCAGCAGATCATGACTGCTATGGCCCCTTTTATATTATCGATATGGTGTGATGTTTTCCTCATTATATGATTTATCATATCATGAGTTGTCATTGAACATTCGGTTGTTACTTAATTTGAATACCATTTGCATTTAAGTCATGTAATTCGACAGATTGCGAATCACTAACATCATTAATATTGCTATCGTCTTTAGTAGAAATATCGTCAACATTAAGCTGACCACCTGATAACTTTAAATCTGATAAAACAACTTCATGCAATTCAGAGTTATCTTCGTCTGAACTATTATCATAAGATTTTGTGACCCGATATAAGGCAATCACTTTGTACCCGCCATTATCGCTGGAAGATTTAGCATTAAGGGTCACGTCTGAATCATTTTGATTTGATGTTGAAGAACCCCATGATCCATATCCACTACTTTTATCTGAATTTTGTTTCTTTTGAAATCTTAGTCATCAAAAATACCCCTAAAGTTGGAGTTTTTACTTTAACTTTAGGGGTATAGTTCACGTTGATAATTAAATCAACGTTGCGGTTTTAAAATTAGTTTATAGCAATTTACAAACCAAAAATTTCCTCTTACTATTCACAGATAGACTAATGCGGAAGTATCTATTATGAACACTACGACGTTATTTCTAAGTGGTTTAATCACTGTCTTTTAAATCTTGTAAACAAACTCAGTACAAGCAAATTTGTAAGAACAGAAAGCCAAATAAATGTCATTAAAAATCTATTTCTAGATTGCCCAGTATATGGTAATGCCTCCTGTGCAGTATCATAATGCTCTGATTTTTCTTCTACCCGTTTATCAGACACTGTTGGTGGAGTCGATAGAGGTGTCGTTGGTGGCGTCGTTGGTGGCGTCGTTGGTGGTGTCGTTGGTGGCGCCGTTGGTGGTGTCGTTGGTGGTGTCGTTGGTGGTGTCGTTGGTGGTGTCGTTGGTGGTGTCGTTGGTGGCGTCGTTGGTGGCGTCGTTGGTGGCGTCGTTGGTGGCGTCGTTGGTGGCGTCGTTGGTGGCGTCGGTACTGGAATCCACAAAATCAATGGTAACAAATCACTTAGTAGTGGGTATTCGAGCTCACCTAAAATCGTGTGATTCGTTTCTTCACCTGCACTTGTATTATTAAAAATATTGTTTACAAACATATTCCAATATTTATTAATATTAGCAGTGTGCCAATCTGGAAAAATCTGCTCCATTTCTCGACCAGGAATGGCAACAGGAACTAACGTAAAGTCTCCCGATATGCTCGGCTTTTCAATTGCGCTATTTATATCACCATTGCTATACCATTCTATCAATTGACTATAAAAGCTGTTTGCCATTCCAGAAATTTCTTCCAAGGATAAATCTGGGTATTGTTTAGCAAAAGATTGTTGTAACGCCATTAATATGTTTTCACTACCGCCATCAAAGCCTGCACGAATAATTTGTAATAGAGCTTCATTTACCGCAGTAGAAGCTGGTGTCTGAGCATATTGATCAAGTACTTTCCCAGTTTCTAGCGTAGCCTTTATATAATCTTGAATTTTGTTTTCACTGGATTGACTAATTTGTCCAACATTTTTAACATATTGTCCGATAATATCGTTGGGAAACTCAATAGCTGTCGTTTGTGATTGATTGATCAGATCTGCTAATTCATTTAAGAGTTTTGTTAGGCGATCAATATTTGACATCTTTTGTGACTTATTATTTTGTTCTCCAAGAAAATTATGGAGCTCGTCGATTTTATCTTTAACTGCTTCAGCCTTAATTTCAGCAATTTTATTTTCCAATTCTTCATTAGCATATATCTCTGAAATGTTAGACAACGAATTATAAAAATCATTAGTATGCAGCACATGATTCTCATTACTAATTTCATCGATTATCATGTCATTAAGATTTTGATTCAAAATAGAGGACTGATTTTTAAGAACCTCTTGTGTTGCCTTAACTAAGTTCTGCTCCGCTTTTTTTAAATCATCAAAGTTTACCGGCGCTTCGATTGTCAAATTCACCGATACTACTTGATCGCCACTTCTAAGCTTTACAGAATAAATTCCTGGTTTAGAGAAGTCAACGCCACTAAAATCAATCTCAATCGGCCCTGCTTCCGTTCCCAAACCAAAATCACTAGTTTTAGGAGTGGCATCACCTAGATTCATAACAAAATCTTTACCAGTCAATTTCTGAGGACTAAACGAACGAACAAAGGTCGCCGTGGGGCCTAATCCTGACTGATATAAGTTTAAAAAATTATCTAAGCTATAGGTTGGACCTGCTGGATTAGCAAGCGTTCCTGTACCAACCATTTTCCATGTTAGAAATTCATTACTAGATGGATCATTCCACCCTGCTGGCCATTCATAAAAATAATCGTCGAATGATAAATCAGTATTCACTCTAAAGCCGGAACCAATGGAAATTTGACTCAAATTTGGTGTATAGCCAAACATAGCATACATGTTTGTCTTGGGTTGAATTACCCAACTCGAAATGTTCAAGGTCTTTAAACTAGCCGTTCCATAAAACATATGCTTCATATCAACTACTTTTGAGGTGTTCCACCCGCGAGTGTCAATCTGATTGACCTGTTTATCAAACGCAAACATTCCAGACATATTGGTTACCCTTGATACATCTACATTTTGTAATCCATCGATGCTTTCAAACCAAGGAGCATCAGTATTTCCATCATATGAGCTAAATAAATAACTTGCGTCGTTATTTGCAATAACTCCTGATTCAATAACGACTTTTTTAATTGTCTCGGAACTCAGAAACGAAGCATCCCATGTAGCAATACCATACCCATACGTATTAGCTAAAGTTCCTGCATGCAAAGTTAATGTCCCTTGATCATCAAAATCCCATTTTACGGATCCATTTATCCCCGACTTTATTATGGCCGCTTTAGACAACGCTTGTACCGTATATGGGGCTAGTTTTTCCGTACTTGAAGTGCTTGGAGTACTTACCGTACTGCTACTTGTTGCACTTGCACTGACTGCTGCACTTGTAGCACTCGCTGTACTTGTAGCACCTGCTGTGCTCGCCGTATTTGTGCCACTCGATACGCTTGTAGCACTTGCTGCGCTTGTGATGCCTGTTGCGCTTGTAGTATCATTTCCACTTTCCTGAACAGCGGCAGAGCTATCTGTTAAAACACTGTTTGAAATATCCGTGCTAGTTTTATCTTCAGAAGCTGCTTGCTTGGATACTTGATCATTTGTTCCTTCATCGGATTCAACCAAAGATGTTTTATGCGCATCGCTACCCAAGACTAACTTATTTGGTTGGGAAATTGGCGCTGTTATTTCATTAGCGTCTAATACTGGTAATGTATCAGCATGAACATTTTGATTAGAGTAAACGGAGGCAACGGTAAAAGCAACCATGGTTATTCCACTAACAACCCAAAATTTTCCGGATTTATATAGTTTATATCGCGTTTTTAAATAGGGTTCCATACTTAGACACCATCCCGTAATCTATTACGTTTTGCACAATTACATCCTACGCAACTATAACACTTTTTTATTTTTATTAAAATATATTTAATCAAATGAACTATATAATCATTTAATTTGCCATTTTAAATTAGTGAAGCTCTAAAGACTATATATGCATCCTAAGTCAACACACCAATATAAATAGTCCAATATTTCCACTAATCTCAAATATTAACTACCATTTTCCTGAACATCCACGAATATTTAGACAGCAAAAGAGCCTTAACGATGATGAGTAAATCAACGTTAAGGCTCTTTTATTAACTTCCGTAAAAATCATTTATGCGCCTGGAGGGAATCGAACCCCCATCTCAAGAACCGGAATCTTACGTGCGATCCATTACACTACAGGCGCAACTCGTTTATACCTAACTGGTACCTTACTATATTAGCGAATATTAGCCAGAAACACAACCCGAAAACCAACATTTTTGTCATTTTTCCCAAAAACGCTGAGAGGCAGTTAATTGTCATGTTAATAATTAACCTGCTATGATGATTTACATAAATAAAATTTATGGAGGAGATCAACGATGATTACAATTTTTCATAACGAAATCGGTCACCACAGCATTCACTTCCCCAAAGGTAAATACTTAACGTTTAATCTTGTTCACCCAACCCCCAACTCACCGTACCGCATCGAAATTATCGACACCAATCTAAATGGTGTCAAAAAACTTCAAGTTCGGTTTAGTCACCTGGGCCAAATTATGCGGCTCAATGAACCAGAACTTAGCTTTCAACTAATTTAATCAACCCATCATGGCCATCAATCCTTGCTGATAAAGGATTGACGGCCTTTTTTCTATCCCCAAACGCCCTTTAAAAAGTACTCGTTTTCATTTTGTTTCAAATTTCGAACACACAATATATAGATTTTTCAAAACTTTTTTCACATCATCTTGTGTCCGAGGTAAATTTCCGTCTAAGACCGGTAGACCAGTCGTCAGCCGGTGCTTAACCACGTTAACTGCTATATACAGAAAGCGTTTTGAGGACATTTTGTTTTCGCGGTTGATGATGCTAGTATAGCTATCAGTGCGTTACAGGCCTGAATCTTTAAACTCTACCGGGCCACAAATATAAATCATAGAATGGAGCGTTTATTTCATGCATCACATCACTAATTATTTCAAGTTTCTGGCTCACCAACTTACGGGGTGGCACACGGCCTCATACTGGCTCTTCGGGTTTTCACTCGGGGCCCAGGTCATGACACTTGTCTCCAACCCGTTCGGCTTGGTCAACCTGATCACCTTTATTGGGACGACCCTTGGGGTGCTCTGCATCCTCGCCATTAACCAGGCCAAAAGTGTTAATGGTTTTCTTGGGGTTCTGTCCGCGCTCTGTTTTGTGTATGTCGGTTTTGCCGCTAAGAACTACCTGTCCATCGCTGAACAGCTGGTTTACATGGCCACGTTGGACCTTCCCGTCCTGCTGAGCCCAAGCTGGAACAAAAACATGGTCAGCAAGATTCGCTCCTTTACGTGGCGGAGTACTTCCGTTGCCATTATTGCCACGATCATCACATACGGTTTGTCTGGCTTCCTGATTGGGGCCCTGACAAACGACCCGCGGCCATGGATCGATGCCATTTCATTTAGTATCTCTGCCTGTGCCGGCGTGATCTGTTTCCTTCGTTTCAAACAACAATACATCTGGTGGGTTGCTTCTGGTCTTGCCCAGATGGTCCTCTGGGCCGTCTCATTCCGTCAAGGTGATGCAACGCTTGCCATGTTCGTCAACAGTTCCGTTTACTTGTTGAACGACTTCTTGGCATTCACGATTTCACCTTGGTACAACAAGCAAAACCAGGCTTCCCAAGCAGCAAAAGAAACGGCATACTTTGCCAACCTTGATGCTGCCAACAATAACTAACGTCAGCGGCTTATCCTGCCCAGAGTAACGCACTCAAACATTCATTTAAAAATGAGTCTCCCTTTGGAGGCTCATTTTTCTTTGCGATCGTCGCTACTGATCGCCCGTTCGTTGTTCCAGCAACCCTGCGAGTGTTGCCCGTTGAAACCCACCAATGAGGTCATGGATCGTTGTCAGTGACTCTTGTTGCCCACCTAACAACCATTCACGCCACATTCTGTACACACCGGCGCTCATAAACTGGGGCCAGTACGTTTGCTGGGCAGACGTTAATTGTGACCACACATCAATCTGTTCATAAAACCGCAACATGTTGTCATTAAAAATTTCCTTAATGACGTGTTCAAACCCCCGGTCAACGGCCAGTTGAAGAACATCAATATTCGTCACCAAAAAATCACTGAGCGCCGCCATCTTTTCTGATGGTTGTTTGTACATCACGGCGTCAAACTGAGCATCGATCAACGGCCTAAAGTGTGCCACCAGAATGTCATCTAATGTCGCAAAATTCCGATAAAACGCCATTCGACTGACCCCGGCTCGCTTCACCACTTGGGTCACGGTAATATCCGTCAAATCCGTCGTCACCAACAATTGCAACAACGCGTTTGCGAGGTACGTTTGTGAATCCTGTTTGATTGATTGTGCATGTTGTGTCGCTGCCATTACACTTTCTCCATTCTGTCATAGATGCGCCGTTTTCACTTGAACAACTGAACCCGTGACTGTATGCTACTGTCATTAACGTTACAAGTGTAACGGAAGCGAAAGGATTTCTCAATGACTTCACAACAAAAACAACTGGTCGTCGTAACCGGCGGCAGCGGCTTTATTGCCATCCACATAATTCTTCAATTACTTCAACAAGGTTACGCCGTTCGGACCACCGTTCGTGACTTAAAGAAGACAGCCCTCATTCACGATATGCTCACCACTGGTGGGTGGACCGATTTCAGCGACCTCAGTGTCATGGCTGCTGACCTGACGCACGATGACAATTGGGCCACCATTATGACTGGCGCCGACTACGTCATTCACCCAGCCTCCCCAACCCCCACGCTGAACTTTAAAAATGAGGATGAAATGATTCGGCCTGCCATTGACGGCGTGCTCCGCGTCCTCACTGCGGCCCGTGATGCCCACGTTAAACGGGTCGTTTTGACCTCCGCTTACGGTGCCGTTTTTGCCGGACATAAGAACCGCAAAACACCATACACTGAGGAAGACTGGTCTGACCTCTCATCCGGCAAGGTGCACCCGTACCAAAAATCAAAGACGCTATCCGAGCAGGCCGCTTGGCGCTTTATTCGTGAAGAAGGTAACGGCCTGGAACTTGCGACGGTCAATCCGGTGGCCGTTATGGGCCCCGTTTTAGCTGGTGATTACTCTCACTCCAACATTCAAATTCAGGATCTGTTAACAGGGAAAACGAAGGCTGTCCCACATGTTGATTCTGGTTACGTGGACGTCCGTGATGTCGCCAGTTTACACATTCTGGCAATGACCAAGGCCAACGCGAGCGGCGAACGGTTCCTTGCTACCACTGGCGAGACATTATCCATGCTTGAGGTGGCTGACATTCTTCGAACGGCCTTTCCAGACTACGCGGCCAACATCCCCACCAAGATCATCCCCAACGCAGTGCTAAAGGCCGCCGCCTTAACCAACCCAATGTTGCGCATGGTGGCGGGATTGGTCGGTGTCTACGCAGAAACAAGTAACGCTAAAGCTGTGACGATGCTCGACTGGCACCCTCGTTCTGCCAAAACCGCCATTATCGCCACCGCTCAGTCCATGATCGATCTTGGGATCGTTCACCCCAAATAACAGCAACGGGTCCAGATGACTAATTCATCTGGACCCGGCTTTTTTTCTATTCAGTTAATGATACCGTCACGGTCCGTTTGGCCTTTGAACCGGCTTCCAAAACGACCGGTTGGTCCGCACAGCAAAGGGTCAGTTTACTCCCGCTCAACAGCTCAAACCGGGCCTGATTCCGGGTGATGTGAATGCCGATCTGGGTCCCTTGGTACTTGATTTTAAACGTCAGCGCTGTCCACTGAACCGGCAAGTGTGGTGCAAACACCAACCCCTGCTTGGTCTGGGCCATTCCAGCGACGCCATATACCATTTCCATCCAACTAGCACCCATACTGCCAAGGTGAACCCCATCCTGCGAGTTGCCCTGCCCGTTATTTAAATCTGTGAGTAAGGATTCCGCAATGTAGCGGTATGCCTTATGGTGCGCTTCGATGCGGTTAGCCAAAATGCTGAAGATCGGCCGCGATAACGACGAATCGTGGGTCGTCAGTGGCTCATAGTAATCAAAGTCCCGTTTTAACTGCGCCATGTCCTGATCTTCTGGGAATAAGAAATCACTAAGCAACGTATCTGGCTGCTTGTTCACCTGATGCTTGTACAACCGCAGTGGGTGGTAGTGCAACAGGAGCGGATAATTATCGCGCGGCGTCTGATCAAATGGCCAGATTGGCATGTTAAACGCCCCGTCGTCCTGCATCTTGACCCCGAGTTCATCATCAAACGGCAGGTACATGTTATTGGCCGCATGATCAAAACTCGCAATTTCTTTGTCCGTTACCCCCAGTTCTTCTAAACGCCCCGGGTGCGTTTGCTTGAGTTCTTGTGCATACTGAACAGCCAACGCGAGGTTATGTTTTGCCATCCGGTTTGTATAATAATTATTATTAACCAACGCGGTGTACTCATCGGGCCCAGTGACCTTATTGATAACAAAGCGACCACCCTGAGGCCCATCCACACCAAAGCTCCCCACTCGTTGCCAGAACCGCGCCGTTTCAAGGATCAGCTCGAACCCAGCAGTCAGCAAAAAGTCCTGGTCACCGGTCACCTCGATGTATTTAGCAACCGCATAGGCAATGTCCGCGTTAATGTGCATCTGGGCGAGCCCCGCCGGAAAGTATGGCGAGGCCTCCGTTCCGTTGATCGTTCGCCAAGCAAACATCGCCCCACCGTCAAGCCCAAACTCCCTGGCCTGACGTCGGGCGGCATCCAAGGTATTGTAGCGATACATGAGCACCGATTTTGCCAGTGCTGGTTCCGTGTAAATAAACGCGGGCAACATAAACATTTCGGTGTCCCAGAAGTAATGGCCCTCATACCCGGCACCTGTGAGCCCCTTCGCCGGAATGCTGGTGTTTCCATCGTGCCCGGCAGACTGGTGGAGGTGAAACAGATTGAACCGCAAGCCACGCTGCGTCTCTGGATCACCCTCTAGCTGAATATCTGTGTCCTGCCAAAACGCCCGCATTTGCTGAGCCGATTCTGTAAATAGCGATGAAAACGAATGGTGTTCTAAATGGTGATTAGCGTGTTTCAGGTAGGTATCATGGTTCATAGCCACATCCATCAAACTATGGATCTGGCCAATGGAATAGCCAAAGTCAAACGATTCGGCCAGCCCCTGTTGGAGCTCAAGATCCATCACATACTTCGGCATCCCGTCTGTTTGATCAAACTGAACCAGTGAATCCTCCCCTAGATATCGCCACATTAAGATCAACCCCAGCTGACTTTTTTGTGTGGTGATCTGCATGGCGGGAAAATCAGCGTCAATAAACTGACGGTCAAGGACGTTTTTTCTGGTCACTGCCCGGATGTCGGTGCTCTTATCAAACACTTGATCAATGTACGGGTGTTCTTTATACAGCTTTACCGGACCACTAAAGTTCAGTGGACGCACCGAATAGCTCTCACAAAAAATGGCTGAATCCGCCTGTGACGCAAACGTTGACATCGACAGCTGAAGCAGTTTGCCACTCGGGGCCGTGATTTCAAACAGTTCGTTCAGTAACCCCGTTTCCAGGTCGAGGTTCTTATCGATCACCCGCGTCGTAAACGCGACTTGGTCTGAACGTTGGCCATCCACCTCGATGACCAAGTACCGTGGGTCCGGCAGCTGCGCGATGGTTTGATTGTTTTCTGGATAACCGGCATAGGTTTCCCCATATGTAATTTGACTAAGATCATAAAAACCGTTCACAAAGAGGCCTGGGGTCCCTGACGTTTGGCGGCCGTTACCTTGCAATGGGTTACTGGCCCGCACCCCCAAATGGCCGTTTGCCACCGCATAGATCGTCTCTAAAAAAGCTGGCGTTTGATCCGTCAACTCCTGTAAATGTAATTGAAATGATTGTTTTTGCTCGCTGATTGCCATCGCGCGCCGTCCTCACTTTCATCAATTTAACGCCTTAATCATAGTTCATTGCCGCTTAAAGCACCACGCTAAGGTTCTGTTGCCGGTTCTTGATCGACAATTATGGACAAAATAGTCGCGTCGCCGGCTTAAATGAGCTAAGATGAAGTTAGAATAACTCTAAGGAGGAACTGTTATGGCTCAGGTCATTGATGAAGACGCCATCCGCGTTTTAAAAGAAAACCAGCTGCGGGTCACACCACAACGACAAATTGTGCTACACTACTTGATGACCCACCATAATCATCCTGACGTTGGCACCATGTTTGATGAACTAAAGCCAGATCACCAAGGGCTGAGTTTAGCAACCATTTACAACACGTTGAACACCCTGGTCGAGACGGGCATTGTCATTGAACTCGATAATGGTGACGCCGGAACCCACTACGATTATTATGGACGCCCCCACTTTCATGCCGTTTGTCAAAACTGTGGTAAAATCACGGACATCTTTTATGATGATTTTAGTAACCTGGAAACGGCCGCCGTTGAACAATCTGGCTACATGATTACCGAAGATCACATTGAGCTTTTCGGGTACTGCCCCGACTGTCAAAAAAAGCTTGGCTTAACACCAAATAAATAACTTGTTCGGTTTAACGATTCCAACAAAAGGGACTCGCCACACTGTGTCATGTGGCGGGTCCCTTTTTGGTTGTCGTAACTAATCATTTTGGCTGCGTGTCCGTGGTAACGTTAACGCCAGCAACGCCCCCAAAATTCCCAGTGTCATGAAGACCCCGAACGTCCACCGGTAGCCCAAAATGGTCGCATTATGCACGCCCAGGCTGACTTTGTAACTCGCCGCTACCCGGCTCAACACGATCGTTGCCCCAGCAACACCGGCTGACCCCAATAACTGCCGAACGGTCGTTGTAACAGCCGTCCCGTGGGCAATGAGTTTATCAGGCAGTGCATTGGCACCCAGCGTGACCGCAGGCATCATCACAAAGGCGTTGCCACCTTCCGTAACGATCGAGGCCAGGATCAACGTGGTGACCGTTAAATGCGCTGTGGCACTGGTTAAGCACCCAAAGCCAAGCACAATTAAGCCCATCCCCACTAACACAACGTTCCGTGCACCGATGCGATCCATCAGCCGACCACTTAACGGATTCAACAGACTGAGGCCAACAGCTGCCGGAACCAGTGACAATCCAGAGGCTAACGCCGACAGACCCAGCACGTTTTGATAATACAGTGGCAACACAATCGTCGTCACAATTAAGGCCACGTAGGAAATCCCCGTCAGCAGAACCCCCGTCGTGTACACCCGGCTCTGGAAAACACGGAGAACCAGCAATGGTTGCTCCCGGCGCAACTGCCGCCAGCAGAACCAGCACGACGCAACCAGGCTCACAACCAGCAGGCCAAGGAGACCCATTGAAAATTGACCAATCCCCCAGCGGTTCAACACGTACAGCAAGCCGATGAAGCCGGTTGACGCCAAAACTGACCACCCATCAATCGTTGTTGGCGTCAGCGGCATCACGTCACGAATGGTCCACCATGAGGCAATAAACGCACCTGTGACCAATACCAGAAAGAGGCCAAAGAGCCCCCGCCAGCTCGCCCATTGAAGAACGATCCCGGAAATAATTGGACCAACGGCTAACGCCGCTCCCATAATCAACCCAGCCGTGCCCATTGTTTGCCCACGGTGCTCCTTTGACGTAATCGTCAACAGCACCGTTTGAAACGACGGAAAGATGATCCCGACCCCAACGGCTTCGATCAACCGGCCAATCAAAAGAATGGGGTACGTTGGTGCCACGAGACAAATTAGCGTCCCGACGGCAAAGGTGGCAATCACTGACCGAAATAACGTACCAAATGGCACGTTATTTAGTAACCACGGGCTCACCGGAATCATCACGCACATGATCAACATAAACCCCGTCGTTAACCACTGAACCGCGGGTGTTCCAATGTTAAACGTTCGCATCAGCGTTGGGTAAGCCGTTGACAGTGCTGACTGACTGATTGACATACTAAACGTCCCCGTTAATAACGTCGCAATGAACCATAATCGGCGGTACGGAACCCCCGCCCGATCGACCCCCATTGTTGCTTCACTCACACTTGTTTGACTCAATCTCGTCACTTTCTCTCTTCGCTCTCTGCTGCCGTTAATCCTGGTTTGTGCGGTTTTCAACGTCCGCCATGCTTAGCAAATGATACGTTTTTGGGTGTTCTGGATCGAACGCCTCAATTTGCGCCATCATCCCCGTGTCCTCGTGTTCCAAAATGTGACAGTGGTACATGAAGACGCCAAGAACATCAAACTTAACGCGGATGCGCACCGTCTCACCGGCATTGACCCCGACAACATCCTTGTACCCGTGTTCGTTTGGATACGGTGCGTGCCCATTCCGTGACAAAATGAGGAAATGACAGCCATGCATGTGGAATGGATGAATCATCCCCGTGTCCATTTCATTTGTATTGGTCACGTCCCAATCCACAACGTCACCGATCTGTTGCCGCCGATCAATGCGTTGCATGTCAAACAGTTGCCCGTCCAAGCGAACCTCATCATCCATTCCGGACATGACCGTTGTTTCGACGCCGCGGCCAGGAGTTGGTTGCCAGTCTTCGATCGCCACCAGGTGGTCAGGTAACGTTGTGTCATCTGCCACATAATGACCAACTTCAAACGTCATCAAAACAACGTCATCACTCATCAATTGAACCCGTTGGCCCGGTTTGTAATCACCAAAGTCCACAATGACTTCGGCCCGTTCCGCGGCGGTTAACATTAGTTTCGTCATTGGCACAGGTTCTGGCAGTAACCCACCATCTGAACCGATCTGGGTAAACGCATGGTTGTCACTGAAATGAAGCCGGTATTCACGCCGGTTCGCACCATTCAAAATTCGGAGCCGGAGTCGTTGGGTGGTCACGTTAAACACCCCATTGACCGTCCCATTAACTAGCGGCGTTTCACCGAGGGTTCCATCTTCATCGTAATCAGCCTCATAGTCCAGCTGATTTTCATGATACGTCCGGTCCTGCAAAATAACCGGGATGTCATCAACACCATAGTTGCGTGGCAATGGTAAGGCTGCTTCCACATCATCCGTGATAACAACCGCGGCTGCCAGACCATTCCAGACCTGACGTGCTGTGTTCGGACATGGGTGTGGATGAATCCAGTCCGTTTGTGCAGGTTGGTTCAGGGTAAAGTCAATGTCGCGTGCTTCCCCAGGATAAATTGGTGCGTGGGGTCCACCATCTGTGATTGGCCCAGGAATGTTTAATCCATGCCAGTGAAGGGTCGTGACTTCAGGCAGATGGTTAACGATATGTACATGGTAGTGCACGCCATCCCTTAACACGACGGTTTGCCCAAGCAATGAGGCATTGTAGCCCCAAGTGGTGGTCGTTGGCCCTGGTAAAATTGCCGTTTGGCCAACCTGGGCGGTAATCGTATACCACACGTCGTTCCCATCGACTTTGTCCGGTTGCAAGACGGCCGGCACGTTCAGTGGTCGCTCTGGTGTCGTTGGGGTCATTAGTGGCACGTAACCACCATCATGAAGGTCATAGACTGGTTCATCATAAAAATAATCATTAGCGATTGGTTTGTTATTCATCTTAGAATCTCCCCGTTTGCTTGTCTTAGTTAGTCCTCATTTGTTTTAGTGTGGTGTGTAAACGCGTGCCAGCAATCAATGGCAGCCTGTGCAAACATGCCAAGTGCCATCACTTCCATTGCCAACATGTTTTGGTCCGCAAAGACCAGGTAAAGTAAGCCGGCATACACAAGTACAAAGATAACCGTCACAATTCGTGATGTGCTCCCCATCTTCTCGCCTCCTTTTCTTTATTGTATTCATTCTAAGTTAGAATGTCACTTAGAAGCCTCTCCCGTAAATTCAGTCATCAAAAAACGGTCGCTACAATGATTGCAGTGACCGCACTTTCCAACGTTAATGAAGTTTATAGAAATTCCGTCTGGCTTGTTGCGTCATACCGGTCTGTTTTAATCGGTTCCTCAGCAGCCTTCCCAAGTGAAATCGCCATCACCGGAATAAACCGCTCAGGGTCCATCCCCAAAGCAGGAATGATCTTCTTAAAGTCGTAGCCTGACCACGCGTTGGCTTCGTACCCGTGGGCCCGAGCAATGAGCAGCAATTGCATGGCAACCATCGCCCCATCGATCGTTGCGTCGGCCCGTAAAAAGTCTGGCGTCGCATTTTCATACATCGGTAAAAACGTGCCAAAAATCTGGTCAAGTTTGGCCTTATCGATCTTGCCATCCTCGTAGACCTTTGTCCACACCTTCCGGTACACCTCATGTGAGCGGGTGTCGCCAGCCACAAAAATAACGGCGGATGATGTATCCACCTGTGGATAATTAAAGGCTAACGTGGCTTCCCGAAGCTTTGCCTTTGCCTCTGGTGTATCAATCACCACAAAGTGCCATGATTGTAAATCACACGCTGACGGTGCCGTCGTTGCTTCTTCAATCATCGTTTGCAATTCGGTCCGGTCAATTTTAACGGCTGGATCAAAGACCCGAACAGAATGACGGTTAAACATCACATCTGCAAGATCGTTATTCACTAATGACGCTGGCTTAATGGTTTCTGACATGTTTTCAACCTCTTCACTAAGATTTCAGTCTATTGGTAGCGCTTACCTAAAGTATAACGATTTCTTTGTGATATTCCAAACATAATTCGTTTTCTATAAAAATACAAAAAACCGCACAATCATCATAAAGATGATTGTGCGGGACTAAATGCTTTTTGATGTACTGAATTAGAGACAATCAGAAAAGCGTACTCAACCGAAATTACTTAGCCTTAGGAGCTGCTTCGATCGTATCAGTCTTACCAGCAGCCCAACGTTGGATTGCGGCAATTTCTTTTTCACGGCGAAGACGACGTTGCCGTTTAGCAACCGGACGCTTGCCGGCAAATGAGTTCAATGGTTTCTTTTCTGCCATGATGCTTCTCCTCTCAATACGTTGTCAATAACAAATAACACTATACCAGCTTTTTGCCTTCAACACAACCCGCCGACGACAAACAGTGCTACACTTAGGGCAATTAACGATAAGGAAGTGACTGATTGTGGAGTACATCAACCTTGGTAACAGTGATTTACACGCATCAAACATTGGTTTAGGCATTATGCGCATGAACCTGCTTTCCGTTGCTGAGGCAACCACCGTTTTAGAAACAGCGGTTGACCTTGGCATTAACTTCTTCGATGGCGCCGACATTTACGGTGAAGGTAAATCGGACACCATTTTTGGCCAGGCATTAGCTGCGTCTGGAATCAACCGGTCTGACATTTACGTTCAGGGTAAGGTCGGAATCGTGCTCAACAAGGACCGGTCTCATGATGGCTTGGTCTTTGGGGCCCGTTACGACTTCAGTGAAGATCATCTTGTGACCGCCGCTCATGACGAATTGAACCGCATGGGGCTGGATTACTTTGACAGTTTATTGTTGCACCGGCCCGACCCGTTGATGGAACCTGACCAGGTCGCCAGTGCGCTAACCACCCTTCAAACGGATGGTACCGCCCGTCACTTTGGTGTTTCTAATCAAAACCCTTATCAGATTGAACTGTTACAACATAGTTTGCACCAGCGCTTATTGATTAACCAACTGCAATTTTCAATCATGCACACCGGGATGATCGATGCAGAGATGCACGTCAACATGGCCGATGACCGGAGCATTGATCACGATAACGGGATTCTTGCGTACACCCGCCTTCACAACATGACCATTCAGGCCTGGTCTCCCTACCAGTACGGTATGTTTGAAGGGGTCTTCATTGATAATCCTAAATTTCCTGAGTTGAATCAAGAACTTCAACGTGTCGCAGACCGCTATGCCGTCACAAAGACCACCATTGCAACCGCATGGATTCTTCGTCACCCAGCAAAAATTCAAACCATTGTTGGGAGCATGAATCCAGCCCGACTAAAGGAAATCGCGTTAGCCAACCAGGTGCACCTAACCGCTCAAGAATGGTACGACATTTACCTGTCAGCTGGCAACGATTTACCGTAAACAGACATTATATATAGTAGAACTCACTAAAAGTGGCGGTTCATGGATGCTCATCATCCGGCGAACCGCCACTTTTTGTCTGCCATGAGTAACCTAATTTTGGTCAGTGACACTCTTTTGGTGTTTGATTCCCCAGCCGGTCACTCCGCTAATAATGGAGAAGACTGGTGATAAGAGGCTAAACAGCGTGAACGGTAAAAACGCTAGCGTGCTCACACCCAGTGTGTTCGCCGCAAAGACGCCTGCGACGCCCCAAGGCACCAGGTAGTTGATGACCGTTCCACCATCCTCTAACGCCCGGCCTAATGCGACAGGCGCTAAACCAGCCTCGTCAAACGCCTTCTTGAACGCCCGGCCAGGTAAAATAACGGACAGGAATTGTTCCCCAATAAAGAGGTTCACACCGATCCCCGATAAAATCACGGCCGTAATCCGAGCGCCGTCTGACTTCAAGTGCTTCGCAAACGGCGTCATGATGGCGTCGATCAGGCCGAATTCCATCAACAATCCACCGAGTGATAGCGTCAAAACGATCAACGAAACGGTCCCCATCATGCTGGCAATACCGCCTCGTGATAAAAGAACGTCCACTTCCTTATTGCCGGTATGAGAAACAAAGCCGGTTTCAATGATGCTGGCAATTTTCGTTAACTGGGTTCCCGGATGTTCAATGAGCAACATCACCAACGAAATTCCAATGTTTAAAAACAATGTCGGAATGGCTGGCACCCGCCGCCAAGCGCAGAGGAACATGCAGGCGATGGGCACGATGGCCCATGCCGAGATCGTGAAATGTGCCGATAACACCGCAATCACTTTATTGATACTGGCCAAACTGGTTCCCTTTTCACCACTTCCCAAAACGGCGAAGACAATTAGTGAAACGACAAAGGCGGGAATGGTTGTCCACATGAGGTTCACAATGTGCTTAAACAAATCTGCGTCCACGACAGCCGCCGTTAAGTTTGTCGATTCAGACAGCGGTGATGATTTATCACCAAACACCGCCCCGGAGATGATTGCCCCAGCGACCAGCGCGGGATTCACGTGCATCGTGACCCCCATCCCGAAGAACGCGATCCCCACGGTTGAGATGACGGTAAACGCACTCCCTACGGCACTACCAACCAATGCACAAACCACAAAGACGGACGGGACAAACCACTGAACGCTGATTAAATGAAACCCAAAAACCATCAGGGTCGGAATGATGCCGGCCGCGATCCACGTGCTGATCAGCGCCCCAACGAGAATAAAAATAAAAATTGGCACGATCCCGGTTTCGATTCCGTCCTTAATTCCGGCATTGATCTTTGACCACGGCAACCGGTGGGCCACCGCCCACGCCATGAGAAGGCCCATGACTAACATAACTGGTACTTGAGGTGACAATCCAAACTTAATGACCCCCAGCCCCATAATGACTAACATCCCAATTAAAACAACCAGTGCTTCATTGCGCCCCACTTTAAACGTTTTCTTTTCCATAATTGCTACCTCTTTCATCAATGCTCAGTCAACACCACACACGTTGCGCATCAATATCGGGGCGTGCCCCCACTTGTCTCTGTCATCTGCTTTCCTCCCCTAAACAAAAAAATCGTCCCTGCTATGCCAATGCATAACAGGGACGATTTTCACCGTGGTACCACCCAGCTTAGTGTCCGGCTTAGAAAATTCCCGCACCAAAAACACTCACTCTCACCGGGATAACGGTCCGGTGGTGCCCGTTCATTAACGTCTTCAAGTAGTTCGCAAAAATGGCCCTGATCGGTTCGCAGCACCCACCGACTTCCTGACACCCAGACCATCCGCTACTCGGGATGAAAACACCTGATTAAATATTAATTAGAAAAATACCAGTTTTTGTCATTGATGTCAAACATTTTTTACAACCAGACGCCAAGGGCAAATAATACGGTGTACCCCACAAAGAACAACGCGGTGCTCTTCAGCACTGCCCCGTACGTTTTTTGTTTATCCTGAACAGCAAAGAACGGCTGAATGCCCCGCCACATTACTGGCAGCAACAGGACACTCAGTAACGTGGGCCACGGCGCGATTCCGGCAAAGAAGTTGACCAGTGGCCACAATGACCCAACAACCAGTAGCACTTTCATCAGGGCAACCGCCCGTTTTCGCCCAATAAAGTAGGCCAGTGTGTGCCGATGGTTCTTAATGTCTTCTTCCAGATCCGCTGTATTGTTAGACAGTTGGACCATGAAGAAGATCAGGGTCAACGGTAAGCATAATGTAAACGTGGTTCCAACCATCCCGATGGTAAACGGTTGATGACCATAAATACTAACGTAGACACAGACTAATTGAATCAAATACGAAATGGATAACGCCACAACTGCCTCACAAATTGGCATGGCGTTTAACGGTTTCGGTCCGGCCGTGTAAAAAATTCCGATGGCATAACCAATTAGTCCAAAGACGAGAATCGGCCACCCCGTCCGCATAATTAAGAACAAGCCAGGAACCGCTGACAAGGCGTACAAACTGGCAGCTAACCACCAGACACCTCGTAACGGCAATTGCAACCGCCCAAGTGGGTTGGTGTGCGCCGCATACCCTTCTCGATCGGCCGCATGAACGTAATCATAATAGTTATCCGACACGTTGACAGCTAAGTCAAAAATGAAAACATCCACTAAACACAATAAGACGTTCACCCAATTGACAATACCATACCGCGATTGCGCAATTGCCGCCCCCAAAATAAACCACACAATGTTTAATGGTGCGGTGTAAATTTCCGTTAATTCCACGAATATCGGCCACGTTAGCCACTTTTTCTTCATTCCGTTTTCCCCCTCAACTCTTGTACCTCTAAGGCTACCACATGTTCACGAAAAAATTGCGCACAAAAGCCGGGATTTTGTTTGACCTTTTTTGACCTTTGGGTTAAACTACAATTACGTTGATTAGCAGAGGACCATTATAAGTGCTAATCCACAACGCAAAATACAAGGAGGCCTCTCTCATGGCTTTAATTCCAACTGTTATCGAACAGTCCAGCCGCGGTGAACGCGCCTATGACATTTACTCACGACTGTTAAAAGACCGGATCATTATGGTATCTGGACCAATTGAAGACGACATGGCAAACGCCATCATCGCCCAACTTTTGTTCTTAGACGCCCAGGATTCTGACAAAGATATCTACATGTACATCAACTCCCCAGGTGGTGTGATCACTTCTGGGATGGCAATCTACGACACGATGAACTTTGTGAAGTCCGACGTGCAAACGATCGTCATGGGGATGGCTGCTTCCATGGCTTCCATCCTTGCCACTTCTGGTGCGAAGGGCAAACGTTTTGCCTTACCTCACTCAGAAATCTTGATTCACCAACCTTCTGGTGGTGCTCAAGGGCAACAAACTGAAATCGAAATTGTCGCAGAAGAAATTCTGAAGACACGGAAGATGATCAATGAATTGCTGGCTGAAAAGACTGGCCAAGACATTGAAACCATTAACCGGGACACTGAACGGGATAACTACATGACCGCTCAACAGGCCCTCGATTACGGTTTGATCGACCACATTATGCAAAACTCCAGCGAAATGAAGTAATGCGAAAAACACTGCCCGGTTAAATCCGGGCAGTGTTTTTTTTCGTTCATCAAAATCGCTTTAGATAGGCCTCAACTAGGTCGTTGGTCTGCCCCGCTTGATTGAGGGTCTTTAATTTCATCACCAAAATAAGCGATCCGTTACCGACATCATGCCAGTAACGGATCGCTTATTTTGGTTCGTTCGTTATTTCGCTAACACCGCCGCCATGATCATGTCACACACAGTGCTAAACGGCATGCTTGCCCGCGAATAAACACCCTGATTGAGGTTATCCACATGAAGTTTTACCGTTGAAAAAATGATGTTACGGTGCAAGGACAGATCCACTTGCCGAAGATCGTGGTTAGCGATTCCGGCTGCCAATAATTGTTGAACCCGGCTCGTTGCCACGATTGCCCGAACTTTCGGGGCGTCCACCGTTTCCTGACGCATCGTTTCCTTTAGCTTTTGGATCACGGTTATGCTTCCGGGATGAGCCACCGCATAGTCGAACAACTGTTGCAGATACAGCCGCAGGGTTGCTGCAAACGTTAGGTCGCTTACATCTAACGCCAAGTCGCCCTGATATAAATTGGTTAATTCGCGAATGTATAACGCCGTCAATAACTGTTCCCGGCTCGTAAAATAAACGTACAAACTGGACTGAGAAATCCCCGCTGCACGGGCAATCTTTGTTGTTGAGACGTCGCCAACACTCCCATCAATGATGAGTGTCGCTGCCGCATTTAAAATTGCTTGATATTTTTGTTCATCTTTCTTCTTCATAGGTTCTCATGTTACCGAGACCGGTTTAAAATGTCAATTGTTGACACCGATAGAGTTATCGGTTATGATAGCTAACAGATTTTATAAGCGATAATATTATCGCTAATTACATTTTGAACTCAAAAGAGGCATTCTCATGAAAATTTTTATTACTGGTGGTTCCGGCTTTATTGGCCAAACTGTTGTTAAAGATTTAGTTGAAAAAAATTATGACGTTGTTGGTCTTGCTCGCTCAGACCGTTCGGCGGCCATTCTCACCAGTCTTGGTGCAACCCCGGTCTCCGGGACATTGACCGACCATGACGTGCTTGCGCAACAAGCTTCGGCTAGCGATGGTGTCATTCATCTTGGGTTTACCAACGACTTCAATCATTATGACGAAGCTGTTAAACAGGACCAGGCAGCCATTAAGGCGATTGGGGACGCCCTCATCGGTTCCAATAAACCGTTTGTTAACACTTCTGGGACCCTGATGATCACAGATCTGGGCCGCCCTGCTCTGGAAACGGACTTCACGGCCCACCCAACGGATCGGGCCCTTTCGGAAGCTAACTCATTGGCTTACGCTGATCAAGGCGTCCGCGCCATGGTCGTCCGCCTGTCACCAACCGTTCATAGTGCCGCCCGTCAAGGGTTTGGTTCATTACTCGCCCAAATCGCTGTCGCTCAGCACCGGGCCGCCTTCGTAGATGAGACCACCGTTTGGCCATCCGTTCACAGAGACGACGCTGCTGCCCTGTTTGCTGCTGCGTTAGAACGTGGGACAGCTGGTCACGTCTACCACGCTGTCGCTGAAGAAGGCATCAGCGTAAAGGCCATTGAGGAGACGATCGCAACCAGTCTTCATTTGCCAATCAGCCAGTTAACGCCACAAGACGCCGCCACCTACTTTGGCTGGTTTGTGGGCAGTATCAGTGCAAACAACCCAACCAGTAGCGCCCAAACCCAGGCAGAGCTGGACTGGCACCCAACGCATGAAGGTCTATTAACAGACCTTGCTGATTTCTTGGCCATTCCTGCCAACGTTGAGCAACTCAACCAAGCCCAATAAAAAAAGAAGCATCCACAGATAAGATGGTGGATGCTTCTTTTTTTAATGTATTAAGCGGACACGCTGGCGTCGCCGCCTTCGCGCAACTTATCAGCAAATTCATTAATTTTCCGTAAACGGTGGTTAACCCCGGACTTAGAAATCGGGCCACCGGGCACCAGATCGCCCAGTTCCTTCAAACTAATTTCCCGGTTAGCTAACCGGGTTTCAGCCATGGCCTGAAGTTTTTCAGGTAGTTGACTCAGGCCAACCCGTGACTGAATGTACTCAATGTTCTCAATTTGATGGGAACTGGCGGAGGCCACCTTTTCCATGTTCGCCGTTTCGCAGTTCACCAACCGGTTGACTGAATTTCGCATATCGCGCATGATCCGCACATCTTCAAACTTCAGCATGGCGTTTGTGGCACCAATCAACGTCAAAAAGTCGGCAATTTTTTCGCCTTCTTTGAGGTACGTGATGTATCCGCTCCGTCGGTTGGTCATCCGGGCATTGAGGCCGTAGCGATTCATAAATTCACAAATCTGTTGGTTCTGTTCTTCATACAGTGAATAAACTTCAAGGTGATACCGGCTTGTATCCGGATTATTAACGGAACCACCAGCCAAAAAGGCCCCCCGAATGTACGACCGGACTTCACTGTCATCCGTCAAGATGCCATCAGGAACAACTGCTTCAATCCCAAGGTCGCCCATGATATGAAGATCCTTCAGCACCTGCTGTGTCCCAGTCTTTAACCGAACGACATACATATTATTTTTCTTTAACTTAACGTTTTTACGGACAATTAATTCTGCTTCCAACCGGTAAAATTGCTTGAGCAAGGTGTAGATCCGCCGCGCAATCGCAGGATTTTCCGTTTGAACGTTCAAAATGAACGCGTGGTTAACGATGCTAACCGCGCCGTTCATCCGGATCAAGGCCATCAGTTCGGCCTTTCCGTTTGCCTCGTGGACGCGAAGTCCCGTCAATTCTTTTTTGACGTCACTTGCATATGACATGTGTGCGCCCCCTTTAATCTAATTGTTTATCAGCCAACATTTTCATTAGCTCGGCCACCACTTTGTGACCATCGTGAAACGCACCGGCATCCCGCAATTCCAGCAGGTTAGCCCGAATGGCGTGGGCTTCTAACGCCGTCAAACCGGCTGGGTTTGCCGTTACTTGCGTCGAAACCTCGTTCCAGCGTTTCCAATCCATGTAATCTTCCGGCACCGTTGCAGTGTTAACCAACACGGTATCAACGACGTGCGAGTCCAAATGATCATCGATCACCTGCACGTGATCAGCATCCGTAAACCCGTCCGTTTCACCCTTTTGCGTCATGATGTTACAAATGTACACAACTTCCGCTTTGGTCTGCCGCATCGCCTCACCGACGTTACTGACCATGAGGTTCGGCAGAATGCTAGTGAACAGGCTTCCAGGGCCCAAGACAATCATGTCCGCGCCCATGATGGCGTCAACAACTGCTGGCATGGCCGTCGCCACTGCTTCAGCTGCATCCGGCTGTGGCGTGACCCACACCCGTTTGATCTGTTTATGAGCAGCGGTAATCTCTGCTTCACCAGCCAACGATGTCCCGTCTGTAAACGTTGCGTGTAATACCAGTGGTTCGTTTGCCACCGGATAAACGTGTCCGTCCACCCGCATCATTTTGGACAATTCCTGAACCGCGTCAAACACCCCGTGGTCCATTTCCGTCAATGCCGCGATGATCAAGTTTCCAATCGCGTGACCAGAAAAGAAGTTATCGCTTGCCCCAAACCGGTATTGAAAGACTGCCAGTTCAACGGGTGACAGCTGTGATAACGAAACCATGACATTTCGAATATCTCCAGGCGGCACCACGTTAATGTAATTGCGAATGATACCAGACGAGCCGCCATCATCAGCGACCGTCACCACGGCGGTAACATCGACGTCTTGGTTGTGGAGTGAGTTCAGCACAACGGGTAAGCCAGTTCCACCACCGATCACGACGACCCGGGGCCGTCTTTTTTCAGCAGATTTCATGACCGATTCACCGTTTCCTTTCGCTTATCAATGTCACGATGGCTAATGTTGACCCGGTAATCCGCCGCTAAGTCATGGCTCAAACGTTCAGCAATCGCAACTGACCGGTGTTGACCACCCGTACATCCAATTGCAACCGTCAAGCTACTCTTCCCTTCACGTTCATAACCGGGCATGATCAATTGAAGCAGCTCCAAAAAATGGGTGTAGAAGGATTCTGTTGCCGGTTGTTTCATAACGTAATCAGCAACGGCCTGATCTTTTCCGGTCAGGTTCTTCAAGGTGTCAATGTAATACGGGTTCGGTAAGAACCGCACATCCATCACTACATCAGCGTCAATTGGCAAGCCATATTTATACCCAAAGGACAGCACTTCAATGTGAAACTCTGTGGCCTGATCGTCCTTTTCAGCATACTGAGAAAAGATCTCCTCACGAAGTTGCCGCGGGGTGAGGTCATCCGTGTTAATGACATATTCTGCCCGCGCCTTCATTTCAGAAAGCAACGCGCGTTCTTGGTGGATGCCGTCCAAAACCCGGCCGTCCATTGCTAACGGATGAGCACGCCGCGTTTCTTTATACCGCGCCACCAGTTCGCCATCAGACGCATCAAGAAAGAGCACCGAGGTCTTTACCGAGCCTGTGCTGCTGGAGATCGCCAGCATTTCCTGTAGGTCATCAAAAAATTCACGAGAGCGCAGGTCCACGACCAGTGCGACCTTATGAACCTTTCCGGACTGACGCACAAGTTCCCAAAACTTGGGTAATAATTTGGGGGGCATGTTGTCCATCACAAAATAGCCGAGGTCTTCAAAACTCTGCATTGCCACAGTTTTCCCCGCGCCACTCATTCCAGTAATAATTACCAAGTCCAGTTGTTGTGTCATCGTCCACTTCTCCTTTGTTTCGTCACGAATCAGTATAACATACCGGGTGTGTCATTTTATGACTTTTACTTACTTATTTTCCAGATCTTGCATTTTTACGGCATGCTGGTGCCACCGCCAGCTCGCAACACCGGCCGTTACGGGGACCGTTACCAGGACGCCCATGAATGACAGTAAAACCATAATGAGTTCCGCCGCGAACACCTTATCGTTAAAGACCTGGCCAATTGAATAATGGAGGCCGACAAACCAAATGAACAGCGCCAAAAAGCCCCCGAAGAAACCAAAGAACAGTGTATTCAACGTTGTCCCGATGATTTGTTTACCGACGTTCAGACCGTCACCAAACAGGCGCCGCCCGGTAATGGTGGGTTGTTGTTCCTCAATCTCACTTAAACCTGCGGAAATCGCCATGGCTGCTTCAGCAATTGCGCCCAGCGTGCTGAGCACCACGGTACAGATTTCAACCTTTAGAAACGAAATCCCAATGTAGAGCGACATTCCCTCTAAATCTTCACTATCTTCATCCCCGAAGCCGGCCACCTGAGCCCAGTGTTCGACAGGAATGATCAGTAATAGTAGCACTAGCATCACCACAACGGCCGCGTAAAATGCCGTTGTGGTGCTATTGTCGTCATCGTTTCCAAAAAAGATTGTGACAGCAAGGATCACCGTCCCGGCCACCAACGTAACGGGGAGTGGCGGTAAGTGAAATTGCACCAGAACAATGGTTAAAAAGAGCAAACCAAAATTAATCCCTAGGCTTAAAAAGGCAATCGCCCCCTGCTTACCACCGACAGCCCACATCGCTAAAAAAAGTAAAATTGCTAACACACTAAACGTTGTCATTTGTTGTCTGTTCCTTCTTCATGAGGCGGCTTGCCACAAAGCTAGCGACCGGAATCGCTAACACGATCCCCAGTCCACTAATCAAACTTTGAAAGACCCCCATCGACATGTTCATTCGGTATGTATAGCCCCAGTTATTTCCGTTTTTGAGGTAAAGCAGCGTCAGTGGAAACGTATCGGCCACAAAAATTAAAAACAGAACGTTAATCAGTGGGCCCATGATCGAGCGGCCAACGTTACGGCCGGAGACAAAGAGTTGTTGGCGCGAAAGATCTGGTCGTTCATTATGCAGCTCAAATAAAGTCGCCACAATATCAGTCGACTCGTCCATCACCGCTCCTAGTGAGCCGATTAAGGTCTCCGCTAAAAATAGTGGCCGCGGCAAGGTCGTGACGTATTGCAACCCCTCGTAATGCATTCCCCGTTGATGGGTCACTGCAAACACGATTAAACTAATGATGATGGATAAGGCCGTTCCGCTCAGTGTCGCAATGAGCGTAATCAAAGTCTGTTTTCGCCAGCCCAAAACCAACCACAGCGTGAGCGCGGCAAAGAGAACTGCCACAAAACTAAAGATAACAAAGACATTCCCGTTTTTAAGGGACAGCTGTAAATTAATGGCCGCAAAAAAGAGCACTGCATTAACGCTCACAGAGACAATGGCCATTAGTCCTGAAAATTGCATTCCCAGGAGGAGCAAACTGACAACTAGCCACGCAAGTAATGCGATGACGACATCCCGTTTCATGCCCGAAATGGTCGGTTGTTGTCCACGGTGAGGGGTGGAGATAAACACCTGACTCCCAACGTGGTAGCGTTGATCCTCCGCCCCAGATAGGCTGGTCACGTTTGTCATGGTCACATGCTGACCACGATGGGTGGTGTTAAGCACCACACCACTCAGCTTTTGTGTAACTGTTCGATCATCGTTTTGAAATTCATCGCGTTGGGTGATTGCGCGTTCGTTATTGACCTTCGTAATTCGAACGATCGGTTGATGATAAAGTCGGGCATTATGTGCCACACCGATCACCATCAATCCCCCCAGTAAAACTACCGCGATGGTTAGCCACCAACTTGGCCGCCGAAGCCGTCTTGCCGCCATTTTCTTTACCTCCTGCGTCAATGCTGGTCCCATTTTACCACCGTTCAACAATGGCACTTAAAAACGTTACGAAAACTAAAGTTCCACCCCGTTTCTTCCGGCCACAAAAAAAGGCATGAGTAATAAATAAATTCATTACCCACACCGTCTTAAAATAATTTTGATTAAATGACATCAATTTCATCATTACCATAGTGATGTTTGAGCCAATAATACAGGGGAATCCCCAACGCAATAAAAATAATCGAAATCAACGTTCCGGTGACATCAAAGCACAGTTCACTGATCACCACAAATCCCGTCCCAAGAATGGCGACTACCGGGACAACCGGGTACAGCGGGATCTTAAAGCCTTGTGGCGCACCACCATTACGGTGCCGCAGGATGAACACCCCGGCAAACGCGGCAATGTAAAAACTGTACATCACGAAGATACACAGTTCCGAAAGCCGGTCAGTATCCACCGTTAAAATCATGGCACTTGTTAACACCAAAAGGATGCAGGTCGCCACCACCGGCGTTTGTGTCCGGCGGTTCAGATGCGCAATTTGTTTGGCAAACGGAAGCTGTTTTTTCGCTGCCATGGCGTAATAGATCCGTGGGAACGTCATCATTTTTCCATTCAAGGCACCAATAATTGAAACCATGATCCCGATGTTGACCAGGCGTCCACCAAAGCTGCCAAACGCATTCAGCGCAAAGTAGGCGGTGGCGTTTTGCCCCAACTCGTTAATTTTATTGGCACTAAGCGACCGGAAGATTCCAAACGTCACGCCAAGGTACAGCACGATAATGATCATAATCCCGATGATGATGGCCAGTGGTAGCAACCGTTCAGGCCGTTTGAGCTCGCCACCAAGGTTCGTAATCAAAATCCATCCATCGTACGCAAAAATGGTCCCCAGTACCGCCACACCAAAGTTCCCCACACTCTGATGAATCCCGGCTACCGTCTCACCAATTGCTTGTTCATGACCAAAAAATAATCCAAAAACAATAATGGCAACGATCGGCAGCAACTTACAAATGGTTGTTAGGATGGCAAAGGCTGCACCATAACGATTTTCAAGCATGTTTAACAGTGCGATCACCACGATGGTTCCAATGGCAATTGGCGCTTTCCACGCGGCTCCCAGGCCAAAGAAGTTGACCACAAGAAGACCTAAGTACCCGGCAATTGATCCAACGATGGCCGGTGCATACACGATAATCTGCATCCACCCGGATAAAAAGCCCCAGAACTCACCGTAAATGTGCGCCATGTACTGATATAACCCACCTGTATGCGGAAATTGTGATCCAATTTCCGAAAGCGTTAGCCCGTCGGCAAGTGTAATGACCCCACCAAGAAACCACGCCAGCAAGGCCAAATTTGTTGACCCCGTCATCTGAAGCACTGACGCTTGTTTAAAAAAGATCCCCGAACCAATTACGGTTCCAATCACTAATGCTAACGCCGACCATAGGCCTAATGAGCGTTTTAACTGTGTTTCTGCCATTCACGGTCCCCTTTTCACGCGAATGTTCGTAATCAGCACATCATTCACTGAGCACGCCCCGCGTCTTTCAATATAGCTAAGTGTAGCAGAGGCATCACACCGGCGCAATCATTGATAATTAAAAAACAATGATAACTTTTTTGTATTCACATTACTTATAAAAATCAATATTTTTATCGAGAATCGTTCGGCTTTAAATGTAAAAAGCGCACCTGACGAATCACGATTGATTCATCAGGTGCGCTTTTGGAGCTGGTAAACCACCAGCTGAATTCATTTAAAATGAGTTACTTTGTTGCTTCAGCAGAGGCGACAGTCCGCGCCTTATCGCGTTCCAACACTGGCTTCAAATACCGCCCAGTGTAACTTGTTGGTACCTCAGCAATTTCTTCAGGTGTTCCGGTGGCCAGAATGGTTCCACCGCCGGCACCTCCCTCGGGGCCAAGGTCGATCAAATGATCGGCCGTCTTGATAACATCAAGGTTGTGTTCAATGATCAAGACGGTATTGCCATTGTCCACCAACCGATGAAGCACACCCAATAACCGTTTAATGTCATCCGTGTGCAACCCCGTCGTTGGTTCATCTAAAATGTAGAAGTTTCGCCCATTTGCCTTCTTGTGTAATTCAGAAGCCAACTTCATCCGTTGCGCTTCCCCACCAGACAACGTGGTTGCGGACTGGCCAAGGTGAACATAGCCTAAACCAACATCAACGATGGTTTGCAACTTCCGGGTAATCTTTGGAATTGCGGCAAAGAAGGCCAGTCCTTCAGAAACCGTCATGTTCAAAACGTCAGCGATGTTCTTTCCCTTGTACGTCACTTCCATGGTTTCGGAGTTATACCGTGATCCATGACAAACTTCACAAGGAACATAAACATCCGGCAAGAAGTTCATTTCAATCTTTAAGATCCCGTCACCATGGCACGCTTCACAACGGCCACCCTTAGTGTTAAACGAGAACCGGCCCTTTTGATACCCACGAAGCTTAGCTTCGTTCGTTTGCGCGAACAAGTCACGAATATCATCAAAGACCCCGGTATACGTTGCCGGGTTCGACCGTGGCGTCCGGCCGATTGGTGATTGGTCGATGTCCACGATCTTTTCAATGTTCTTAATGCCGGCCACACTCCTGTACTTTCCTGGCTTAGCCGAGTTATTGTTCAACTTCTGTGCTAAAACTTTTTCCAGGATCGAGTTCACTAACGTCGACTTCCCGGAACCAGACACACCGGTCACGACGGTCATTTCGCCCAGCGGGAAGCGGACATCCACGTCCTTCAAGTTATTTTCTGAAGCACCCTTCAACTCGATTGCCTTCCCGTTACCGGTGCGCCGCGTTAACGGAACCGGAATGAAATCTTTCCCGGACAAATACTTCCCGGTCAATGATTTCGTGCTGCGGGCAACCTGCTTTGGTGTACCGGCGGCCATCACACGGCCCCCGTTTTCACCAGCACCAGGGCCGATATCAATCAAGTAATCAGCGGCCAACATGGTATCTTCATCATGTTCAACAACAATCAGTGTGTTCCCAAGGTCACGCATCCGCTTCAATGAACTGATCAACCGGTCATTATCACGTTGATGAAGTCCGATGGATGGTTCATCCAGGATGTACAGGACCCCGGAAAGGTTCGAGCCGATTTGCGTGGCTAATCGAATCCGTTGGGCTTCCCCACCAGACAAGGTCCGGGCAGACCGACTCAACGTCAGGTAATCCAGGCCAACGTTTTCAAGGAACGTTAACCGATCACGAATTTCCTTAACGATGGGTTCCGCGATCACACGATTTTGTTCACCGAGGGTCAGTTCATTAAAGAACGGCACTTCGTCACTAATGGCCATTTCGGACACTTCACCAATGTGCCGGCCGTTGATCTTAACGGCTAGCGCCTGCCGATTCAACCGGTAACCGTGACACGTTTGACACGTCAATTCAGTCATGTACTGCCGCATTTGGTCACGAGTAAAGTCAGAGTTCGTCTCTTTGTAACGCCGTGAGATGTTGTTCATTACGCCCTCAAACTCAGCGTCAACGTCACGAACCCCGCCAAAATCGTTTTCGTAATGGAAGTGGAAGGTCTTCGTCGTTCCATATAACACCATGTCACGCTGCTTCTTCGGTAATTTGCCAAATGGCGTGTCCATGTCAATCTTGTTTTGTTCCGCAAACTGTTCAAGCATGCTTGGATAGTACATTGAACTAATCGGATTCCATGGTTCCAAGGCCCCATCACGTAAAGTCTTGGTCCGGTCTGGCACCACGAGATCTTCATCCACTTCTAGTTTGACACCGAGTCCTTCACAATCTGGGCAGGCACCAACTGGTGCGTTAAAGGAGAACAACCGTGGTTCTAATTCACCAACGGTAAAGCCACAAATTGGACATGAGTAGTGTTCGGAAAACTGTAATGGATCACCATCGATCACATCAACCGTGGCGTACCCATCACTCAACCGTAACGCTGCTTCAAATGAATCAAACAGCCGGCTACGACTGTCGCTGTCGGGCCGCACTACGATCCGGTCAATCACAATGTTGATGCTGTGGTACTTGTTCTTATCCAATTCAGGTACTTCATCGACGTCCATTGTTTCACCATCGACTTGGACCCGAACGAACCCTTCGCGCTTGATCTTTTCAAACACCTTCGTGTGCTGGCCCTTCTTGCGCCGCACGATTGGGGACAGAATCTGAAGCCGCGTCCGCTCTGGTAAGGCCAGGACCTGATCCACCATTTGTTCAACGGACTGACTGGTAATTTCCGTCCCGTCGTTTGGACAAATGGGGGTGCCGACCCGCGCCCAGAGAAGCCGCAGGTAGTCGTTGATTTCTGTTACGGTTCCCACCGTTGACCGGGGGTTCTTACTGGTTGTCTTCTGGTCAATCGAAATTGCTGGACTAAGCCCGTCGATCGAATCAACGTCTGGCTTGTCCATCTGGCCCAAGAATTGCCGGGCGTACGCTGACAAACTCTCAACGTAACGGCGCTGGCCTTCAGCGTACAACGTATCAAACGCTAACGAACTCTTTCCGGAGCCCGAGAGCCCCGTGATGACCACAAGCTTATCCCGTGGAATCGTTACGTCGATGTTCTTTAAATTATGGGCACGTGCCCCATGGATCACAATTTTATCGTTATTTGCCATGCTTCCCCTACCTTGTTGCCGTTATTGTTTGGCCGTCAATTCCATGATTGTGTCACGGAGGTTCGCCGCTTCTTCGAAGTCTAACTTCTTGGCGGCTTCTTGCATTTGCTTGTTCAAACCAGCCAACATTGCATCCTGATCAGCCTTACTCAAATTATCAAAATCATCCTCGCTAAACGTCGATTCGTGCTGCCCTTCACCCGTTGGTGCGGTGATCGTGATGTTATCACGAATTGGCTTAACGATCGTTGTTGGTGTGATGTGATGTTCCTCGTTATAGGCTTCTTGCAGTGACCGCCGCCGTTTTGTCTCGTCAATGGCTGCTTGCATCGAGCCGGTAATTGAATCTGCATACATAATGACGGAGCCGTTCGCATTTCTGGCCGCCCGCCCGATTGTTTGAATCAATGACCGTTCGTTCCGCAAGAACCCTTCCTTATCTGCATCCAGGATGGCGACCAGTGAAACTTCCGGCACGTCAATTCCTTCCCGCAAAAGGTTGATCCCAACCAGAACGTCAAACTTACCAAGTCGGAGATCCCGAATGATTTGCGTACGCTCCAGCGTTTTGATGTCACTATGAAGATAACGAACCCGAATCCCGAGATCCTTCAAGTAGTCCGTCAAATCTTCCGCCATCTTTTTAGTCATGGTGGTTACAAACGTTCGTTCATGCTTTTCGATCCGTTTGTTGATTTCACCAACCAGGTCATCAATTTGACCCATAATCGGCCGCACCTCAATGGTGGGGTCCAGTAAACCGGTTGGCCGAATAATTTGCTGCACAACCGTATCCGTTTGTTCGTGTTCATAATCTCCTGGTGTGGCGGACATGTACACAACCTGGTTCACGTGTTGCTCAAATTCATCGATCTTCAATGGCCGGTTGTCCAACGCGCTTGGCAACCGGAAACCATAGTCCACCAGCATTTGTTTCCGTGACCGGTCACCCTTGTACATTCCCCGAACCTGTGGCATCGTCACGTGACTTTCATCCACAACGATCAGAAAATCCTTCGGGAAGAAATCAAGGAGCGTAAACGGCGGCTCTCCGGGAGCACGGCCGTCCATATGCCGCGAGTAGTTTTCGATTCCACTCGTATACCCCATTTCCTTCATCATTTCCAGGTCATACGTCGTCCGTTGCTGAAGTCGTTGCGCTTCAAGCAGCTTGCCCTGATCATTTAAAACGGCCAATCGGTCCGTTAATTCGTCGCCAATCGTTGTGATGGCGTGATCCATAATCGCATCGTTTGTCATAAAGTGGGTCGCCGGAAAAATGGTGATGTGGTCACGATCACCGATCACTTCACCAGTAAGGGCGTCAACTTCACGCATCCGGTCGATCTCGTCACCAAAGAATTCAATCCGCAAGGCCCGTTGGTCTTCAGAGGCTGGGAACACTTCCACAATGTCGCCGTGGACCCGGAACCGGCCCCGCTGGAAATCAATGTCGTTACGTTCAAACTGAATGTCGACCAGCTTGCGCATAAAGTCATTCCGTTCGATCGTCTGCCCGATCCGCAATGAAATAACGTGATCCTTATACTGGTGTGGATCCCCTAAACCAAAGATGGAAGAAACGGACGCCACAACGATCGTATCATTACGTTCAAGTAACGAACTGGTCGCTGAGTTCCGCAGCTTATCGATCTCGTCGTTAATTGCCGAATCCTTTTCAATGTAGGTATCAGAAGAAGGCACGTAGGCTTCTGGCTGGTAGTAATCATAGTATGAAACAAAGTATTCCACCGCGTTATTGGGGAAGAACTCCTTGAATTCACCGTACAACTGTCCGGCCAGTGTCTTATTGTGTGAGAGCACCAACGTCGGTTTGTTGACGTTGGCAATGACGTTACTAATCGTGAACGTCTTCCCGGTTCCAGTTGCCCCCATCAAAATCTGGGCCTTTTTGCCACTCTCGATTCCCGTGGTCAACTGATTAATTGCTGCCGGCTGATCACCAGTCGGTTTGTACTTTGAAACAAGGTCAAATTTACGATCAGCTTGACGTTCAATCATCCTAACGTCTCCCCCTTTATGTGCGTTGTCGAGTTCATCATTATTGTCGTCCCATTAGTGTAACAGGTCTGTCAAGCCGGACCAACGAAAACGATCGGCTATGGCAAACACGTCACACGAATGCGTTTAGATAGCGTATTTATGATAGCACAGCGAACATACTTTCGCACGAAATAAGCCCAAAAAGATCCGAATGTTTGGCAGCATCAAATGTGCTGACCGAACCGTTCGGATCATCATGCGTTCACACTAAAATTGACTTGTTTCACCGGTCCTTAGGGCGCCCGCGACATTCCCGTTTAGTCACTCATTGCCGCACATCAGGGAGTGACTTGTTTAACCGCTTGACGATTTGTTTGGCTCTCATCATGCTACTCAACCAAATGGTAATGTAAACGACCACGTAGATCACTGTATAACCGATCAACCACCCCACGTTAAGTGGAAACCAGCCACAGATAATGGCTAACGGTGTGAATAAAACAAACGTCACACTAAAGTGGACGACCGTTTGCATCGTGATGCTCCACCATTCTTGATCAAAGACCATTCCCGCCAAACTAAACATGACACCAATCATGATCCATAGCCCCGTTGATACCAGTGTTGCCGTTGTTAACGACGTGAAGTGCTGCGTGAACCAAGGGGATGAGGGATAAAACGATTTTGTTTGTTCAATAACCGAGAAGAATAAGGCGATCAGGTAACCAACTGTGATGCCAACGATAACGCCAAAACCAATTCTTGCGCCCATTTTTTTCATTTTAGTAACCTCCGTTTAAGCGTTTGTGCATATCGCCGTGAGGTATAAGTCACCTCATCAGAGGTTAACCGCACCAAAAAGATGCCACCACGGCCCAGGTAAAACTGTTTGATGCATGAAATTCGAACAATTTCTGAACTTGAGATCTGAATAAACAAGCGCTTTGATAACCGCTCCGCCAGTTCATAAATGCGCTGACGAATTTGGTAAGTCCCCGTAGCTGTTTCACACACAACGCTTTTCCCAGCGGTATAAAAACGAATCACGTCAGCAATGGCAATGCTAACGGTTCGGTCATCGTGGTGCCCTTCGATCATTAATAACGTTGAAAAATCTTCAATCGTTTGCCCCAATTCAATTAAATCTGGTGTTTTTTGCATCGCCGTAATGGTGACAAACGGTTCGGCAAATAAAAAAACGTTAGCTGAAAAAAAAGATTTCATTCTCTCAACTAACGTTTTATTTTAATGTCATTTAGCCTTCAACAAAGGCGTTAATGGCGTCGGCAAACTGTTGTAACTTTGTGTTGGCTTCTGCCAACGTTGCCCCATTTGTTCCAATGTAGAACTTGATTTTTGGTTCCGTCCCGGATGGCCGCACAGCAATCCACGTGCCATCAGCTAACCAGTACTTCAAGACCTCTGCATGCGGCAGGTCGAGTGCTTCAACACTACCATCAGCAAACGTCTTGGTTCCCTTAGCGATGTCGTCCGTTGCCACAACCTCAACGCCAGCATAGGCGGTTGGGGCGTTGTTTCTGAACTTATCTAAAATGGCCTCGATCTTCTTAGGCCCTTCGATCCCCTCGTACGTTTGTTGCAACGTTTGTTCACGGAAGTAACCGTACTCTTTGTACAGCCCTTCCAGACCATCATACAGGGTTTTTCCTTGCTTCCGGTAGTACGCCGCGATTTCAGCCAACAGGGTCAACGCCTGGATGGCATCCTTATCTCGAACGAATGGCTTGATCAAATACCCGTAACTTTCTTCAAACCCAAACATGAACGTGTGACTACCCGTATCCTGGAAGCTTTGGATCTGTTCCGCAATAAACTTAAACCCAGTCAACACGTTGATCATGCCCACATGGTAGCTTTCAGCAATCTTTGTCGCAAACTCTGTGGAAACGATCGACTTAACGGCAACCGCATTTTCTGGTAGCGTCCCTGCCGTTTTGTTTGCTTCAAGAATATAGTGCAACATTAGGGCGGCAATCTGGTTCCCCGTCAGGAGTTGGTACTCACCGTTAGGCAACCGTACAGCAGTTCCTAACCGGTCAGCGTCGGGGTCCGTGGCAATCAATACGTCCGCGTTCTTTTCCTTTCCCAAGGCAATGGCCATGTCAAACGCCTCTGAAAATTCAGGGTTCGGAAAGGCAACGGTTGGAAAATCACCATCTGGTTCGGCTTGTTCAGGAACCGTAATGAAGTTTTTAAACCCAGCGTTTTTAAGGGCCCGTTCACCAGGCATCCGCCCAGTTCCGTGAAGTGGTGTAAAGACAAACGTCATGTCTTTGCCTTCTTCTGCGGCTAGCGCTTTATCAACCGTGACCGTTGCAATGTTTTCCAAGTAAGCTTGGTCGACGTCTTCACCGATGATGGTTTCTAACCCATTTTCCATGAGCACTGCCTCATCCGCCGTTTCAATGGCAAAGAGGTCCGTTACCCGCCGAATGTAGCTCGTGATCAGGTCAGAATCCTTTGGTGGCATCTGCGCGCCATCTTCACCATAGATCTTGTAACCATTGAACTGCTTGGGGTTATGACTAGCAGTGATCATGATTCCAGCAAACGTCTTTAAGTGACGCACCGTGAAGGATAGTTCTGGTGTTGGCCGTAACCCTTCAAAGACAAAGCTCTTGATGCCGTGTTGACCCAAAACCTTGGCTGCTTCATGCGCGAATTCAGTTGAGTGGTGCCGTGAGTCAAAACTAATTGCGACCCCACGTGCTTTCACTTCATCGCCAAGCTGGTCCATGTACATGGCGAGCCCTTCAGTTGCCTGCCGCACCGTGTAAAGGTTCATCCGGTTGATCCCAGGTCCCATAACACCACGCATCCCGGCAGTTCCGAAACTCATTGGTTGATAAAAGGCATCCTCCAAGGCGTCATCGTCATTTGCCATGGCGGTTAATTCTGACTTAAGTCCTGCTTCTAAACCTGCGTAATCATTCCAGGTTTGGTACATTTCTTTCCAGTCCACAATTGCATCTCCATTCGTATAATCAAAGTCACCAATCTGACGTTAATTATACCCTATTCGGAAACGCCGCGCAGAGTCAGTTCGTCACTAGTAGTCTCGCCACCGTTTTAAATCAAAAAAGGTGCTTACGAACGATTACGCGTCCATAAGCACCTTTTGATTATAAAATTTGTTAGGCTTCGGCCGCAACGGCTGCCTTCAAATCTTCCAAATATTGAAAAACTTGTTGGCCGGCAATGCCGCCATCACCCACAGCCGTAGTAATCTGGCGAAGATCCTTTTCACGAACATCCCCAATGGCGAAGATTCCAGGAACCTTTGTTGCCATGTGGTCATCCGTTGGGATCCATCCATTTTCGTCGGTAACACCAAGACCCATGAATGGTTCGGTCATTGGCAGGTTTCCAACGTAAATGAACACGCCGTCAGCGGCCATTGTGCTGTCTTCACCAGTCTCCCGGTTGTGAAGCTTAACACCAGTCACCTTCATGTCGTCACCAACAATTTCGGTCACTTCGGTGTTCCACACAAAGTCCATCTTGTCATTTGCAAACGCCCGGTCTTGTGACACCTTCTGGGCCCGCAACTGATCACGCCGATGAACGACCGTGACTTTTTCTGCTAATTGTGTCAGGTAAATGCCTTCTTCGATGGCGCTATCGCCACCGCCGACAACAACGACGTGCTTATTCTTAAAGAACGCACCATCACAAACGGCACAGTAGGAAACACCCCGGCCAGAAAATTCTGTCTCGCCTGGGACGCCAAGCTTACGGTATTGGGATCCCGTCCCAATGACCACGGCCTTCGCCACATACTCGTCTGTATCCGTCTTCACGGTCTTCGTGTTGTCGTCATTTTCTGTAATCTTTTCAACGGCACCGTAACCATACTCTGCGCCAAACTGGGTGGCCCCTTCGTACATGGCACTCGCAAGGTCTGGCCCCAGAACGGACTTAAATCCAGGGTAGTTTTCAATGGCAGCCGTGTTGTTCATCTGGCCACCATAAATGCCCCGGTCTAACAAAAGGACAGACAGGTTAGCCCGTGAAGCGTAAAGTGCGGCCGTCATCCCACCAGGGCCGGCACCAATCACAATGACATCATAACTCTTTGTCATATTAAACTTCCTTCCCGCAGTCACGCTGCTTTTAACGATAGCCACATATTACTATCTTTTTGTAAGTAAGGCAACTGTTTTGTTTGATACCCGATACGGTAAAACGCGCTGACCTGATTAATTCAATGCCAGCGCGTTTTCCAAGGGGTGCTTATTTTTTATTGGCCTTGATTTCGTCTGCTAATTGCAAGACGTAATCACGTAGATCATCCTTTACGTCTGGATGGCGTAAACCAAATTCAATGTTTGTCTTGATCAGACCAAGTTTGTAACCCACGTCGTAACGGTCACCATTAAACTCATGTGCGTAAACGTGTTGTTTCTTGTTCAGCAAATCAATGGCGTCTGTCAACTGAAGTTCGTCACCTTTACCCGTTGGGGTTTGTTCCAAGGCTTCAAAGATTTCAGGTGTCAACAGGTACCGTCCGATGATGGCTAAGTCTGATGGTGCATCTTCTGGCTTTGGCTTTTCAACGAAGTTCTTCACTTCATACAAACCTTCAGAAACTTCCTTAACAGGGTTGATCACACCATACTTGTTCGTTTCTTCATGAGGAACGCGCATAACGGCCAACGTTGATTCACCAGTTTCGTTATAACGGTTGATTAATTGCTTTGTCAACGGAACCTTGTCTTCCATCAAGTCATCACCAAGCAACACAACAAATGGTTCGTCACCGATAAAGTCCTTTGCTGTTAACACGGCATCCCCTAAACCACGCATGTGGCTCTGCCGGATAAAGTACAAGTTACTATCGTTGCTTGACTGAATGGCGTGCAACATTGAATCCTTGCCCTTGTTAGCCAAGTCCGTTTCTAGTTCAGGTGCTGAATCGAAGTGGTCTTCAATAGACCGCTTGCCCCGCCCAGTCACAACACAGATTTGTTCGATCCCTGCTTTGTGGGCTTCTTCAACGATGAACTGGATCGTTGGTTTATCAACGATTGGTAACATTTCTTTGGCGATTGCCTTTGTTTCCGGTAAAAAACGAGTTCCGTAACCCGCAGCGGGAATAATGGCTTTTCTAACTTTTTGCATAACAACAAATTCCTTTCGTGTTGCGACCATTTTCTTCATGGCCTGGTTTTGCACTATCTAACACCCTAACCGAGTTCGGCACGACCCTCACGTTGCATTAGGCCTGTAATAACGGCACGGACATCCGCCCCGTTGTATAAGACATCGTAAATTGCATCTGTAATTGGCATCTCAACATGACGGGCCCGGCCAAGCTCATGGGCTGCTTTTGTTGTTGCAACCCCTTCGATAACCATTCCCATTGTATCAATCACCTCTTGTAATGACTTACCCTGTCCTAACTCATTACCAGCCCGCCAGTTTCGCGAGTTAACGCTTGTCGCCGTCACAATCAAATCACCGACACCCGATAACCCGATGAAGGTTAGTGGGTTCGCTCCAAATGACTGTCCCAAACGACTGATCTCAGCCAGCCCCCGTGTCAATAGCGCTGCCTTTGCATTGTCACCGTAGCCGAGGCCGTGAAGGGCACCGGCACCGATGGCAATGATATTTTTCAGTGCGGCCCCAAATTCGGCGCCAATCACATCCGTATTAGTATAAACCCTGAAATACGGGTTCATAAAGAGTTTTTGCACTTTTTTTGCAGCATCCACGTTTTGTGAGGCTGCTGTAATCAATGTAATATCTTTTTTGGCGACATCCTCTGCATGGCTGGGGCCGGATAAAACAACGATTGCGTCGCGATTTGCTGCCGAAATTTCTTCCGTCAACATTTCAGAGACACGTTTATACGTTTGCTGCTCCAAACCTTTAATGGCGTGCACAACGGTCACCGTTTGGTGATTTGCCACAAGAATCTTTGCCGCTGCCGCACTCACTTCGCGAATGGCCTTCGTTGGAACAACGAATAAAACAACCTCGGCATCCGCTAACGCAGTCGCCATATCGGCCGTAACCATTAATGCCGGTTCATAATTGAAATTTGGCATGTACGCGTGGTTTGTATGGTGGTCATTCATTTCTGCGACTTGTGCTTCGTTATGCGACCACAGGCTCACCTGATGGCCATTTTCTGTTAATAAGTTTGCGAGGACACTCCCCCACGAACCCGCACCAAGGACCGCAATTTTTGTTGTCATGAGTTCTCCTTACCGGGTTTATCACCCTGGGTCGTCAATTCACTGTCTGTTACGTACATTGGCACGCCCTGACGGCGACGAATGATCAGCCACGTCAGTGCACCAATAAATAGAATCACAGATAACCACTGGGACACACGTGCTGGACCGAGCATGAGACTGTCAGTCCGCATGCCTTCAACAAAGAACCGTCCGAACGCATACCAGCACACATAGAGAAAGAACACTTCACCACGGCGGTAAAGGCCCTTAATGTGCCGCGTGCTCATCAATAAGACAAACCCAGCAAGATCCCATACAGATTCATAAAGGAACGTCGGGGTTCGGTAGGCCCCGTCAATGTTCATTTGGTTCACAATAAACGCTGGCAGATGAAGCGCCTCTAAATGTGCGTGGGTTGTGATTTTACCGTAGGCCTCTTGGTTCATAAAGTTGCCCCAGCGCCCAATTCCCTGCGCCATAATCACCGTTGGTGCGAGGACGTCAAGAAACAAGAATGTCGGGATCTGCCGCGCCCGCGTAAACCAAACCACAACGATCATGGCCCCAATCAACGCCCCGTAGATGGCAATTCCACCGTCCCAAATGGCGATAATTTGGTCCAGGTGGTGCTGGTAGTAATCCCACTGAAAGACCACATAATACAGCCGGGCCGTTATTAGTGCTACTGGCAATGCCCACAAGAGAAAATCGTACAGGTCATCCGGATCTAACCCCTGGTGCCGTGCTTCTCGTAAAGACAACCATAACGCCAGGAAAACGCCACTTGTAATGATGACGCCGTACCAGTGCACCTGAAGTGGGCCAAGGTGAAGCGCAATGGGGTTTAGCGCCCCGAGCAATGTTTCGTTATTCATGCCGCCTAGTCCTTCTTCGCTTCCGTCGCCGCTTCGTTTGCTTCATCACGTTTAGAATTTTCTTGAATCAAACTGTTCAAGTTTTGATCAAACGTCTTGGTCGCATCGTAACCCATTGAACGGGCCCGGAAGTTCATCGCAGCAGATTCAATAATGATGGCTAAGTTTCGCCCAGTTTTAACCGGAATGGAAATCATTGGCACCTGAACGTCGAAAATCTGGCGTTCATCATCCGCATTCCCCAACCGGTCAAACTGCGTATCTGGTGTCCAGTTTTGGAGGTGAACGATCAACTGAATTTTAGCTTGGCTCCGAACCGCTCCGGCCCCAAACAGGTTCATCACGTCAATGATCCCGATTCCCCGAATTTCCATCAAGTGATTCAAAATCTTCGGTGCTTCACCCACCAGCGTTTGTTCGTCCTGTTGGTAAACGTCCACCCGGTCATCGGCAATCAACCGGTGGCCCCGACGAATCAGTTCCAGCGCTGTTTCAGATTTACCAACCCCGGAATCCCCAGTAATAAGGACCCCAAGTCCGTAAATATCAACCAACACACCATGAATGGATTGACGTTTTGCCAACACGCCACTGAGGTACATCGACATGTTTGACAGAATCCGTGATGAAGTCTGCTTTGAACCCAATACTGGAATGTGCGCTTCACCGGCTGCCTGAAGCAGTTCATCTGGTGGTGTAATCCCTGTTGAGACCACAAAACAAGGCGTTTGGGCGCCCATCATCTTCCGCATGATCATGAGGAGCTCTTCATGACTCATTTTCTTTGAAAACGAGGTCTCCGTGATTCCTAACAACTGAATCCGTTCCGGCGGATAGTAATTAAAGTATCCCGTCATTTCCAAGCCAGGCCGCGAAATGTCTGGGGTTGTTACACGTCGTTCATCTAAATATTCTTCACCGTAGTATACGGAGAGCCGGGCATTCTCCACCAGCTCGCGAATCGTCACACTATCTGCCACAAGTCATCCTCCTATTCAGCGTTGAAATAACCCGAAATAATTGCATTACAAATCGACATAATCAATGCCGCGACCATCGCCATTCCGAAGTTAGAAATCTGAAAGTTCTGTGCTCCCACAAAGAAGCTGGTTAATTCCAACATGGCCGCGTTGATCACGATGGAAAACAACCCTAACGTTAAAAATGTGATCGGTAACGATAAAATCACCAAGAACGGTTTAATGCCGGCGTTTAGAATCGCCAACACTAAGCTCGCAACCAGTGCATACCACACGCTTGAAACGTGGAAACTGTTTCGGAAAAAGCCCGCAATTGCCATGAAGAGCAATGCGTCAATGATAATACGTTGCCAAAATTTCATTTTCTCACCTATTTCTCTCTATTTATCGTGCTTATCATGGACATCACGTTCCTCGGCATGGATTTCTTTGCGGCCCCGACGCTCCGACCGCGACTGACCACTAAATAAGTCACCAAAGACATTGAACGTGGCCGCGTCGTTGTCCCCATCCGCTGACGGAATTGTCCACAGTAACACGCCGTACAGCACAATTGCTAACAACGGCATGATGAAGTGCGGTGGCAAAAAAATGGCCAACAATAAATAGCCAATTCGGAGCACCGTCGCGTTGATGTGTAAATACGCACCAAGGCCCCCGAAAACGCCGCCAATCCACCGATCTGTGCGTGACTTTGTTAATTTAGCTCGCTTCATCCAATCCAGACCTCACAATCCCATGAATTATCACTTTGAATGTCCTAATTTTAGCGCATTCACGCGCCTCTCGCCAACTTTTCACCATGACTTATGATAAACCACAAAAATATTTCCTGCGACCAGTCGGCCTCATGACAATAAAACGCAAAAAAACACCTCAGGCGATTCTAGCCCAGGTGTCATTGTTAACTGTTGCTAGCGTGATGAGCCTACGCTGCAATGTACTTATTCATTATTTGTTGGCTTATTTGTTTCCGCTTCTGCTTGCTGGTGATCATTTCTCGGGTTCAATTCCACGATTTTCCCCGTTTGTAAGTAAACGATCCATTCACAGATATTCGTTACGTAATCACCAATTCGCTTCAAGTATTGCGCAACGGCCAAGTAATCGGTTGTACCGATGACAACCTCTGGGTCCTGCCGCATTTGGTCAATGCTTTCCATGTAAATAAGTTGGTAGTAATCGGCTGCCCGGGCGTCGGTCTTGGCAATTTCTTTTGCCCGAACCCCTTCTTCTTTAACGTAGGCCGCCAAAACATCGGCGACCATTTGTTGAACAATCGTCCCCATTTCTGAGACGTGCTGTTCGATGCTGGCGACCCGCTTGTTGCCCTTCACCCGAATGGTGGAGTGGGCCACACTTCGCGCATAGTCCCCCATGCGCTCAAGGTCAGAAACAGCTTTCAAAATGGTCACAATTTCACGTAAATCAGTCGTCACTGGTTGGTACAACGCAATCATCTCAAAAGATTTCTTTTCAAGCTGAACCTCCCGATCATTAATGAGGTGGTCATGATCAATCACTTCCTGGGCGAGTGCCCGATCATGATTCACAAACGAGGTCACCGCCTTGCCAATCGCTTCTGAAACGAGCATCCCCATTTCCGTGAAACTGGTGTCTAAATCATTTAATTCATCGTCAAACAATCGCCGCATGATGTGTTCTCCCCTTACTTTAAATTGACTGGTTACCCAAATCGACCAGAAATGTAGTCTTGTGTCTGCTGCTTTTCTGGATTCATAAACATTTGCTTCGTGTCACTGGCTTCAACAAGCTCGCCTTGCAAAAAGAAGGCGGTGCGATCCGCAATTCGTGACGCTTGTTGAAGGTTGTGGGTCACGGTAATGATCGTGTAATCATAGCGCAGTTTTAACAGTGTTTCTTCCACAACATGGCTGGACACTGGATCAAGGGCACTAGTCGGCTCATCCAATAATAGCACGGTTGGTGAGACAGCTAGAACCCGGGCGATACAAACCCGTTGCTGTTGACCACCAGACAGTGCCAACGCATTTTTTTGTAAATCATCCTTCACTTCATCCCAAACAGCGGCCTGCTTCAAACTATGTTCCACCGCTTCATCCAAGACCTGTTTATCATGAATCCCGGCCAAGCGAAGTCCGTAAATGACGTTTTCATAGATGGAAAAAGGGAAGGGATTGGGTTGTTGAAAGACCATCCCGACCTCTTTTCTCAGGGCCACAACATCTGTATCTGGTGCATACACATTCTGCCCATTGAACATCACGTTCCCGGTGATCGTCACACCATCAATCAAATCATTCATTCGGTTCAAACACCGCAAAAACGTCGACTTCCCACAACCAGACGGACCAATGAGCGCGGTGATGCCTTTTTCAGGGAACGTTAAATCGATGCCCTTTAGTGCTTCCTTTTTACCATAAAATAGGTGTAAATTGTCAACCGCCATAATTGCTGTCATTGACTGTCCTCCCGCCGATCTTAGCCAAAATTCCCAGAAATATAATCATTTGTAATCGTTACTTTTGGTCGGGTAAAGATTTTTCTCGCCTCGTCATACTCTAACACCTTGCCCATGTGGAAGAAGGCGGTGTAGTCACTGATGCGGGCTGCTTGTTGCATATTATGGGTCACGATCACAATCGTGTAGTGTTCCTTTAGTTGTAACAGTGTATCTTCAATTTGCGATGTTGCCACTGGATCCAACGCACTTGCCGGTTCGTCCATTAACAAAATGTCTGGCTTCATGGCAATCGCCCGGGCAATGCACAACCGCTGCTGTTGCCCACCGGACAACGATAAGGCACTTTGATGCAACTCATCTTTAACCTGGTCCCACATGGCCGCTTGGCGTAAGGAGGTCTCCACAATTTCATCCAACTGTTGCTTATCGCGTAAGCCCCGTTGTTTAAGGGCAAACGTAATGTTGTCGTAGATTGACTTTGCAAAGGGGTTGGGGCGTTGGAACACCATGCCGATGTGCCGCCGCATCTCGTACACGTCAATTTGGTCGCTATTAATGTCCAGGCCGCGGTACATAATCTGGCCGTCCACCCGAGCAATGCCATCATTCATGCGGTTAAGTGACCGCAAAAAGGTCGATTTCCCGGAGCCTGACGCGCCGATTAACGCGGTAATCTTATACCGTTCAAACTGAAGATCCCCTTCACTTAACGCTTCGTTGTCCCCATAGTAGACGTGGAGATTTTTCGTGGTTAACGCAATTTCATGAGTTTCCTCGTCCAATTGCTTAATGAACCGCTCTGGCGGCGTTGATGTCAATGTGTCTGTTAACGTTGTCATCAGATATCACTCCTTTAAAGTTAATTACCCGCCGTTAGCCGCCGATATAACCGCCGGCCTAACCACCGTGCTAAGACATTAAATAAGAGGACGGCCAAAACAAGAACCGCTGAGGCACCAGCTGAAACGGCACTGGCATCAGGCATAATCCCTTCTGAATTGATCTTCCAAATGTGAACTGCCAACGTTTCCGCTGGTCGCATTGGATTTAACGGGCTGGAAATGTTAAACGGATTCCAATCCGCAAAGTTCAGGGCCGGTGCTGATTGCCCCGACGTGTAGATCAGTGCGGCGGCTTCACCAAAGACCCGCCCGGCGCTTAAAATCACCCCGGTTAAAATACTTGGGACCGCCGCTGGCAGAATAACGTGTGTGACCGTTTCCCACCGGGACAGGCCCAATGCGAGTCCTGCTTCACGCTGGAGGTTCGGAATGGCGGCCAGCGCCGTCTCAATGCTCCGGGTCAACAACGGAAGGTTGAAAAACGTTAACGCCAACGCCCCTGACAGGATGGAAAAACCCATCTTGAAGCGAACAACGAACAGGAGAAAACCAAACAACCCCACAACAACCGATGGTAATGAACTTAAAATTTCAATGGCCGTCCGAACCAAACTCGTCAGCCAATTTTTCTTAGCGTATTCATTCAAATAAATCCCAGCACCTAACGCAATTGGGAATGAAATCAACATGGTTAGGATCAACAAGTAAAACGAGTTAAACAATTGAAGCCCAATTCCGCCGCCAGCAGTGAAGGCCTTTGCCGGTGTCACCAAGAAGTGCCACGTCAGCTTTGGCAGCCCAGCCACTAAAATATAGCCGAGTAAGAAAACCAAAATCAGAATGACAATCCCGGCGATGGCGTAGAAGACACCCGTTGCAATTTTATCCGCTGTTTTTGGATTCATTAGCGTAGCGCCCCCTTCCGACCGATCAACCGGATGACCAGGTTAAAGAATAGTGACATTAACAGCAGAACCAACGCAAGTGACCACAAGGCGTTGTTTTGCAAACTCCCCATGACCGTGTTTCCGATCCCCTGCGTCAGCACGGACGTTAACGTTGACGATGGTGACACCAAGTTGTTTGGAAGCAACGTTGCGTTCCCCACCACCATTTGAACGGCCAGCGCCTCACCAAAAGCCCGTGCCATCCCAAAAACGATGGCGGTTAAGATGCCTGGTGTTGCGGCCCGAAGCACCACTTTACGTGTCGTTTGCCACCGTGTTGCACCAAGTGCTAAGGAAGCTTCCCGATAGTAACGGGGAACAGACTTCAATGTATCCGCCGTCATTGAGGTGATCGTTGGTAAAATCATGACGAATAAGACGATTGTTCCTGAGAGAATCCCAAACCCACTCCCACCAAAAATGTGCCGAATAAACGGAACCACCACGGACAGTCCGATAAAGCCATACACAACGGACGGAATTCCAACCAGCAGTTCTGTAACGGGCTGTAAAATCTTGGCCCCGTGTTTTGGCGCAATCTCATTCATAAAGACTGCTGTCCCGATGGCAAATGGCGTTGCTAGAATCGCCGATAATAACGTGATCAAAAAGGACCCGACAATCATTGGCAGTGCACCGAGTTGTGGTTGGCCGTTAGCCCCCTTCACCGAAGGATCCCACGTCTTGCCACTTAAAAATGACCAAACATTGATGTGATTATCAAAGAACGTTGCCAACCCTTTTGCAGCGACAAACCAGAAAATCGCAATGACCACCGCCAAAATTAGCATTAGTGCCAAGAAGCTCACCGTGCGCCCGCGCCGCTCAATTCGTGTCGCCCGGGATATTTTTTGAAGCTGAGCCTTAATTGAATCTGTTGATGTTTCTTTCATCTTTACGCTCCCTTTAACGAATCGTCGTCACAACACCGGTGACGCTCCGGTCAACCTTCATTTGTGCCATGCTGATATAGCCTAATTGTTTCACCAGGGTGGACTGGATTTTATCCGACTGAATGTATGTCAAGAATCCCTTTGTCACACCAGTTGGTTGGCCGTTAGTATACATATGTTCATAGGACCAAACCTTCCACGCATTGGTCTTAACGTTTGCATCCGTTGGCTTCACCCCGTTGAGTGAAACTGGTTGAACCGTCTTATTAACGTAAGAAAAGGCCACGTAACTAATGGCACCCGGTGTCGTGCCGACAATGGAGCGCACCATCCCGGATGAATCTTGCTCCTGGGCCGTTGCCACTTTATGCTTCTTCAACGCCCACCGCTCAAAGGTTGACCGAGTTCCTGACCCTTGGGCGCGGTTAACGATCGTAATTGGAACGTCATGGCCACCAACCTGGCGCCAGTTTGTGTACGTCCCGTCAAATACTTTTTGTAATTGTGCCGTTGTTAAGTTAGTGACACCCGCATCCTTACTGACAATGGGCGTAATTCCCACAACAGCAACCCGGTGATCCACAAGGTGGTTCGCCTTGATCCCCGCCTGTTCACTCGCAAAGACATCCGAGTTCCCAATGGCAACGGCACCCTCTTGAATCTGGCTCAATCCGGTCCCTGAGCCACCACCCTGGACATTAATAAACACGCCAAAGTGTTCGCTACTATATTGTTCACCGGCGGCTTCAACTAAGGGTTGAAGCGCTGTGGACCCTACTGCCGTAATCGAGCCACCCGTGTTTGTCTGTTCACGCTGTCGATATCCTAAACCCAATAACCCACCAATTACGACGATGATGATTACCGTAATTGTTAGTTGTCGTTTGTTCATTTAGACCCCTCCTCGACCATCTCTAACTCACCTCCTAGTGTATAAAATGGATGTAAAGGCCCGTTGGTCAATGTGTAAAGGTTATGTAAAGGTCGCAAAAAAGGTCGTGTCGCACCGCATACACCGTTTAAAAAACGATTCATGCGCCGCTAACACGGCCCGTTATTATTTGGGAAAACTAACCGTCATCGTTGTGCCGACATCCGGTTGACTCTGAACACCCACGGTTCCGCCGAGCAACTCAACGAGTTCCTTAACAATCGCTAAACCAAGACCGGTTCCTGGTACCCGTTGTTTGGTATGCGACAACTCTGCACGATAAAACCGCTCAAAAATTCGTGCTTGTTGTGCCGGCGTCATGCCGTAACCAGTGTCCTTGACCTGCAACTGCCAGTTCCCCGTTGATGTGGTCGTCAGGCCAAACCTAATTGTCCCTTGCTGGTGATTATACTTTATCGCGTTCGACAACAGATTTTTAACAATCTGTGTCAGCATCCCCGCATCGCTCATTACAATGGTTCCCGCCGGAATGTCGTTTATCACCATCAACTCACGACGGTCAATGGACTGCCCCTGAAGCTTCAATTGTGCTGCCACCAACTCTGAAAGATTAACGGCGACCGGCGTTGTGGTTCGCCGTTGCGGATTTTGAAGCCGCGACACGGACAAAACATCTTCAATCAAATCCATCAGTTGGTGCGATTGTTCATCAATGATTTTTAAAAATTCCTGCCGGGTTTCTGGATCATTCTGCGCCCCGTTTAACAGCGTTTCCGTGAAGCCTGCAATGGCTGTCAACGGTGTCTTCAACTCATGTGACGCATTGGAAACAAAATCAAGTTGCATTTGTTCAATTTGCGTCACTTCGGTTAGATCGTACAGGAGCACCAGCACCTGTTCGTGGTGCGGACGGGGCTGATTATACAAGGTTGAGACTTCCAGCGTCCGCGTCGCTGCTGGCAACGTCAGGGTTAACGTTTGCCGCCGATTTGTGTGCTCACGGAGCGTCGTTTCGATCTGTTCGGTTAACGCATACTGCTGAACATCAACCGTGTATGGGTGTGGAATCGGGGTACTCGCAATTTCCAGTAGCTGCGCTGCCATCGGATTAAGCAACTGGGTCTGCCGGCGCCAGTCAATGGCAATTACACCAACAGGCAAATACTCCAGAAGACTATCCAGTTCACTTTCTTGGCGCTGAAAAACGTGGTTTTGGTGCCGTAATTCATCAGCCGCCATGTTGATTGCCTGCGTTAAATCTGCGTAAGCATGGTTTGGCGGTAGCAGTAATCGGTGTGTTTTTGCCGGATCATTAAGGTGCAAGACTTGCCCCGTTATATCACGAAGGACCCGTTCTTGACGCGCCATTAGCCACCACAACCCAATAAATTCACCTATTGCCGTTATTAGCACCGCAATGACGACTGCCACGTGATGTTGTGGGCTTGTCAGCGCCCATAAAGCAATCAAAAGGAACCCATTAAACAGGGTGGTGCCCCAAAGTAAGCGTCGTTTCAGCGTTTGCATTCGTTGTTACTCCCCGAATTGATACCCAAACCCCCGCACCGTTTTTAGCAGTTGCGGATGTTTGGGGTCACCTTCAATTTTTTCACGTAGATGGCTAATGTGCATATCGACCATCCGGCTGTCACCAGCATAATTGTAGCCCCACACGCCGTTAAGAAGCGCCTCGCGACTCAACACCCGTCCCTGACGCTGCACAAGGTAATCCAGTAGTTCAAACTCCTTTGGCGTCAATGCAATCGGCTGGCCCGCCCGCATGACCCGCAAGCGGTCTTCATCAACTGATAACTCGCCCACCGTAATGACGGGGTGGGTTGGTTCAGCGCTGGCACTTGGCGCATTACGCCGCGTAACGGCTTTAATTCGTGCAATAATTTCGCGTGGGGAAAACGGCTTAACGACGTAATCATCCGCACCAATTTCTAGCCCAAAGACCCGGTCAAATTCATCGCCCTTTGCAGTCACGATGATGATGGGCGTTTGAATTCCGGCACGACGCGCTTGCTTTGTGACTTCAAGCCCGTCTAACTCTGGCAACATTAAATCTAGTAGGACACAAAAATAGTCTTCCGTCTGAATCTTAGCCAATGCACTCGGGCCATCCGTTGCGATCTCAACGGCATACCCAGCCTGTTCAAGGTTATAGCGAAGCAATGTTACAATGCTCGGTTCATCATCTACCACTAAAATGCGTTTTGTCATGAGCCCTTCTCCAGCCACCTTTTTCCACAGATCACCATTTGTCACGTGCAGTATAGCATATTTTAGGTACAAAAAGGACCCGCCACACAGTGTGTTAGCGGGTCCTTTCACCTTAATCAGGATTTTTTTGTTTCAGGTTCCACTGCAAGTACGCATCAATAAACGGATCTAAATCACCGTCCAAGACCGCCTGTCCGTTCCCCGTTTCGTACCCCGTTCGGTGATCCTTCACCAATGTGTACGGTTGGAAAACGTAGGAGCGAATCTGTGAGCCCCAGCCAATTTCCATCTGGGTTCCCTCTAACTTCGCCTTTTCTTCGGCCTTCTTTTGTTCTTCACGTTCGTACAACTTCGCCTTTAACATGGCCATTGCCGTGTCTTTATTTTGGAACTGTGACCGTTGGGCCTGTGATGACACAACAATCCCAGTTGGTTCATGAATCAACCGAACCGCGGATGAGGTTTTATTGATGTGCTGACCACCGGCACCACTAGAACGGAAAACTTCCATCCGAATGTCATCCGGATTCAGATCCACCTCAACGGAATCATCCAATTCTGGCATAACATCCACACTCACAAAGGACGTGTGGCGCCGTCCAGCTGAATCAAACGGGGAAATCCGAACAAACCGGTGAACCCCTTTTTCACTTCGCAAATAACCGTAAGCGTTGGTTCCTGAAATGAGGATGGTCGCGCTATTTAACCCCGCAACGTCCCCCGCTTGGTAATCCACAATGTCGACCTTGAACTGGTGTTGTTCTGCCCACCGCGTGTACATCCGCAGAAGGTTTTGACCCCAGTCCTGTGATTCGGTCCCACCAGCACCGGGATGAATTTCCAGAATGGCATTGTTTCCATCGTACGGTTCATCCAACAGTTGGGTTAGGCGGTACGCCTGTAACCGTTTCTCAGTTGCAGCCACATCATCGTCCAATTGTGCCATCATTTCGTCATCTGGTTCATCGTCCAGCAATTCAATGGTGAGGGCCAGATTTTCCACGGCCTCATCCAGCTCCATAAACGTGTCGTGTTTTGCCTTCAACGCATTGTTGGCATCAATTACCGTTTGGGCCGCCACGTTGTCGTTCCAAAAATCTGGTTCGGCCATTCGGGCTTCATTTTCAGCAATGCTCTGATCTAGGGCATCAAGGTCAAAGTGACCCCCTAAAGTTCGTGATCTGTTGCTGCATGTCGGCTAACCGTTGTTTTGCTTCAGCTAGTTCCATAACATTCACTCCTTATTTTGTTAATTTAACGTTCTAAACAACTTGTCCTTCATAAACCAAAACGACTGACTTCCCGCATTGGAAAATCAATCGTTTTGATGTGCATTCACTCCACGGAATTAAATCACGATTGCCGCGAATTAACGTTCCATGTTTTGCCGAATTTCACTCTTCATGAAGAGACGGGTTGCGTCATATTCAATGTCGAAGACCATTTCTTCAAACATCGTAAAGGCGTTACTTTGGTATTCAATCAGTGGGTTCAGCTGACCATAACCACGTAATTGAATGGATTGGCGAAGCTGGTCCAGTGTGTCAATGTGATCAGTCCAGTGAGAATCCACACAACGGAGGATAACCACCTTTTCGAATTCAAGCATTTGGTTAGGATCGTACAGCTGCTTTTGTTTAGCTTGGTAAACGTCTTCGGCCCGGTCCATCAAGTAAGCCTTAATGTCCGCTGCTGATTTGCCAGACAACGTTTCAACGGAAATGGTGTCTTCATCAACCATTGCAGCCGTTGCGAAGTCGGCAATGCTTTCAAGTTCCCAGTTAGCCTGGTCACCATTTGTATGCATATCAACGATGCGGTTAACGGTCCGTTCGATCATCGGCATGATGACCCACTTCAAGTCATCTGGTTCGGTGATCACAGTTTGCCGTTGCTTATAGATAACTTCACGTTGTTCACGCATAACGTCATCGTATTGCAGCACGTTCTTCCGGGAATCATAGTTATTCCCTTCAACCCGCTTTTGAGCAGATTCAACTTGCCGCGTGATTAACCGGCTCTTAATGACCGCGTCATCTTCCTCAACGTTCATCCGTTGAAGCAGTGACTTGACCCGTTCAGAACCAAACCGGAGCATCAGATCATCTTCTAATGACAAGTAGAACTGTGAAAAACCAGGATCCCCTTGCCGTCCAGAACGGCCCCGAAGTTGGTTATCGATCCGCCGTGATTCATGACGTTCCGTCCCAATCACAGCAAGACCACCAAGTTCACGAACCCCAGGTCCAAGCTTGATATCCGTTCCACGACCAGCCATGTTGGTGGCAATGGTTACGGCACCCTTTTGGCCCGCATTCATGATGATTTCAGCTTCGCGGGCGTGGTTCTTCGCGTTCAGCACACTGTGGGGAATGTTCATTTCATCCAACTGGTGTGACAAGTATTCAGACGTTTCCACGGCCACGGTCCCAATTAACATTGGCTGACCCTTTTCGTGAAGTCGGTTAATTTCGTCCACAACCGCGTTAAACTTACTCTTCAAACTTGGGTACAGTAAGTCTGGTTCATCCTGTCTCAAAACCGGTTTGTTCGTTGGAATTGTGATAACTTCCATGTTGTAAATTTCACGGAATTCTTCTTGTTCCGTCTTCGCCGTCCCGGTCATCCCGGAAAGCTTGTCGTACATCCGGAACAAGTTTTGGTACGTGATGTTGGCCATCGTCTTGGTTTCTTCTTGGATGTCCACATGTTCTTTAGCTTCCAACGCTTGGTGCAAGCCGTCAGAGAACCGCCGGCCTTCCATGATCCGTCCGGTAAAGGAGTCAACGATTTGAACTTCCCCTTCTTGAACCACGTAGTCCTTATTGTTGAACATGATGAAGTTGGCCCGCAACGCTTGGTCAATATGGTGTGTTAGCGCCGTATTTTCAGTATCGTACAGGTTTTTTAGATCGAAGTATTTTTCAGCCTTCCGGTTTCCTTCATCCGTCAGTGAAACGGTCTTTGATTCAAGGTCAACCTTGTAATCCGTCTTTTCACGTAACGTCTTTGCAAACAGGTCAACCCGTTCGTACAGGTTTGTATTTCCGGCTGAACCACCTGAAATAATCAACGGTGTCCGTGATTCATCGATCAAAATGGAGTCAACTTCATCAATGATCGCAAAGTTTAGCCCACGTTGAACTTGGTCATCCTTGTAAACGACCATGTTATCACGAAGGTAATCAAACCCAATTTCACCGTTTGTTGAGTAGGTAATGTCAGAATCGTATGCTTCCCGCTTTTCAGCAGCAGACTTTTCAGCTCCGTTAATCCCAACGCTTAATCCTAGCCAGTTGTACAGTTCACCCATTTCCGTCGCGTCACGAGCAGACAGGTATTCGTTAACCGTAACAACGTGAACCCCTTTACCTGATAATGCATTGAGGTACACGGGCATGGTTGCCGTCAGGGTCTTCCCTTCACCAGTCTTCATTTCCGCAATATCACCATGATGGAGGACAATCCCCCCCATGATTTGAACCCGGAATGGAAAGAGGCCTAAAACCCGTTTGGCTGCTTCACGCGCAACACCAAAGGCTTCTGGCAGCAAATTATCCAAGGTTTCGCCATTTTGATAGCGTTCTTGGAATTCAGGCGTTTTTGCCTGTAATTCTTCATCACTTAATTTTGCATATTCATCTTCATAAGCCATGACTTCATCAGCCGTTTGGCCTAACCGACGAACTTTACGGGCATCTGATTCAACCCAATTTTTTAAGAGGTTTGGCATACAGTAACTTTTTCCTTCCCTTAGGCGCGTTAATGTTACAAACCGCGCAGTATATCAACTATATATTTTAGCATTAGATGGCCGTATTTAAAACTGGTTCGCCCGATTTAGCCACAGATTCTTCTTAATCCTAACGTTCCACTAACATTTACACAACGATGACCCACTCGAATTCCCCGCTTCTCAGTCAAAAATCCGGTGTTCATAGCCAACCACTTCAACAGTTGTCTAGTAAGGCAATAAAAAAAGCACCGCAATTGCGGTGCTTACAATGAACTCCATTTGGTTATTTAATCAATACTACCGGCTTGCAATAAACCGTAACGCCCATCATTACGACGGTACACAACATTAACTTCATCAGTCTCTGCATCTTGGTAAATGAAGAAATCATGGCCCAATAAATCCATTTGTAAAATGGCTTCTTCATTATCCATCGGCTTCAGCTGCAGGTTCTTGGTCCGAACCACGTCAAAGCGTGCTTCTGGTTGTTCTTCTTCAACAACCACTTCGTCTGGACGGAAGTCTAAGCCCTTGTAACCCTTTTCCCGAGACTTCCGGTTAACCTTGGTCTTGTATTTACGAACCTGACGTTCCAACCGATCCGACATTGTGTCGATACTCTTGTACAGGTCATCAGATGTTTCTTCTGCCCGTAACGTCAAGTATGGCAACGGAATGGTCACTTCTGCCTTTGCTGTTTTATCTGGATAGACCCGCAAATTAGCATGGGCAACAGCGCTGACATTCGGTTCCAAGTACCGTTCGATCTTGGTTACTTTCTTATCAACATAGTCTCTGAGTGCATCGGTTACTGAGATGTTTTCTCCACGAGTTTGTACATCTAACATAAAACTTCGCTCCCTTCCGAACTAAGTTCCCGCTATGCGGGGGCTTAAGCGCGTTTAGCGCTGTCTTCATGGTGCCACGTTGGGCGTTTACCATGAAGTGGTTTTGATAGGACCACTCTATCGCTACCTGTAACTTTATTATAGCGAACCTGTCGTTAACACTCAATAATAACCCCTCAATAAGGCGCATTAACGCGCTAATGTAAGCCCTGTCAGGGACTTTGGCCCCGCGTCTTGTAAGACTTGCATGGCAAATCGCATTGTTCGCCCGGTTGTGTACACATCATCAAAGATAAGCACCTGCTGACCGGTCAGTTTTCGACCAGCTTGTCCATCCAGTTCAAACGGTTGTGTTCGGGCTAACCGCGCCGTTCGGCCCAGTCGTGATTGCTGGACCTTCGTCACCGTTTGAACCCGTAGCGCCGAAACGACCGGGACACTGGATGGCAAAAGTAGCGTTGCCTGGTTAAATCCCCGTTTAACTAATGTTGATTGGGCCACCGGCATGGGCACCACGACATCCGGGTGAAGCGTCATAATAGCCGCCGTAACGCTTGGCTGAAAGACCGCCGCCATCCGACAATCACCAATAAACTTATACGCATGCATAAATGCTTTCATCGCCTCATTGTACTCAAACAGCGCTGCATTTGTGGCCGAAACGTCCGCCATTTGATTCCAACGCTCACAATCATGACATTGGCCAGGTTGTTGTTGAGCACGCCCGCACTGTGGACAGGCAGTCGCCCGGTCAATTCGGGTAAACGTCGCCAAACAACGGTCACACACTGCGCGTTGTGTCAGCGGCCGCAAGCAAAAGAGGCGCCCAATTGGCGGCCGCCAGGAAAGCGGCCGCTGACACATTACACAGGTTGCCATTCAGGCAACCGGCGGCCCTTTCGGTTAACCAGACGAATCTGGCGTTGGGCTTCCTTGATCGTTCGCGTTTGTGTACTGACCCATGCGCAAACAAGGCCAGTCGGGCGGTCAGCACTTCGGCCCGCACGGCCTGCCATTTGGACTAACGCCGCACTTGAAAAGACCGGGTCATCCGCACCTAAAATCAACACATCAATGCCCGGTAACGTGACCCCCCGCTCTAAGATCGTAGTCGTGATCAACCCCTGAACTTGCCGTTCACGCATTGCTGTCACTTTTTCCAGTCGCTCAGGATCCGTTGCGTGGACCGTCGCAAACGTTAACTTTGGAAAGACACGGGTCAAGATTTTTGCCACGACCGCTAGTTGGGCCACATGTGGGACAAACAGTAAGAAACGTTGCTCACGCTTGATGAATTGGCTTAACACCCGTAACAGCCCGGCTGGCAAGTGGTGCCGTGCTAGCTGGCGGCGCCAATTAATCGCCAACCGAACGGTCAATTCTGGCAGAACATGTCCGTGAAAACGTAAGGGTAAGTAACTCAACGTGAGCCGTCCGTGGTGAACATCACGCAATAGTGCCCGGCTTGGTGTTGCTGTCAGATACAACGTCGCGCCCGTTAGTTTTCTAGCGGTTGCGACTGCCACCGCCAAGCGCGGGTTGTGTGCAAATGGAAACGCATCGACTTCATCCACGACGATAACATCAAAGGCGTGGTAAAATCGATAGAGTTGATGCGTCGTGCACACCGTCAGCTGGCGATACGCATACGGCCGTGTTTGCCGTCCATGCAACACTGCAATTGGGACGCCTGCAAACGCCCGTTTTAACCGTGGCGCAAGCTCCAAGCACACATCGACGCGGGGTGAGGCGACCGCAATTCGGTCACCACGCGCCAGGGCATCCGCCAACCCAGGAAACAACATCTCCGTTTTTCCAGCCCCTGTCACCGCCCACAACAAGTGCTGGCGGCGTTGCTGAAAGACGGTCACGATCACTTGAGCACACGCCGTTTGCAACCGGGTCAGTTCGCCCTGCCATGTTAACGGATGGACTGGCGGATTAAACGCATTTTGTTCCGGTAACCCCACCAGTTGTTGCCGACTGGTGACGCGGCCAAGTGTTAAGCACGCGGGGCAAAAATAGGTTCCAGTCGCCAGGCGGACCTGGTCGCTTGCATGCCACGTCTGGCACCGCTCACAACGAATCCGCCGGCCGTGCTGACTCATGGCCGGCCGTCGCTGCAAGGATGCCACTTGGCGCAGATCAACGTCACTCAATTCATCGGATAGTAACTGCCGTCCATATAATTGTTCTGGATTCATGGTTGCCCCCTTTTACATCTATCAGTACATACGTTAAGTCCCCTAAAAATATTTTCACGAGGTTATTTTATGTCAGTCCCCCCATTTTTATCCCTTGCTGAACCACACGAAGCAGAGCAAACCATTAAAAAATCACGGTTTATCGGTAACGCGGCACCAATCACCTCAGAAGAAGACGCGCAGGCCTTTCTGACCAGTGTTAGCGACGCCCTTCCAAAGGCCAACCACCATACGTTTGCTTACGTTATCGGCGACCACGATGAAATCACCCGCCAAAGTGACGGCGGTGAGCCCAGTGGCACGGCAGGATCACCGCTCCTAAACGTCATTACCCGACTTGGCTTGCACAACGTGATCATTGTGGTCACCCGCTTCTTTGGTGGCATCAAGCTCGGTGCCGGCGGACTCATTCGGGCTTACGGCAGCACGGCCAGCCTGGCCGCAGCCGGTTCCGTGGTTGCCCGGCAACGGCTAGCACGTTACCAAATTACGCTCAGTTATCAACAGGCCGAACCACTCACACCGTGGCTCACCGACCGTGTCGTCACCGTCGTGGATACGGCTTACGCGGTCGCCGTGACGTTTACCGTGCTGGTTAACGCGGCAGACGCCACGTTTGTCGCCGATCTCACCAGTAAAACCAACGGTCAAGCGCAAATCGTTGATACCGGGGAGACGTTTGCGTTTGTTCCTTATGATCCAGAAACGACCAAATAAAAGCAGCCCCCATCAATGATGAAGGGCTGCTTTTATTAGACACTATTGTTTTAAGTGGTAATTGTACGTGGACACAATGATGTTTTCACGTGAATTCAACACCGTCCGTAACCGCAAACTGGTTTGGTTATGCAGGATGTTTTGCCATGGTCGCCGTGGAACGAACTGTGGAACCAGCACCGTGGTACTGTAATTTCGTTCCGCCGCCCGTTTCGCAATGACATCACAGAACCGCAGCACAGGTCCAGAAACTGACCGGTACGAGGAGTGGATGTCCACAAACCGAACGTTTGGGAAGTCCCGTTTGAACTCAGCAACGGTCTCCCGTTCCTTATTTGGGTTTTGGTCAAACGACACGTGCATCGCAATGACGTAATCCCCAATGGATTCCGCGTAGTCGATGGCACTTTTGGTCACCCGCGTCACGTTCGAAACCAACACGATTACCGTTGCCCCATCATAGCGATGTGGCTTGGCCTCCGCATTTTCAGCAACCCGCAATTGGGCAGCCACCGTTTTATAATGGGAGTGAATTTTATGGAACATCCACAGTAAGCCCACCATGACGATTGGGTAAGGCCACACGTTACTAAACCGGGTCATGAACAAGAAGATGGCAATGGCGGCGGAGATAAACGCCCCGATAAAGTTAATGAACGCTTTGCCTTGCCAGAACCCTTCCCGTTCACGCCGCCAGTGAATGATCATTCCTGATTGTGATAACGCAAACGGAACGAACACCCCGACAGCATACAGTGGGATCAGTAACGTTGTTTGGGCGTCAAAGATCACGATCAACGCAATCGCCCCTAATGCCAACGTGATGATCCCATTGGAATAACCCAACCGGTCCCCACGGTCCATGTAAGCATGGGGCAGATTTTTATCCTTAGCCAGGTTGTACGCCAAGATTGGGAACGCTGAGAACCCGGTGTTGGCGGCAACAGCTAAGATCATGGCCGTCGATGTTTGTAACAGGTAGTACAGTAAGCCGTGTCCAAACACGCCGGCCCCAATTTGAGAAAGGACCGTTTGTGTTGCCATTGGCTTGATACCCAACCAGTAGTTGATAAACGTAATGCCAGCAAAGAACAGGGCCAAAATTGTGGCCATGATGGCCAACGTTGCGGCGGCATTGTTTGTCTTTGGTTTTTTAAAGTTCGGCACCGCATTACTGATGGCTTCAACCCCGGTCAGTGAAGATGATCCAGAACTGAACGCCTTGATGAACAGTAACGCTGTCATGCCCTTAACGGGCGCTCCAACGGCGGCAGTGGCGTGGTAGGCAACCTGTCCCGTAACGATGTTGTAAATCCCGACAATGATCATCAGTAAAATCATGCCGACGAAGAAGTACACCGGAATGGTCAGGAAGTTGGCTGACTCACTCATCCCCCGAAGGTTCAGGGTCATAACGAACAGCACGATGACAATGGAAATCAAGACCTGATGGTGATACAACGACGGAATCGCCGACGTGATTGCCTCGGTTCCTGACGTCACGGAAACCGCCACGGTCAACATGTAGTCAACTAACAGTGACCCCCCAGCAACAAGTCCCGCGGGCCGCCCCCAGTTAGTTGAAGCCACCACATAGGCGCCACCACCAGATGGATACGCATGAATAATTTGTTGATAGGACAGCGTGATCGCCAATAACAGAATCAAAACGATTCCGGCAATCGGCAGTGAGAACCAAATGGCGGCTGCGGATAAGGTTACCAACACCGTCGTAATTTGTTCTGTCCCATACGCCACAGATGACAATGCATCTGAGGACAAGAGCGCCAAGGCTTTAAACTTCGTTAGGGCCTGGCCACCCTCATCCAATGTTTTTAGCGGCTTACCAATTAACAGTCGCTTTAAATAGCGCCACATAAAGAAACTCCTTTAATATCGCCCATTTCACTTAAAAATAGACGCTTTAATTATTTGAATTATCAGCCTGCTTAAGGATCAAAGCTGGCTAAAAACGGCAAAAAAGCCACAACATGGCCGCGGCTTTCTAGCTCACTCATTCTACACTACATTTTGAACAAACACCAAACAAACCTGTGTCTTTTCTCAATGAATTAGCTGATAAATAATTAATAAAAAGCTGTCACTTTTCACATTACTATCCATCATTACGGGCACTAAAAGTGGCGTAAAGCGCGATAAATAAGGGGCTAACACCCATTGGTGTCGGCCCCTTATTTATTAAACAATTTATTATGGTACTAAAACTACATCATTCCGCCCATTTGAGCAGCTTGTGCCGCAGCAGCGGCGTCAGCAGCACCGTTGTCTTGCTTTGGTTCTTCAGCAACAACTGCTTCTGTTGTCAGTAACAATGATGAAACTGAGGCAGCATTTTGCAGTGCTGACCGGGTAACCTTGGTTGGATCCACGATTCCGGCTTCAACCATGTCAACCCATTCATCAGTTGCAGCGTTGTAACCAACGCCTGGCTTTTGTGACTTCAGCTTTTCAACGATTACTGAGCCTTCCTTACCGGCATTAGCAGCAATCTGACGAACTGGTTCTTCCAGGGCACGCAACACAATGTTGATCCCTGTTTGAACATCGCCTTCTTCTGTCAATGCAGCAACGGCGTCAATCACGTTGACCAAGGCAGTCCCACCACCAGATACGAAACCTTCTTCAACAGCGGCCCGCGTTGCATTCAACGCGTCTTCGATCCGGTAACGGCGTTCCTTTAATTCCGTTTCCGTAGCGGCACCAACGTTGATCCGCGCAACACCACCGGATAATTTAGCCAACCGTTCTTGCAACTTTTCTTTATCAAAGTCAGACGTTGTGGCTTCCAGTTCGCTCTTGATGTTAGCAACCCGTTCTTCAACGGCCGCCTTGTTACCTGCACCTTCAACGATGGTAGTGTTGTCCTTAGTAACCGTAACCTTACCTGCTTGACCCAACTGTTCAACGGTTGTGTCCTTCAAGTTCAGGCCAAGGTCATCAGTCACAACGGTTCCGCCAGTCAAGGCAGCGATGTCTTCCAGTTGTGCCTTCCGCCGGTCACCAAAACCAGGCGCCTTAACGGCAACCACGTTGAATGTTCCCCGCATCTTGTTCAATACCAACGTTGGGAGTGCTTCACCGGTAATGTCATCGGCGATGATCAACAATGCACGGCCCTGTTCAACAACTGATTGCAATAATGGCAAGATGTCTTGGATGTTCGCAATCTTCTTGTCGGTAATCAGGATGTATGGGTTGTCTAAGTCAGCTTCCATCTTGTCGTTGTCGGTAACCATGTATTGACTCATGTACCCACGGTCAAACTGCATTCCTTCAACAACATCGGACGTTGTTTCGATTCCCTTAGATTCTTCAATGGTGATCACACCATCGTTACCAACCTTTTCCATTGCGTCGGCAATCAACGTCCCGACTTCTGGATCAGCGGCTGAAATGGACGCAATCTGAGCAATGTCAGACTTAGTCTTCACATCGTGGCTCATCTTGTGCAAGGCATCAACGGCGGCGTTGGTTGCCTTTTCGATCCCGGTGCGAATCCCAACAGGGTTTGCACCCGCCGTAACGTTCTTCATCCCTTCGTTAACGATGGATTGCGTCAACACCGTGGCGGTCGTTGTTCCGTCACCGGCGATGTCGTTTGTCTTGGAAGCAACTTCTGCCACCAACTTAGCACCCATGTTTTCGAAATGATCCTTTAATTCAACGGCCTTGGCAATCGTTACCCCATCATTTGTGATGGTTGGTGAACCGTATGTTTGTTCCAAAACGACGTTCCGTCCCTTTGGTCCAAGCGTTGTCTTTACTGTGTTTGCTAATTTATCGACCCCAGCGAGCATTGCGCTCCGGGCGTCTTCTGAAAACTTCAAATCTTTAGCCATTTTTCTGCCACCTCAACTGTATTTTAGTGTGCTGACACATGCTTATTTCGGTTTGTTAACGCTGCGTTGTTATTCAACAACCGCAACGATGTCTTTTTCATGGAGAACCAGGTAGTCATTACCGTTATCTGAAACTTGGGTTCCCGCATATTTGTCAAACATCACAACGTCGCCCGCTTTAACAAGTGGGGCAACCGTCGTTCCGTTGTCCAAAATCCGGCCAGTTCCAACTGAGATAACCTTCCCAGTTGTTGGCTTTTCCTGTGCATTACTTGCAAGGACAATGCCACCAATGGTCTGTTCTTCTTCTTCTGAAGCTTGTAAAATAACGCGATCTCCTAATGGTTTTAACACGTTGATTCCCTCCAATATCATTATTATAATCAGAGCTTTTAGCACTCTTATACGTTAAGTGCTAACAACATGCTCTATGATAACCATGCCGCTTTCTGAATGCAAGTGTTTTGGTCAAACTTAGTCAAAAAGTTTTTTCCCAAGCCACTGACGCCCCATTCACCAAGACATACGGCAACGTGAGCCAAATGTTTTTTGACAATAAAAAAACATCTGGCTCATTGTCCAAATGTTGTTAAACCGTGCTTATTCGTCGTCCTCTTCCCCATCGTCGCCACCTTCGTAATGGTCGATGAAGTAAATCAAGGTTTGTAATTCGTTTGTTAAATCGACGTTTTGAACCCGAATGTTGTCAGGAACCGTTAACCGCCGTGGCGTAAAGTTCAAAATTCCCTGAACACCAGCTTCAACCACTTGATTCGTCACGTCTTGCGCTGTGTCTTCTGGCACACTCACAATTGCAATTTCAATTTGTTGATCCCGCAACTGTTGTACCATCTCATCCAGTGGATAAATTGGCACACCACTTTGAACTGTATTAATGATGGCTTCGTTCACATCAAAAGCGGCACTGATCCGAACGTTACTGTTTTGGTGGAAGTTAAAGTTGAGCAATGCATGCCCAAGGTTCCCAACCCCGATCAATGCAACGTTAGTCAGTTGATCCTGATTTAAGATTCGTTTGAAGAATTCAAGTAATTTAGGCACGTCATAGCCGTAGCCCCGTTTTCCTAGTGCACCAAAATAGGAAAAGTCCCGCCGAATCGTGGCGGAATCCACCTTCACTGCTTCTGACAATTCTGTTGATGAGACGCGCATCTTATCTGCGTTGAGGAGAATGTTCAAGTATCGATAATAAATTGGCAACCGTTTTGCCGTTGCCCGTGGAATTCGTTGTTCAGCCACAGCAGTCACTCCTTTTCTTTCCGCACTTTGCGGGTTATCCTTGTGAAACTCGTTGTAAGGTAAATTATAGCATAGGGCCCCTTATTGTGAAGCATATTTCATATCAGCATTCGGGTATTTCGCAAAATTACAAGGGCATTTCACCATTTTTCAATGCGCAAAAGTGGCTTAAACCGGCGTTTCTTTTACTGATTAATTTTTAGACCACTTCTCGAGTGGTTACACGCGTTTATCCACCAATCATTAGTTCATTTCACGAACTTTTTGTCCCTTTCGCAATCCCACCCCACAACATGCTAAAATAGAACAAAGACTTTTATGATGTAGGAGACCTCAATTTATGCAAGTGCTTCAGGTGCAACAAGTTGCGCGACGTTTCGGCGCTGATACTTTATTTCAACACGTTTCAATGACCATTAACGACCGCGACCGTGTCGGTTTGGTGGGCCGGAATGGTGCCGGAAAATCCACCCTGCTGAAAATGATTGCTGGCATTACGGAGCCTGATGAGGGGACCATTTCCTCTTCAAAGGGCGCCACCATCGGCTACCTTCCCCAGGACGCCGGCTTAACCTCGAGCAACACCGTCTGGGACGAAATGCTCACCGTTTTTGCTCAGCAGCAGCGTCAGGAAGCCCAGTTGCATCAACTCGAAGCCCAAATTGCCGACCCCGCGGCTGATCATACCAGTACAGATTACACCCACTTACTAACCGACTACGACCAGTTGCAGCACGACTTCACAGAAAATAACGGTTATGGCTATCAGGCCACGATTCGTGGTGTTCTCCATGCCTTTCATTTCGATGAAGACACGTACGACCGTAACGTCACCAGTTTTTCTGGTGGGCAAAAGACCCAGCTTGCACTTGCCAAACACCTTCTTCAACGCCCAGACCTGCTGATTTTGGATGAACCAACAAACCATTTGGACATCCAAACGCTAAGTTGGCTAGAGGATTACCTGAAAACGTACCCGGGAGCCGTCCTCGTCGTTTCACATGACCGGTACTTTCTTGACCATGTCGTGACCACCGTCTACGACATGAACCAACACACGTTGACCCATTACACAGGAAACTACTCAGCTTATTTAAGCCAGAAGGCAACACGGCTCACCACTGAACAACGGGCGTACGATAAGCAGCAGACCCAAATCAACGCCCTTGAAGATTTCGTTAACCGTAACATCGTCCGTGCCTCAACCACCAAGCGGGCCCAAGCCCGGAGAAAACAGCTCGCAAGTATGGATCGGTTGGAGGCACCCAAAGATGACGATCGCTCCATTCGCATTCGGTTTGAACCATCTGGTGAAAGTGGGAAAGAGGTGCTCAAGGTCCAGGATGTCAGCATTGGCTACATGAGCGACCATCCGCTGGCCGAACACATTAATTTAGACGTCGTTAAACAACATGCGGTCGGCATCGTTGGTCCCAACGGGGTTGGTAAATCAACCCTCTTGAAATCCATTTTGGGCCAACTGCCACTGCTTGCTGGAACTGTCAAACTTGGTGCCAGCTTGAGCATTGGTTATTATGATCAAGAACAAGCAATCCTGCACGATGACAAGACGGTCCTTAGTGAAGTGTGGGATGAACACCCCACCATCCCTGAACGTGATGTGCGGACACTGCTTGGTAGTTTCCTCTTTACCGGAACCGACGTCGAAAAGCGTGTCAGCGCGCTGAGTGGTGGTGAACGCGCCCGGCTCTCGCTCACAAAACTATCCTTAGATCACGATAACTTTTTAATCTTGGACGAACCCACGAACCATTTAGACATTGATGCTCGTGAAGTTTTGGAAGAAGCCCTGAACGCTTTTACCGGAACCATTCTCTTTGTCTCACATGACCGGTACTTCATCAACCAGGTGGCCACTGAAGTCGTCGAATTATCTGCGGCTAAGACACGCTGGTTTGACGGTGATTACGATGACTATCAGACCGCCATCGCAGCTGACCAAGCAACCCTGCCAACGACGGAAGCCACTCCGACCACAACGGCCGCGGCCTCTGCCTATCAAGCCAGTAAGGCAGACCTTCGTGAGCAACGGAAATTCCAGCGGCAGGTAACTGCGCTCGAAGAACAAATTGACGCGTTGGACGAACAGATCACCACCGTGACGGCGACCATGCAGCAACCAGAAAACGTTCGTGACATCGGTAAACTCACGGATCTTCAGCACGAGCTGGATGCACTAAACGAACAAAACGACACCCTGTCACTTGAATGGGCAACCGCAAGTGAGGCGCTTGAAACGTTTAACGCAGAACATAACTTAGCTTGATCCTGATTAAGCTAAAATTAAAATGACCACCTTCTCAAGAATTGGGAAGGTGGTCATTTTAATTTGTCATCATTAGTTAGGCGTCCATTCCTGGCAACCAGGGAAACTCAAGACTTGGATCGGCGTTTAAATCTAACCCCGCAAAGTGTTGCTCAGCCAGCTCAATGTGGGCGGCTGCCCCGATCATGGCTGCATTGTCACCACAAAGTGCCAGTGGTGCTGCCACAAGCTTTGTCTCGGGAAAACGTGTCGTGAGCAGCTCTGCCAACCCATCACGCAAGCCACGGTTAGCGGCAACCCCACCGGCTAGAACTAACTGGTGAACGGGGAAATCTTTCAGAGCCGCACTCACCTTCGCCACGAGAACATCAACCACGCTTGCCTGAAAACTTGCGGCTAAGTTCGCGCGGTTAAGTGTTTCACCCCGCTGATCAGCATTATGAACGGTGTTAATAAAGGCACTTTTCAATCCACTAAAGCTAAAGTCATAATTGGCTTCATGAATCATTGCCCGTGGAAAGTTAAACGTATCTGCGCCCTCATGAGCCAGGCGATCGAGTTCTTTTCCTGCCGGATACGGAATGCCAAGGACACGGCCGACCTTATCGTAAGCCTCACCCGCTGCGTCATCGCGTGTATCACCGATGATTTCAAACGAGTTGGCCGCCTTCATGAGAACAATCTGGGTATGCCCACCGGAGACTAACATCGCTAACAACGGAAACGTCAACGGTTCAACGTAACGGGCCGCGTAAATATGGCCCGCCATGTGATTCACCGGAACCAATGGTAACCCATGTGCAAACGCAAACGTTTTGGCCGCGGTTACACCAATAAGTAACGAACCAACCAGCCCTGGCCCATACGTGACCGCAACCGCCGTCAACTCAGCGGGCGTCACCTGTGCTTCTGTCAGCGCCTTTTTGATCCCAATGGTAATTTCTTCAATGTGATGACGGCTGGCCACTTCTGGCACCACGCCACCAAACCGTTGATGACTCTTAATTTGTGTTGCAACAAAGTTACTGAGAATGCGGTCACCATTTTCAACAACGGCAACACTCGTTTCATCACAACTGGTTTCAAAAGCTAAAATCAACTCACGTTCCTGCGTCACAATGTTCTCCTTTTACCTTTCGTTGCATGATTACGGCATTCTCACTGGGTGCGCTGTAATAGTTCGGACGTACCGCAATGGCGTGAAACCCCAGGCGCTGGTACAACGCCCTGGCAGCGTCATTATGTTCGCGCACCTCAAGTGTGATTACCTGCGCCGATTCATGAGCGTGTAGCCACACGGTCAACAGCTGACGCCCCAGCCCGCGGCCTTGCGCCTGAGCACTAATGCCAATGTTGGTGATTTCTGCCTCATCAAGCACCTGGCTCCCACTGATAAAGCCCAGTGGTTCTCCGTCCTGCTCGATCAGCCAGTAATCACTCGTCGCTAACCCAAGGTCGCGTTCAATAACGGTCTGTGACCATGGTGCCCCTGTCGCGTACGCACTCGCAGCGAGCTGCTCAATCAGCTGGGCACCTTTGTGTTTGTCAACCGGTTCAAACGGCCGACACACAACGTTACTCATCTGCTGGGTGGCTATTGATTAGCGGAAGTAACATGTCAACGGCATCCTCATGGTCACCAAAGTAGTACCCACGTTTAATTCCCGTCTGCTTAAAGCCAAGCTTTTTATATAAACGTTGCGCGCCGGTATTGCTCAAACGCACCTCCAACGTCACCTGGTGCATCCCCATGTGTCGTGCTTTACGAACCAACGTCCGCAATAAAAATTCACCTAAGCCGGAATTCTGCCATTGTGGCAACACCGCAATGTTCGTCACGTGGGCATCCTTCCGCCGCCGGTCAAGGGAGCACCCCGCAAAAGCAATCAACTGGTCATCCTTACGAATAACGAGGTACAACCGATCTTGTTTCCGCTTTAATTCATTGGCAAATGCTTGGTCATCCCACGGTGTTTTGCCATCATAGACAGCCCGCTCCACGGCCACGATTTCTGGAATGTCTGGGAACTGTGCACGTCCTAAAAAGTACTGCACATCACGAATCATCAACCGATGATTTTTAATGTCCAGATCTTCCACTTGCTGTTGGCGGACGTCACTTGCAAAGTGCCGTTGATACCATTTTTGGACTGTTGCCTTACACTTCTTCAACATAGTTCGTGTTCGTCTCTCCTGGATGTGCAGCCGCCCACTGTGCTTCAGCTGGGGATAACCGCAAATATTTCGGTACAAAATTATCAATATTCTCAACTGGTGCGATTGCTTGACCAAGCTGCCCTAAGACACCCGCATCGGGTAAATTATCAGCTGTTGGCGCAAACAACGCGTTGTCACCTAACTGGTTCACAATTTCATCATGGTAACGGGTTGTTTCCCCCACCAGTAAAACAGGTTCGTTCAGGTCAGCCAACAACGTTAACCATGAGGTCAGGTTCGTATGCTGGTCAGCAATGACATTCGTTAATTCGCCCTCTTTGACACGGTAGCCACCAGCATAAAGTTGGGTGTTCCGACCATCAAACACGGGAACAATCAACTGGTTGGACGCTTGCGCTACACCACCAGCGAGCACGGCAAGACTTGAAACACCAACCAATTCTAGGTTCAGCGTTGCCGCTAATGTTTTGGCCGTGGTGACGGCAATGCGGACCCCGGTGTAAGAACCAGGTCCTTGTGCCACAACAACACGATCAAGGTCCGTCGGTTGCCAGCCCTCGTCGGCCATTAAGGAAGCAATGGCTGGCATCAGTTGAACGCTATGATCAAGCTGTGTCGCCGTCGTTACTTTACCGACAACGGTCTCATCTTCTAATAATGCCACGCTTAGCGGCCGGTTTGATGTATCTAATGCAAGTACCTTCATGTCATGCCTGGCTTTCATTTTTTTCGTTCGTTTAGACGTCCATTATCTTAACACATCTTCACAAAAACCCCTAGGGCCATCCCCAATCCTAACGAGTTGTGTCACCGCTTTACGTTCAGTACATCGGCAATAAAAAAAGTTCACTGATCATCATAAATGATCAGTGAACTTGATTAATTGAATATTGGATTAACGATCTTCATAACCATGTGGATGGCTTTGGGTCCAAGCCCATGCTGTCTTGATGATGTCGTGCACATCATCGTATTGTGGTTGCCAGCCCAAAATTTCACGGGCATCCGTTGAATCAGCGACCAGTGAATCTGGGTCACCGGCACGCCGTGGTCCAATTTTAGCAGGAATTGGTTTGCCAGTTACTTCACGGGCAGCTTCCACCATTTGTTTCACTGAGAAACCAGTCGATGAACCAAGGTTAAATGCCCGGCTGGTGTTGCCGTCAGCCAAGTAGTCCAGCGCCAAGATGTGCGCATCCGCTAAGTCTAAAATATGGACATAGTCACGAACGTTTGTCCCATCTGGTGTGTCGTAATCATCACCAAACATATCAATGTGGTCACGTTCGCCAAGTGCCGTTTGCAAAATGATGGGTAACAAGTGGGTTTCTGGGTGGTGATCTTCCCCAATTGAACCATCGGCCTTTGCACCAGCTGCGTTAAAGTAACGCAGTGCAACCCACTTAATACCGTAAGCTTCATCACACCAACGAATCATGTGTTCCATGATCAACTTACTTTCACCATATGGGTTGATTGGTTCCTTGTGGTCATCTTCATGAATTGGAATCCGCTCTGGCACACCATAGGTTGCCGCTGTGGATGAGAAGACCATTCGGGTACAGCCTTGTTCATGCATCACTTCAAGTAATGTGATCATGCCACTAACGTTGTTATCGAAGTACTTTAACGGATCCTTCATGGATTCTGGCACGATGGAAAATGCGTCCATGTGAATCACGCCATCAATTTGTTCTGTTTCAAAAACATGCGTTAAAAAGTCATGATCACGCGTGTCCCCTTCGTAAAAATGGGCCGCGTCATTTACGGCAGCACGGTGGCCTGTGGATAAGTTATCCACAACAACCACGTCATGGCCCTTTTCGATCAACCGATCAACCATGTGTGAGCCGACATACCCGGCCCCACCAGCAACTAAAATTGACATTTTATTTCCTCCACAATTATGTTATCGCTTTCAAGCATAGCACAGCGACGCTTTCTCGCAACATTTTCGTTAATAATTGATACCGTTACTTAATCTTTGTTTACACCACGCCACGTAAACTCTGCCTCGGCGTAGCGCTCACCGTCACCTTCAATACGGTGAAGCGTCGTGATTGTGCCATCATCATGAACGACGGGCACTGTGACAACACTCTTAATTTCATGACCGTAGCGAACCTCATTTTCAAACCGAATCGCAACATGCGCTAACGCATGGGTGGTCAAAAAGTCCTCACCGAGGGGGTCCATCATCCAGTCAAAGTAATGGGCGTTGTTCACATGATGGTTCGTGTCTAAATCAAAGTAGCGCACTTGGTAAGGCTGACTTATCACGGCCATCTGCTCATCGATGCTTGTGGGCCGCGCCAATCGCGGAATCCGTTTCACCTCATCAGACTCGTACGGCGCGATCGCTGCTGCCGGAATGGCAACCATCTTACGAGCCGCTTGATCCATAACAACACAGATCGACTTTACGTGAACCAGCAGTTCGCCGGCCTCGTCGCGCATAAAGAACTGCCGGTAAGCAAAGTACCGGTTATTAGACGTCGCTTCAGTCGCTAGTGTCACCCGTTCATGATCGCGCGGTAGTCGGGTGACGTCGATTTCGTACTGGGCAATGACCCAACCCTGGCCGTTTTCCAACATGTAGTCCGTCCCAACGCCGAAATGATCGGCTTGATCATACGACGTGAGTACCAACATGTTGATCAACATGGCCAGCGTTGTCTGCCCCGTCAGGTCTGTTTCATAGTATTCAATTTTATGTGGTGCTTCGTACCACCGTGGTTCAGTCATTCATCCACCTCATTTAAATGATGATACGTTGCGTAGACGGCCTGCTTCTTTAACCCCCGTGTTTTTGCAACAGCTTTAATGGCATCATTTGGTTTTGCACCTTGATTGATCAACGCCGTGACGTGCGCATCAACGGTCAATGCCAGCAATGGATCAACTTCAACGGCTTCAACATGCTCCGCCCCGCCGATCAAAACGACAAATTCGCCACGAATCTGGTTGTCGCGGGCCCATGCCACCACTTCAGCAGCGGTGCCCCGAATAAATTCTTCAAACTTTTTCGTCAATTCCCGGCATAACACCAGTTGACGGTCAGGGCCCACCGCGGCTTCAATCGCAACGAGGGTTTTAAGGAGACGGTGCGGTGCTTCGTACAAGATCACCGTTTCTTCATGCTTCGCTAACGCGCTGAGCTCCTCACGCTGTTCCTTTAGTTTACGGTTCAAAAAGCCGTAAAAATAAAAGGGTTGGGGCACTAGGCCACTAGCAATCAACGCGGTCACACCGGCATTAGCGCCTGGTAGTGGCACGACCGGAATGCTTGCTTGAACAGCAGCGGCAACCAGCTCAGACCCGGGGTCACTAATGGATGGCATCCCGGCGTCACTGACCTGCGCGATGGTCGTACCTGCCTGCAATCGCGCCACTAATTCAGGAATGCGTTCCTGCGTGTTGTGCTCGTGAAAACTGATTTGCTTGGTGGTGATGTCAAAATTATTCAGTAATTTTTGTGTGTTGCGCGTGTCCTCCGCCGCAATTAAATCAACATCTTGTAGCGTTTGGACGGCGCGGTAGGTCATGTCCTGCAAGTTGCCAATCGGCGTGGGCACTAGGTACAGTGTCCCCACAGTGTGGTTTGCAAAACTTTGTTGGCTGGTAATCGTCATGATGTCTTCTTCACTCACCCTTAACTAGCTTTGTTAGTGCGCTCACGCTCACCGTAGATCAACTCTAAACAAAAGGCACACGAGTCATCCGCTTCACGGCGTTGGCCGTAAAATTCACGACACACGTGAAAGCCAGCGGCATACAAGCGTTCAAGGTTTTGAAGTGACTTTGATAACCGTTGTTCATCGTCGCCATCGATCCCATTTTCACTCAGTAATTCTCGTAGGTGTTGGTTTTCCACAGTTAGTTCAGCGTTTTCCTCAGACAACGCCGTCACCTGTGCCTTCAATGCCGTTAATTGTGCCAAAATGGCGTCTGTTTGTTCTTCTAAGTGATCGAAATCACTCAGCAGTGCTTGTCGTTTATCCACCACTACACCTCCACCAATTTTCAAACCATTGTTCATCTATTGCGCCACGGTCAAGCCATCAATAATTTGTAACGTTAGCGCCTCAACCGTGTTTTCAAAGCTAACGTTTCGTTCTAATTGCTGCTTTGATTGTAACCCCAAATCAGTCATTTCGACGAGTTGATTTTGCGTATAATTCGCCGTCAATGTCGCTAACTCCGCGCGGTGGCTGGGGAAACTCATCGTGACAGATTCCGTCACCTCTGGTTGGCTGATCAGCAGTGCGTCACGCAATGCCGCAATGATCATGTCCAATAATAACCGCTGGTGGCCCCGATCCTTTGCCAGTGGCATAATGTCGGTCGCCACCAGTGGAAACGCATGGAGATCTGGTTTTAAGACATGAGCCAGCCACTGCCAGGTCGCATTAGCCGCCTGACCAAGCCAATCATCCGTTAGCCATTCCTGGGCCTGTTCGGCGCTGTTGGTTAACCGCATCGTCAACGGTAACAAACTGGGATTCACCCCGACCGCCGCTAACTGGGTCTGTAATTCCATCGGTGCGAGCGGTCGCATTTCCAACTCTTGGGTCCGAGAAACGACTGTCGGTAAAATGAGGTTCAAGTTGGTCGTCAGTAAAATTGCCGTAACGGTCCCACTTGGTTCCTCTAAAAATTTCAGTAAACTATTGGCTGCACTCGCCGTCATTGTTTCTGCGCCGGCAACGATGAACACCTTCTGATTACCTTCCACACCACTCTTTGTGAACTCCGTTTTGAGCAACCGGACCTGGTCAACCTTGATGGACTGACCGTCTGGTTCCACGACCAAAACGTCTGGGTGCTCATGTTGACTGATCCGCAGGCACTCTTCACACTCACCGCAAGGTTGTCCGTCCGTCACGCGGTTACAAAAAAGGCGCATCGCAATCCACATTGCGAGCTCCTCCTTACCACTTCCAGCTGGGCCAGCGAACAGATAAGCATGTGCAAGTTCGCCCTGTTCAATTACATGTTGAAAATGCTGAACAAACACCGGTTGTCGGTGCTCAGCATTTAATAAAAGTTCGTTTGTTGTTGCCATCATGCCTCACTGTCACCTTATTACTTCTGCGTTAACGTTAAAACTGGTGAAATGCGTCCACGGGGAGAACAAAACAGGTTGCGCCACCCACCGTGACTTCAACGGGATACGACGCCGTTTGGTCCATCGATACATCCATATTCACGGGCGGTGTCATGAACTGCTCGCGCGTGTGTGACGTTTCTTTAATTAAAGCCAGCACTTCATCCACCCGGTCATCATCGATCCCAATTAAAAAGGTGCTGTTACCAGAGCGTAAGAATCCCCCAGTTGATGATAACTTTGTTGCCCGAATGTTTTGTTCAATAAACTGATTACTCAGCCGGTTACTGTCCTTATCCTGAACAATCGCAACGATCATTTTCATGTGAACCACTCCCTTTTCTAGTCTTCAGATAAACCAAACTGTTGTGGCAAGCGTTGCGCCAACGTCTGCTTAACATCTTCAACAACTGCTTCTAATGGTTGATTTGCGTCAATCGTGACAATCCGCTCTGGTTCCTGCTGGGCAAGTTGCAAATATGCGGCTCGCACCCGGCGATGGAAGGATAGTGCTTCATTATCTAACCGGTTGACCTGGTCTGCACGATAATCGTGAATCCGGGCCAGCCCCACCTCTGACGGAATGTCGAAGTAAATGGTTAGGTCTGGCGTAAATCCCGCCGTGGCAAACAAGTTCATCTCGGCAACAGCCGTCGCTCCAATTTCACGGCCCGCCCCTTGATACGCAATGGAGCTATCAACATACCGATCTGAAAAAACAATCTTGCCTGACGCGAGCGCCGGTTGCACCGTCTGAACGAGGTGCTGGCGCCGTGCCGCTGCAAATAACAACGCTTCTGTCCGGGCGTCCATGTCCACATTTGTGGTATCCATGATGATTGCCCGAATGGCTTCAGAAATTCGGTTGCCCCCAGGTTCACGCGTTGAGACCAACCGTGACCCCAATTGACTCGTGTATTCTTCAATCAGCGCACTCAAAACACTGGTTTTTCCAGCCCCATCGGGCCCCTCAAAAGTAATAAATGCGCCTGTCTCCACAATTCTTAACTCCCTTAGTTTCAATGAGTTAATTGTACTTTAGAACGCGAACCATGTCTAACGCAAAGCGAGCGCTTCATTAAAATAATTCACCGTGATTGCCTGTCACCACGCCCAAAATAAAAAGCTTGCGGAAATTTTCCGTAAGCTTTTTATGGTGCGATCAATCTAAAACAAACCAAACAACCGCCGCTTTGTTTGAAGCGGTTTAATCCCCACCGTTTCAACGGGCGCACCGTTTAAAATGTTTTCGGCACTCTTTTCAAAGAGTTGGGCCCGATTTTTGCCAAAGTCTTTTTCCAGTTGCTGAAAGGCTTGGCGCATTTCATACTTTCGCCCAGGCAAATGGTGGGCATCCGAAGCTAGAACATTCACCTGACCCGCCTCGATCAGTTGGCGACTGAACGTTGCAACCTTTTTGCCAAACGTCCCCACGTAGCTGCTAGCCGTTAATTGGGCCAAACATCCCTGATTCACAAGGTCAAACAGTAACGTTGGGTTGGCCAAAATGGCTGCGTTGCGTTCCGGGTGCACGATGACCGGCGTGATTCCCTGTTGTTGCACGTTATACAACAGTTCGCGAGTGTAGTGTGGCACATCATTGTCGGGAAATTCCAACATTAAATAGTGATTGCCCTCATCCGCATACAAGATGTCGTCGTTCTTAATCGCCGTTAGCAGGTCGCCGTTAATCCGCACTTCCTGACCAGCAAAAACTTTTAGGTCAATACCGTTAAGCGCTAATTGATCTGCAAAAGCGCGCGTTGCTTGCTGCACGGCTGCTTTATGGTTTGTGTAAACGCCATTCATATGATGGGGCGTTAATAACGCATGCGTTACCCCGTTTTCCACAGCCGCCATAGCCAATTCCAATGAAATGGCCATGCTCTTAGAACCGTCATCTAACTGCGGTAATAAATGACAATGCAAGTCAACAACTGGCATCCTTAGCCCTCTTTCTCGTCCGTCTTACCATAACCGTAGCCATAGCCGTAACCATACCCATAACCGCTTCCTTCGGCGTCCCCATTGGCGTCGTTCATCACGTAGCCCAAAATGTTTGCGTGGGCGAGGTCGAGCAGTTCCTTTGTTCGGGCTAACGCAATCTTGTTCGTTACCCCAAACCGGACAACCAGCACGACACCATCTAACTTGGCAGCTAAAAGCTGAGCGTCCGTTACGGTTACCATTGGTGGCACGTCGAAGACGACCATGTCGTAGTCACGTTTTGCCACCTCAATGAAATGATTCATTCGTTGTGAATTCAATAGTTCTGCGGGATTCGGTGGAATTGGCCCACTCGTGATCAAAAAGAGGTTCTGAATTGGGCTGGGTTGAACAAAGTCTGCAAATGTTTCAACCGAATTTTGCGTTAACAACGTCGTTAACCCCCGGTTATTTTGCAACCCAAACGTTGAGTGAACTGTTGGTCGGCGTAGATCAGCGTCTACAAAGAGAACCTTCCGCCCTTGTTGCGCCCACGTAACGGCCACGTTCACAGAAACGGTCGACTTTCCCTCACTGGCATCGGGTGATGTAAACATCAACGTCTTAATTGGCTGGTCAATCGAGGCAAACTCAATGTTCGTGCGAATGGTCCGAAACTGTTCTGAAACGACCGCCTTCGGATGAATGGCAGTGATCATTTTGGCCCCGTTGATCATGGTGTCTTCTGATAATTTTTTCCGTCGATGGAATAATGGCATTTTCAGTCCTCCTTATCTAAACCCGGCTCGAAAGGTGCTTCGGTTCAGCACTCTTGCCACCTGCTTCGCCGTCATTCCGGCTGCGAAATGCCCGTGCGCTCGCTAACTGGCCGACATTTGAAATTTTTGAAACATGACCCAGATTGGTTAGGCCCAACGTTTCCGTCAATAAAGCATCGTCTTTAACCGTCCGGTCAGTCAGTTCACGAATGAACGCATAGATCAGACCAACCAATAGGCCGCAAATAACGCCTAGCACCGTTAAATAGCCAGTGCGTGGTGAGACTTTATGTGAATTAGTCGTTGCTTTAGAAACAATCGTCACGTTATTAACTGCCATGATCTTTTTAATGTGGGCCTTAAACACTTCCGCCGTTAAATTCGCAATCCGAGCTGCTTCGTGCGGATCCGTCGTCTTAACATTAATGGCGAAGACTTGCGAATTCTGTTGGTTAGAAATACTGATCATTTTTTGCAACTGGGTAGCGCTGGCAGAATAAGTTTTTTCCGAACTTGGCTTCGTTTGTGCCGGTTGGCCAGCCTTTAAAACGATCCGCTTTCCGTCTAAATCACGCCCATACTTTGTGGCCGTTGCTTCCTTAGTAACGACTGGCGCTGGGTGCGCAAGCTCATCACTAACCTTATTTAAAATTACTTGATTGGTAATTAAGTCCTTATAGGTCGTGATCATTTGAACGTCCGCTTGTTGATCAGAATACTGGGCGCCCGTGTTGTTATTGTCGGCTTTTCGACTAACCAATAACTGGGTCTGGGCTTGGTATTTTGGCGTCATGACAAACGTCGCTAGTGCCCACGCCGCAACGCCTAAGAGTGCACCCCAAATGACAATCACTAACAAATGTTTGCGGATAATTGTAACAGCACGACCAAGGCTAATACTTTGTTCCATTTATTCAAATCCTTCCGTCTAGGTCCTTTTTAAACTGAGTTAAATATGTAGTGAATAAATAGTTTAATAATTATCCACAAAAAAGCTGTGGATTATATAAAATCCACAGCTTACATCATATTTTTTATTGAGACCCTTTGTCAAGACTTATTCTTGTCGTGAGTTAAGTTTCCTCATCATGAATCCACTACGGATTGTTGTAACCGGCCGTGAACTTGACGATGCCGTGCCTCCCGAAAGAGTAAGAGGTACTTTTGCCGTGCTAATGCCGTTTGTGTTGAGAGCTCACGGCCATTCCCCTCGTCAACGACCGCGGTTTGCGTCTCCGCGGCCCGATCCCAAACGTGCTTCGCATGGTCGATGTCATCAAGCAACACGTTATCATAGTCTTCTTTAACTGACGCCCGTCGTCTAAAAAACATCTGGCCCTCCTACATTTCCGTTCGTCCTTCAACCGCCTTTAGCAGTGTGACTTCATCCGCATAGTCAATGTCTGAACCAACGGACAGCCCGTGTGCTAAGCGGGTCACTTTGATCCCAGCGGGTTTGATCAACCGAGAGAGGTACATCGCGGTTGCTTCACCTTCCGGCGTTGCATTTGTAGCAACGATCACTTCCTTGATCTCGGCGTGTTCCTGAAGCCGCTTCACCAAGCTGGTGATGTTAATGTCTTCTGGGCCCTTCCCCTCAATTGGGGACAACACCCCGTGGAGAACGTGGTACAAGCCGTGGTATTCACGCATACCTTCCATCGACATGATGTCCTTGGGTTCTTCAACAACCAGGATCGTGCTCTGATCACGACTTTTATCGGAACAGATTGCACACGGGTCCGTTTCGGTAATGTTTCCACAAATTGAACAAAAATGAAGGTCCCGCTTTGCCGAAATGAGTGACTTAGCAAATCCAGTCACATCATCACTTTCCATATCAATTGTATAAAACGCCAGTCTTGTCGCTGTTTTTGCGCCGATGCCTGGTAACTTCATGTAGCTATCAATCAACTGTGCAATTGGTTCTGGATAATCCATCTTGACCTCGTCTATTTAACCTTACATGCCCATGCCACGGCTGTATTTACCCATGGTATCGTTCGTTGCTTCATCAACCTTTGTCATAACGTCGTTAACGGCTGCCAAAACCATGTCAGATAACATGTCTGGGTCGTCTGGGTCGATGGCTTCTGGCTTGATGACAATGTCTGTCACCTTGTGTTCACCCGTTGCCGTTACCGTCACCATGTCATCAGGCGCAGCTCCCGTAAACGTTTGTGCGTTCAGTGCTTCCTGATCCGCCTTCATCTGCTTTTGCAATTTTTGCGCCTGACGCATCAAGCTTTGCATGTTACCACCCATCATAAGTTCGTACCTCCAAGTTTTTTTCTATATTATGTGTTAATTATACGCTAACTAGTCCTCTTTGACCGTTACATTGTCTGCACCAAAGATTGCCTGGGCTTTTGTCACCACAGCCGGTGCTTCTTCCAACGATTCTGCTGCCTCAGGTGCTTCTTGGTCACCGATCGTAGCTGCCGGTGCTGATTCTTGATTACCGGTCGCCGAACTCCCCAGTTCATCCTTGTGGTCCTTTAAAAAGTCTTTTCTGATCTGCGGCCACTGTTCTTCCGGTACAAACAGCACATCCGTCAGCTCACCGGTTAACCGGTTCAAATTATCCTGCAGGGTTTGCCGCAACTGATCGTCACTCATTGCCTTATCAAAGAAGAACGCGTAACTAAACGACACGATCACGCCGTCGTGACTGGCTGCCACCGGTTTAGAAACGTTCATCATTGCTTTTTGGGTAATTGGCAGTGTGTCCAACAGATCCGTCCACACTTCCCGCATGCCATCCAAGTCACGCTTTGTGGCCGCCCGTAACACCGGATAAACTTTGGCTAAGCTAACGTTGGCACCACTAGTCGGTGTTGCTTTAGGCGCTGCCTTCTTGGGCGCAGTCGGCGTGGTCGATGCCGCCGAAGTTGCTGATGCTTGTGCTGACTGACTTGTCACCGTAGCGGCGGAGGCAACCGGTGTTGGCGCTTTTGGTGCACTTGTTAGTTGCGCCAGTTGTTGCTTCAATTGACCAACCTGGGCTTGAAGTGCCGTTACGTCAGGCCCACCAGTTGCCGGCGCGTTAGTCCCCCCACGCGGTGTCGGATAGATCTGACCGAGTTTGACCGTCAGCACTTCCAAATAAACATCTGGATGAGTCGTAAACCGCAGTTGGGCCGCAACGTCGTTTAGCGCATTGATCATCTGGTAGAACACATCAGGATCCGTCGACTGACTCAGCGTTTGGAACACGTCGTTTGTACTGTCACTTCCCGTCACCATTTCTGGTGCTTCCTTAAAGAGCAACAGGTCACGAACATAGCTGATGAGGTCTTCCACAAAGCGACCCGCATCCTTCCCGTCATCCAAAACCTTTTGTAGCGCTGCAAGCCCGGCCGTCGTTTCGTGGTTCACAACCTGGTTGACATAGTCTGTCAGCAGGCTTTCCGTCACGCTTCCGGTCACTAACAGGGCGTTTGCTAACGTCACGTCGTTATCCCCAAAGGAGATCGTCTGATCGAGAATACTCAGTGCATCACGCATCCCCCCCTCGGCAGCATTGGCAATGACGCGCAGTGCTGCTTCTTCAAACGGAACCGACTTTTGGTCTAGAATGTACACCATCCGTTCAAAACTTTCTTGGGCGGTAATTCGCTTAAAGTCAAAGCGTTGGGTCCGCGAAATGATCGTTGCCGGAATCTTTTGGGGTTCCGTGGTGGCTAAAATGAAGATAACGTTTGCTGGTGGTTCTTCCAACGTTTTCAATAACGCGTTGAACGCCCCCGTCGATAACATGTGCACTTCATCAATGATGTAAATTTTATAGGTTGCTTGTGTCGGCGCGTACTTTGCCTTATCACGAATGTCCCGAATTTCTTCAACCCCGTTATTCGAGGCCGCATCGATTTCAATGACATCATTTAATTGCCCCGCCGTAATGGCCTGACAAATGTCGCAGTGATTGCACGGTTCGCCATCCACCTGGTTGGGACAGTTAATCGCCTTAGCAAAAATCTTCGCCGCCGATGTCTTCCCGGTTCCCCGTGGACCACAGAAAAGGTAAGCATGACTGGTCTGATTTGTAATGATCGCATTTTTTAACGTTTGCGTAATGACGGATTGACCCACAAGGTCGTCGAATCGTTGGGGCCGCCACACCCGGTATAGCGCTTGATAGCTCATGCTTAACTCCTTTGATCTGCTTTACTGAACGATTAAAAACCTGGTAATAGTATACTGGTTTTAAAAACAAATAAAAAGCGCCTGGTCGGTTGACCAAGCGCACTAATTATCATTAAACATGAAGCACAAACCACCACGGACTTAGTGCTGCTACCTTCCGGTCCTGACACGATTCGTGAGGGTGACCTTGCCTCATGGCCTTTCGGCAATTAATTATAATACGCTTGTTGCACCATAATTGCCACCCTTTTGCTCAAAAAATGGTGGCTTTTTCATTGCACATTGTCCGTTCATCGTTGCCCTGGTTTCGGCTTGCCCCGGCCGTTTCGAATCGCCCGGAAAAACTGTTTCATCTCGTTAGCCGCTTCATCGGCAAGAAGGCCCTCATGAACCCGAACGCGATGATTGAACCGGTCGTCCTCCAACAGTTCATACAATGACCGAACGGTTCCAGCCTTGGGGTCCCGGGCACCAAAGTACACGTCAGGAATCCGTGAATTGATAATGGCACCACTACACATGGGACACGGTTCGATCGTCACAAACAATTGACAGTCCTCAAGCCGCCATGTGTTCAGCGTGTGGTTAGCTTCACTGATGGCCATCATTTCTGCATGTAAGGTGGCGTCCTGGGCGTGTTCACGTAAATTATAGCCCCGGCCAACGATTTCACCGTCATGAACCACAACGGCACCAATTGGCACCTCACCAACACTACCTGCAATCCTAGCTTGTTGGAGTGCCGCCTGCATCGCCCATTGTTGTTCCGCAGTCAAAACTTCTCCGGCACTACTCATGTGGCATCGTTGCTACCAAAATGTAGTAGCCCTTATCTTTTTTAACAATTTCACAGTTTCCAAAGGTCGCCGTCATTAACTTCTTTGCCGACGGGGCCCCCTGCTTTTTTTGTAAAACCACCGTTAGTGTTCCCCCAGGAAGCAGATGGTCCTTGGCACCACTCAACATGTCATCAACGATGGCTTTTCCTGCGCGCACTGGTGGGTTAGTCACGATTGCCGCGTACCGATCCGTCACGGCCGCATACCGATCAGACGCAAAGATCGTGACATTATCAATGCGGTTTTGCTGTGCGTTTTTTTGGGCTAACGCTAACGCACGTTCGTTGACATCAACCATTGTTACCGTTCGCTCTGGGTAAGTTGAAGCAAGGGCCAACCCAATTGGTCCGTAGCCACACCCCAAATCCAGCACACTGCCTGACGGAACGTGGTCTAGTGAAAACGCATCAAGTAAAACACGTGATCCATAATCGACAGTTCGTTTAGAAAAGACACCGTTATCGGTGGTAAAGGTTAATTCTCGCCCTAATAATCGGAAAGACCACGTCGTTTCGTCGTGGACAGCTTCCGGATTTGGCGTATAATAATGATCGTTACTCATGGTTTTAATCCTCATTTCTAGTTTTATGATAATGGAATCTCATGAAAAAGTAACGAAAAAAATTAAAAAAATAAATCGTTGATAGAACACCACATCTTGTAGCCCTTTTCCAATTTTGGCACAAAATGTGGTGTTTTTAAGTTGCATTTCAATTTTCAGCCACTATACTAAAGTCATTAGCAATTGCTCAAATCAATCGATTTGCGAGCGGAGAGGAAGTGGCCATTATGGCTAAAATTACTGTTTTTACGAAGGATAACTGTATTCAATGCAAGATGACGAAGCGTTTTTTAACCGCACACAACGTGGACTTTGAAGAACAAAATATCAATCAGCACCCCGAACTCATCGATTATTTAAAGGGCCGTGGTTTTCAAGCCATGCCCGTCGTCGATGCTGGAGAAGCTGTTGTCTCTGGTTTCCGTCCTGATGTATTAGCGACGTTAGCCTAAGTATTAACGCTTCATTCATTGGCATTCATGACGCACGTAACGGCCTTGCGCGCGTCTTTTCTTTTATCAAAAATTCAGGGAGTGGAATTCATGGCACTAAACGAGTTAACCGACGTTTCTTATTACGATCTCAACAATCAAATCAACATTCCGGTCAACGGACAAATTCCGCTAAATAAAGACCAGGAAGCACTGGCTGCTTTTTTAACCGAAAATGTGGAACCCAACACCATGCGCTTTGACAGTCTCCGTGACCGGTTTGACTACTTACTGAATAATAATTACATCGAACGCGCTTTTTTTGAACAGTACGAGTTTGCCTTCGTGGAACGGCTCTACACCTACTTAGCAGAACAAGATTTTCACTTTAAAACGTTTATGGCTGCGTACAAATTCTACGCACAGTACGCATTGCGCACAAATGATAACCAGCTTTACCTTGAACGCTTTGCCGATCGTGTTGCCATGAACGCCCTGTTTTTTGCCGATGGTGACGAAGATCTCGCCATGGCCTTAGCCGATGAAATCATTCACCAACGTTACCAACCTGCTACTCCCAGTTTTCTTAACGCTGGCCGGGCCCGCCGTGGCGAATTGGTGTCCTGTTTTGTGCTTCAAATGACAGACGACATGAATGCCATTGGCCGTGGCATCAACTCTGCGCTTCAATTATCACGGATTGGTGGTGGGGTCGGGATTAACCTCTCCAACCTGCGTGAGGCCGGTGCACCAATTAAAGGCATTGCAAACGCCGCTTCCGGTGTCGTTCCCGTAATGAAGTTACTGGAGGACTCCTTCTCTTACTCAAACCAACTTGGCCAACGTCAAGGAGCCGGTGTCGTGTACTTATCCGTTTTCCATCCTGATATTGTCGCCTTTTTGAGTGCCAAAAAGGAAAATGCGGATGAAAAGATCCGGGTCAAGACCCTTTCACTTGGGATCACGATTCCCGACAAGTTTTATGAACTAGTCGCAGCAGATGCCGACATGTACCTCTTTTCACCACAAAGCGTGGAAAAAGTTTACGGCACCCCATTCTCCTACGTGGACATTACAAAAGAATATGACAACCTGGTGGCCAACCCTGCGATCGCCAAAACAAAGATCCGGGCCCGCACATTAGAAACTGAAATCAGCAAGCTCCAACAAGAATCTGGTTATCCTTATGTTGTGAACATTGATACCGCCAACCTCAACAACCCAATTGCCGGTAAAATCATCATGAGTAATTTATGTTCAGAAATCCTCCAGGTGATGACACCCTCAAAGATCAACAATCGCCAAGAATATGATGTGTTGGGTAAAGATGTTAGTTGTAACCTTGGGTCGACAAACATCGTTAACCTGATGGCATCCCCTAACTTTGGACATTCCGTTGACGCCATGGTTCGTGCATTGACCTACGTAACCGACCACAGTAACATTGATGTTGTGCCAAGTGTGCAACATGGTAACGAAGAAAGCCACGCCATCGGTCTTGGTGCCATGGGATTGCACGCTTACTTTGCCAAGAATCACATGCATTATGGGGACGCTGATTCCTTAGACTTCACTAAAGTGTACTTCATGTTGCTGAATTACTGGTCATTAAAAGCCTCTAACGACATTGCTCGTGAACGCCACCAAACGTTTGTCGGGTTTGAAAACTCAACTTACGCGAGTGGCGCCTACTTTGACAAGTACACCACTAAGAATTGGGCCCCAACTAGTGCCAAAGTCGCTGAACAATTCGCCGGCATCTTCATTCCGACTAAGGAAGATTGGGCTGCGTTGAAGGCTGCTGTTATGGCCGATGGGTTGTATCACCAAAACCGGATGGCCATTGCGCCTAACGGATCAATCTCCTACATTAATGACACAACGGCAAGTTTGAACCCCATCGTTAACCGGATCGAAGAACGGCAAGAAAAGAAGATCGGAAAGATTTATTATCCAGCACCATACCTTTCAAACGACACCCTGCCTTATTATCAATCGGCCTACGACATTGATATGCGGAAAGTGGTTGATGTGTACGCAACGGCTCAAGAACACATTGATCAAGGGATGGCACTCACCTTCTTCATGCGGTCAACACTTCCTGAAGGACTGTACGAATGGAAAGATGGCCGTACGAACAAGATGACGACCCGTGATCTCAACATCCTGCGTTACTATGCATGGAAAAAGGGCTGTAAGTCTGTGTATTACGTCCGCACGTTTACAGATAATGATGGCGAAGTGGGCGCGAACGAATGTGAAAGCTGCAGTATTTAGGCCAGGAGGACAACATAATGGACAATGGCAACTACAAAGCCATCAATTGGAACCAGGTTTCCGATGAAATCGATAAAGCAACATGGGAAAAATTAACGGAGCAATTCTGGCTTGATACCCGGATCCCCGTTTCAAACGACCTCGATGACTGGCGCACTTTGGATGACGACCACAAATGGGTCGTTGGTCACGTCTTTGGTGGGTTGACCCTTTTAGACACCTTACAGTCACAGGACGGGATGGCGGCGCTTCGGCAGGATGTTCGGACAACCCACGAAACTGCTGTGTTGAATAACATTCAGTTCATGGAATCTGTGCACGCCAAAAGTTACTCCACCATCTTCGAGACCCTGAACACACCGGATGAAATTGACGAAATTTTTGACTGGAGTGATTCTGAGGACCTCCTGCAAAACAAGGCGAAGCGGATCTACACGCTGTACCATGACGATAGTAGCCCGCTAAAAAAGAAGATCTCAAGCGTCTTCCTAGAGACCTTCTTGTTCTACTCCGGTTTCTACACGCCCCTGTACTACCTTGGTCACAACAAGCTGAACAACGTTGCCGAAATTATTAAACTGATTTTGCGGGATGAATCTGTCCACGGCACGTACATCGGTTACAAGTTCCAGCTGGCCATGAAGCAGCTTACTGAAAATGAACAACAAGGTTTAAAGGACTGGATGTACGACTTTCTTTATTACCTGTACGAAAACGAGGAGAAATACACCCACCTCGTTTACGACCGGGTTGGCTGGTCTGATGACGTTCTGAAGTTCATCCGCTATAACGCAAACAAAGCGCTGATGAATCTGGGCCAAGATCCCCTCTTCCCAGATACAGCCGACGATGTGAACCCTGTCGTTATGAACGGGATTTCCACCTCAACCTCAAACCATGACTTCTTCAGTCAGGTTGGTAACGGCTACCGCCTCGGAAACGTTGAAGCCATGAGTAACGACGATTACCAAATTGGTGGCCCAAAGAAGGCTTAATCAGTTAACAACTAACCAATCAAAAAGCGACTGCTCCCCCTTTATCAGGGTGGGCAGTCGCTTTCGTTTACGCAGAATCAGCTGATAGCGGCCGTGGTATACTTAAGTCGATAACTCACAGGAGGCACCATTCATGACAGAAATCAATTCACTATGTGTTTTTTGCGGGTCCATGCCCGGTGACAACCCAGAGTACGCCGTTCAGGCCGCCTTGCTTGGTGGTTACCTGGCCGACCATAACATCCAACTCGTTTACGGTGGGTCCTCTGACGGTCTCATGGGGACCGTTGCGAATGCCACCATTGATGCTGGTGGTCAAGTGACCGGGATCATGCCCCGCTTTCTTAAGGAAATCAGTACCGAAAGCCACCACCTCACCCATTTAGTTGAGGTCCACACCATGGATGAACGTAAGGAACAAATGTTGGCTCGTTCCGATGCTTTCATTGTTTTGCCTGGTGGTTTTGGCACGTTTGAAGAACTGGGCACCATGCTTTCATGGAGTAAGATCGACATCCACACAAAGCCCATTGCCCTCTTCAACATTGATCATTTCTATGATTCACTGTGGCAGTGGTTCGTGGATGCTGCAGAGGTTGACTTTCTCCCCGTCAGTGACCTTGATTTAATGGTCAACGCAACGTCCATTGATCAGATTTTCGACTACTTTAAGACGTTTAAACACGTGACGACGATGCCACATGCGTAAATCCAATATCTGATAAAGGAGCTCTTTATAACCTTTTAATTAACCCTTATCTCGAAAATTGAAACAGCTTTCGAGATTTTTTTAACTAATGAATTGAATAAAAAAATGATGGTTGAGGTAATGAAATACAAAATTGCGGAACACTTATACTCTTTTACTTCGAATTATTAATAATGTCATCGTCCCAAATCATTAGATTCATCATAAACACGGCTTCCTCAATAATGAAGGCTATAAGTACATTTAAATAAAATTGAGTAGAGGGGTCATTGTTTAAATTTAAACAATGACCCCTCTACTCAATTAAACAATCACTATTTAGTTGTAACTTATAATACCGGCACCAAACAGACATGTTATTTCTGCGGAACTATTTTGAGCATACTTAATGCGTAGTTTCCGATATGTCCATAACTGTGATTAAAATATCCCGTACCAAACATCGATACAACAACTAATATTGGAACCACAACTTTTAAGTATTGCTTTCTTTCTACCATAATTTTATTCTTGATAGCAATCATTCCTGGTATAAATAACGGCATTAGCATCATCGAGTTACGGATGATTCTATTAAAACTTTCCGAAATAATACTTAGAGGCACCCCGATACTACCAATTAAGAACAATACTAGTAAATTAGATTGGTTTGCTTCGTCTAAGTAAAGCTTTTTCTGATTCAGCTGGATTAACAGAATCACCGATAACAGCACATAGGCAATCAGAAATAACCATGTCCCATGCGAACTTCCTTGCGTTGCATAAAACGATAGTGAATCTTGAAAATTACTTCTTCCAGATATAGAAGCCAACTTGGGAATAAGTGCTTTAAATAAAACTGGCCAAAAAGCGCCAGCAACCAAAATAACAGCCGCAAAAATTCCAATCGAAAAGTTCACTGCCTTCTTCAAGTACTTCTGAGGGACAAACAAATACACCATCCCGATTAAATACAAATAACCAGTTGTTTGAAATTGTGCAGCTATAACAATTAGTAATGCCGAACAGCACCAATTAAACAATTTTCGATTTGTAACTAGTGAATAAGCGAAAACAACAATAGAAAACATTAAAAAATTACGTACTTGTGTTGCATCATCTAAAAAAGGAAAAAAAGCATAAAAGGCAAAAAAAACCGCTGGCCTTTGTGTTAAACGGATAATCCCCAAATAGAAAATCAAATATGCAATAATATAACTTACCAACCTAAACGTTTCATATGAATAACCTAACTGAGCCGACCAATACGTAATTAGCATATAACCACGCTCAAAAATACGTGTTCCCACCGGAAAACCATAAAATTGTGCATATGCAGCCGCATCAAAAGAATTTACTATCGACACTGTTCCTGCCAACCAAGCTAACACTAACGAAAATAATAGTGAAGCTGTTCGTTCAAAAAGATGTAAAGTTGCCGATAGGATTAAAATTATAAGAGATACAATAAATACCATGCTTCGCCTCCCGTTTACTAAAGTCACTATGGACTAAATTAATGAGCATCATTTTGAAACCCTTTGATTACTGATTGTAGTTTCCCATTCCGATTAAATACTACAAAATAAATAAGTACCAAAAGGCAATCAAACACAATCGCAAATAGCAATGCTTTCCATAAAATAATCACGGGGAAAAATCTTAACATACCATCTGCCAGAAAAAGCTCGCATGTAAACAACAAGATAAACGGCAATGCCATCCCAATAAACTTCCTATATTGCTTATCACAAACATTTCGTAAAACAATATATGGCTCATACCATGAAACAACTGTTAATGTTGAAATTAAGGTTCCTAAAAGAACACCGTTTAGCCCTGCGTGAAAACTCATTAATAAGAATAATGACACGCCAATATTGATCAGTGACTCAATAACTGACTTCCATTTTTGAATCCACTGCAATCCAAATGCATCAATAAAAGTTAATGAAGGGTATCTTTGAATTTGCAAAACAAAGTTAATTACGATGATGTTAACTGACATAAACGGTAAAACACTATGTGCACCTAGCCAAAGCCGAACAAATGCCGAAAAGCAAAGTATCAACGGAACAATCATCAATGAAATGATCACGTTCAAAATTACATTTACTCTAATAAATAACTTTAAATTTTTAGACGGATCAGCTGCCACGCCAAAGTTGCCGATTGTCGCTGTTGTTGATGCAATAATCTTTGAAAAAAAAGCGGCCGCTCCTTGAACAATCAACATATAGTTTGAATACATTCCTACTAATGCTAGTGTCTCAAAGTGTGCCAATAAAATATTATCACTACTGAAAACAATTACGGAACCAATTTTATTGGAAACCCCGCCAACTGTATTTTTAATCAACGTTGAAATAACATTGTGATCTGGACGATGCCAGGGCTTCTTCGATGAAGCTGTTAAGAATAAGTATTTTCGTTTAGCAGTTGCTTCAATAACCAGATTTAAAATCAAAGTTCCAATCAATTGAATAACCGCGTACGTTACGAAATTTTTAGTTACAAGTAGACCAGCAACCTGGGCCACACCAGTGATAATATTAACAATCAATGTTATCCGTGCAATAACATACGATTGCTGATCAGCATTTAATAATGTTCGATAATAAACAAAGAAGTAGCTAACACCAGCGTTAATTAAAAACAGTAGGTAGATCCAAACAAAACTCTTAATTTGGACTGTTTGTAAACCAAAAATTTGTTTTGTAAAAGGCAATGCAATTAAGCCGATTGTAAAAAAAACAATCCCTATACAAAAATAAATTTTTTGAAAGAGTTTTGTTAATTGATAAACTTGCTCATACGCTTTTTTCTCTAACGGTTCAAATAAAAGAAATAATAAAACGGAATCAATTCCTAAATCCGCTAACGAAAAAGAAGACAATACACTAGCCATAACACCATTTAAGCCAACATACTTTTGTCCCAGTGTATAAACCATTATTCCACGAACAATCACGGTTAAAAAGAGCGTAAAAACATATGAATAAGAAGCCGTTAAAATATTAACCAGTGAATTTTTTACATGTTCATTTGTCGTTTTCATTCAAATACCCTTTGATGCCTTGTTCCTTTAATTGTTCCGCATATTTCAACATTGATTGATCACGAACCACATTTTGATCATGTTCATCAAAATCCTGTTGGTTACGCGGTTCCCGGTTTGAAACGCTCGCGTCACCTCGTTGTGATTTTTGCCAAAATTCAGCTTCTGATTTCGAATAATAATGGTTAACTCGAAAGATCTTTCTTGAGGCCGGTCGTGATCCACGTACTTTTACTGGTGGATAGGCCCATAATCGATGACCACAATCATTGATTGTCTTTCCAACAACATCATACTCATGTGGAAAATGCATGTCTAAAACTCGTTCAGGCCTTACCACAGGTTTATAATCTGCAATGAATTCATCACTTGCATGAGCAGTATAGTTTTCAATGACTAGACCTGAAGGACGTGTTTTAATTCCGTTAGACCCAAAAATCATCCAACCAAATTCAACCTGCGAAACGCTATTTGGTAGCTGCGCCAACCACTCGTTAAGTTGAATATTAGCTACTGGTTGAAGAAATTCATCAATGTCTAACGTCAATACCCATCGAACTCGGCCGCACATTTCATCAATTCCAATCTTGTAGGCCCGTTCTTGCATATTTTCACCTGGATAATTTCGATAAATAACCAATCCGCTTTTGATGTATTGAGTCAGTGCCTGCTCCAAACCATCCGTAGAACCATTATCAAAAATATAAAATTTTGAGACACCAATTAAACGATGATACTCAATCCACTCTTCAATATACGTAGCCTCATCCTTAACGATGGCAATCATTCCTAACTCATCTTGATAAAAACTCGCAAGTTGGTATGCATTGAGCACCCGGCTAATGCCGTATTTTGTAATTAGACGAAATCGTTGGCCAATCCCATGATAAACAAGCTTCAGCAAATACCATAAACGAAATAATCTTGAACCATCTGAATAACGCTCATTATTCACTAATGTGTCCCTCCATCATGGAAATTAATCCAACTCAGCAAACCGCCAAACATTATTCGACGGCTACGATATGCTAACGTAGAGGCAATTCTTCTTGCCGCTTTAATTCTTGTTAATGACAGGCGCCGACTATTTTTTAAAACAAAATAGTTAGTAAAGTACTTCTTTAAGACGATCATTTGCTGATCATCACAATATTCGGCCCCGTAAGTTGTCAAATAATCATACAACGAACAGCCATCACTCATAGTATAGTTCGCCTTTTTAATGGCAGCTTGCCAACGCTTTTTAAACGTCTTTGCTCCATTTGAAGCACCAACTAAGTTGTTGCCATGTTGACGATAATAGAGTAATGGCATGTCTATCCTTGCAAGTGTTCCTAAAGAAGCAATTAGCACTGCAATAAACGCATCATGCATATACACATCGCGAATTTGTTTTGCTTCCAATTGATTAACCATTTGAACAGCACGATGATTAATTGCAAACGCTGCTCCGGTTACACGAAAAGTTAACATTAAAAATCCATAACTTTCTTCAACACTCTCTTTTTTCCAATGCCCAACATCGGACATTTTAAGGTCAGTAGGCTTTCCCTCTTTATCCGCCACCCATGCATCTGAATAAAGGCCAATCACTTCATTACTCTTATTTAACTGGTTATACTTTGTGACAAACTCTGTCACCTTGTTTTCTGGCCAAATATCATCCTGATCGCTAAAAAAAACTAATTCATAATCTGACACCATTGTTAATAGTTGAAAGAAGTTCCGTTTGACTCCTAAATTTCCTTTATCATCCTTAATGATTTTAAGTTGTGAATATTTATTTTGCAATTTGGCCAAAATTTCCAACGTCCGGTCACTAGAACCATCGTCCCGCACGTAAACGTCCATATAATCCAATGAGTCACTAAAATCTTGATTATAAATACTATCAATTTGTTCTTGAATGTATTTTTCTCCATTATACGTAGACATTATTGTTGCAATTTTCATTTGATTCTCCTAAAGAAAACTGTTACTAAAAACAATTTACATCAGTTGCCAACCCCATTTGTTAAAATACTTAATCATGCTAACAACTTGAGTAATAAACATTTTTAAATTGTGATGACTCGCACGTTGCCATCTATGAGCCACCACTGCCCCAGGGTAATAAACTGCTTCATATTTTTGCCGAATCTTTCTAGTGATATCAGCATCTTCGAAATACATAAAGTACCTTGAATCAAAACCACCAATCTTTTTTAATGCTGTTGTTCTAAAGGCCATAAACGCGCCACTAGCAAATTCGATAGGCTGTGTGTTCTTGTATCCGATATCAGCTTTAACAAACTTTTGCTTACGTTTTTTAAATAACCACGATGGTAAAAACCTAATTATCATATCCAACACAGTCGGATCATACTTATTTAACAACTGTACATTGCCCGCCAAATCTTGAATCTGTGGTGAAATTAATCCTACTTCCAGATGGCTTTTAAAATAAGCAACTATTTTTGAAACTTCGCCATTGTTAGGCATGACAATATCAGGATTAACAATAAAGTGAACATCAGAAGTAACCATTTTGATAATTTCATTATGTCCGCCGCCAAAGCCAAGATTTTTTTTGTTGTCAACTAATTCAATTGATACATCACTTTGATTTTGAAACATTTTAATGACACTTAATGTACTATCTGTTGATCCATTATCAACGATGTAAATACGCTTCTCTCCTGACCATGCCATTAGTTCATCATTTAATGAAACCAATAGTTTAGCGAGGTCCTCAGCAGAATTGTATGTCACTACACCAAAGCTAAGTTTAGCTTCGTTACTCATTGTTTTTTCACCCTATCCAGCCTAATTTATTTACTGACAGTCACTTTGAATTGACGTAATGCCTCTTGCCAAGTTGGAATTTCAAAACCGGTTCCTTTGGCCTTATTTAAAGATAATACTGACTCTTCTGGCCGAAGCGCTTTTTGTGGAAAAGAGCTAGAATCTACTGGCAAAACTTGGACCTCATCTTCCTTTAAGATTTCCTTTGCGAAATCAAACCAGGTTGTTCGTCCTTCGTTACTTAAATTATAAATGCCAAAAAGGACATCGTTATCCAAAAGATATAGGATAAAATCGGCTAATGTTTTTGTCCACGTCGGTTGTCCAAATTGATCGTTAACAACCGATATTTCTTTACGTTGTTGGGCTAATCGCTTCATTGTAAAATAGAAATTTTTACCAAATTCACCATAAACCCAAGATGTTCTTACAATATAATAGTCAACTAAATTTTCCTGAATGTATTGTTCTCCAGCCAATTTAGCTTCCCCATACTGATTTTTTGGTGATCTTACATCGTTTTCAGAATATTCACCGTGTTTTGTACCATCAAAAACATAATCTGTTGATACATAAACAAGCTTCACTCGTTCCTTTTTTGCAGCATCGGCAAGGTTCTTTGTTCCAGTAAAATTAACCGCCCAGTTTATTTTTTTCCCTTCATCTTCGGCTAAATCAACTTTTGTGTACGCTGCAGCATCAATAATAACATCAGGCTTAACCGTCATTACTCGCTTTAAAACTTCATTACGATCTGTAATGTCCAATTGAGTTGAATTATATGCTACCCAAGTATCATTACCACTATCTAAATTCTTTTGTAATTCCGTTCCTAACTGACCGTTAGCACCTACTAGCATTATTTTCATTGTCACTTTCTCCCAAATCAAAATAAAAATGGTCGATAAAAATCATTGACCATTTTTAGCATAATTGCTTTCTACTTTATTTTTATCAGTTTGCCACCAAGACTCATGTTCTTGATACCACTCAATGGTTTCTTCAAGTCCTTGTTCAAAATCAGTATACTTAGGCCGCCAACCTAATTCATTTATAAGCTTGCTGGAATCAATTGCGTATCGCAAATCATGACCCGGACGATCCTTAACATGATCATATGCATCACTAGGCTGACCCATTATCTTTAGAATCGCTTCCAGAACTTCAACATTACTCTTTTCGCCGTTTGCACCAATAAGATAGGTTTCACCAATTTTACCTTTCGTCAAAATTGCCCAAACTGCTGATGAGTGATCCTCTGTATAAATCCAGTCACGAACATTTTCTCCAGAACCGTATAACTTTGGCTTAATCCCGCTAATAATATTGGTGATTTGTCGAGGAATAAATTTTTCAATGTATTGATATGGACCATAATTATTAGAGCAGTTAGAAATTGTTGCCTTTAGCCCAAACGAGCGAACCCATGCTCTTACAAGTAAATCGCTACCAGCTTTAGTTGACGAATACGGACTGGACGGTTTGTAACGTGATTCAGGTGTGAATTTTTCACCGATTCCTTCACCATGCCCAGGCAAATCTTTTCGTAAGGGAAGATCACCGTAGACTTCGTCAGTAGAAACATGATGGAAGCGTTTATCAAATTTTCGAGCCGCCTCAATTAACGTATACGTTCCAATCAAGTTAGTCTGAATAAATGGTTCTGGATCTTTTAGAGAATTGTCATTATGACTTTCTGCCGCATAATGCACAACTGCATCCGTCTTTTTAACCAGTGATTCAACAAGATTTCGATCACAGATATCCCCAACGACTAATTCGACACGTTCGCCCAAAAGATCTGCAATATTTCCCTTATTACCTGCATACGTTAATTTATCAAGTACAGTAATCGATACATCAGAAAAATTATTATATACATAACGAACAAAATTTGAGCCGATAAATCCCGCGCCACCCGTAACCAGTAAATTCATATTATTTTTCCTTTTATATCTTTCCGTACACAAAGTTATTTTCAGCATCCGCAAGCACTGGATGGTGTTGATCCTTCTCCGACATAATTGCATGTTGAATATCAATCGGCCAATCAATTCCGATTGCTGGATCATTAAACGCAATTCCACGATCAGCTTCTGGAGCATAATAACCATCAACCTTGTAGACAAAATTAACGTTGGGCGTCAGCGTGACAAAGCCATGCGCAAACCCTTTGGGAACGAGCAATTGCCGATGATTAAATTCACTCAAAACGTATCCTTCCCATTGTCCATAGGTAGGTGAGCCTTTTCGCATATCAACAAGAATATCTTCGACAACACCTGTAACAACACGCACAATTTTAGTCTGCGCATGTGGTGCTAACTGATAATGCATTCCTCTCAAAACGCCCGCCTCGGCACTCAAGGACTGATTATCTTGAGTGAATTCAAAATCAATTCCTGCATTAACGAACTTTTCTTTTGTCCATGTTTCGGTAAAAAAGCCACGATTGTCGCCAAATAAATCGACGTCAATCAGCTTAACATCGGCCAAACTTGTTTTGGTTACTTTCACTATTCTTCTCCTAGTCTTCAAGCATCCTTAGTAGGTACTGGCCGTAATCATTCTTCTTCAATGATTCAGCTAGCTTTTTAATCTGAGATGCATCAATATATTGCATCCGATAAGCAATCTCTTCTAAAGAAGCCAATTTTAAATTTTGTTGTTTTTCAATGGTTGCAACAAAATTAGCCGCTTCTAACATTGCGTCATGAGTCCCTGTATCTAACCACGCAAACCCACGACCCAAAACTTGCACAGTTAATGCGTGACGGGCTAAGTAAATTGAATTGATGTCCGAAATTTCTAACTCACCACGGTCTGACGGTTCAATTGTTTTAGCAATGTTGACCACGTCATTATCGTAAAAATACAGTCCTGTAACGGCATAGTTGCTCTTAGGTTCGCTTGGCTTTTCCATAATTGAAATTGCTTGATTGTTTTCATCAAACTCAACGACGCCGAATCGTTCTGGGTCGCTGACTTGATAGCCAAACACCATTGCGCCTTTTTTTAATTGCGCAGCACTCTGCAACATCTTAGATAGGCCAGCGCCATAGAAAATATTATCGCCAAGGACAAGTGCAACCGGGGCATTTCCAATAAAGGTTTCTCCAATAATGAACGCTTCTGCCAGTCCACGTGGATGCTCTTGGACCGCATATTCAAGATGAATTCCTAACTGCGAACCATCGCCAAGTAATTCAATAAATTGATTTTTAAATTCAGGTGTCGTAATTAGCAAGATATCTTTAATCCCAGCCAACATCAAAACTGACAACGGGTAATAAATCATCGGCTTATCATAAACCGGTACCAACTGCTTACTGGTGGCTTTTGTAATTGGGTAAAGTCGGGTTCCTGACCCCCCTGCTAGAATAATCCCTTTCATAATAGCGAAATCCATTCCTATTCATTTATTTTTCTGTCTTTCCTTCGCGAATACCAATTCGTAAAAAAACGATGACAATCGTCCTGACCATAATCTTTAAATCGTTTGTAAAGCCGATATTTTCAGAATATTGACGATCAAGCATTGCCTTTTCTTCCAGTTCAACTAAGTCACGACCACTAATCTGTGCAAGTCCTGTAATGCCTGGTTTTGTTTGTTCCAACCCGTACGTTGTTCGTAATTTTAATAACTGCTTTTCAGTGACTGCTACCGGCCGTGGTCCAATTAGACTCATTTGTCCTTTGAGAACATTGAACAACTGTGGCAGTTCATCTAAACTCGTTTGACGCATGAACCTTCCCCATTTTGTAATATAATTATCCGGATTTTCTAAATCTTGTGTTGCAACATTATGAGGAGCTTCAACACTCATCGTTCTAAACTTATATATTTTAAAAGTTTTATCCGCAGTAATGGCTCGTTCTTGTCGAAAGAAAACTGGTCCTTTCGAAGTTACTTTAGTGAGTACAGCGCAAATTAGTAGCACTGGTAAAAGAACAATTACACCGACAAGTGCCAAGAAAAAATCAATCATCACTTTAAAAGAAGTTTGATAGACCAACTGGATACGCACCTTTTCTTTATAGGAAGCGCCCATCTCAGCAGCTTCAATGACATCATCTTTTTTGCGTAATTCTACCAATGTTTTTTGCACACATCTTCCCCCAACTAAGCATTGCTCATTGCTTGCAATCATTTTAAAAAGCTTTTTATATGATATACCTTAAAAATAACTTAACAACACTTATACTACTCGAAATTAATTACCACAGCAACACAGTAAACAAACTGTAATAAAAGCATTTCTAAACCGTTAACATTTACTTATACAAACTTCATCTTTCTTTTTATGCACCTTATTATTTCTTAACGTTATCATCAAAATGTTGGTTATTATTAAGGCTTTTTCACTAAAATTCAAGCGCACAAAAAAACAACACGCAAATAATTGGTGTTGTTTTTTCTACGCGGTTACGCTTACCTGACCGAGCCAGGCTTTTCGACATTCCGCTTTAAGAGTAAAATTCCTTTGGCTTTTTTCGAACGTTTTTCATTCACTACAAACGTTATTTGCATCATGGTAAAGACAAGTGAGCTCCGGCGCCGGTACGCGATGTACTTGGGGTGCCAACTGGTTACGTATTTGTCTTTATAGTTACGGAGCCCCTGGAAACCATAAAAGCGGTAACCGTACTCATAAATTAGGTGGGCAATCCGTTCCTCAATAAAGCTAAACCGGGAGACACCGACGTTAGATAACGGCGCCATCCCCATGTTGAATTCTTGGAACCCGTCGGCAGCATTCTGTTGCAAAAGGTGAATGAACATTACGTCCATGGTCCCTGATGGTGCCGTCTTGGCGTAACGCATCAGGTCAATGGACGCGACCGCCGTCTGCGTTGGCATATCGGTGGTAAACGCCACGATGTGTTGCTCCGCGTCCTTTAACACATAAATGGCCGCTTGGTTTAAGTAGTACTCATCAAAAAAGCCAAGGGAGAAGCCGCTTTCGTTTTGTCCATCCAACCAATCATCCGAAATGGCCCGTAACTCCGCAATCGTTGCCGCAGAAAACGGTGGCTTCAGTGTTTCAAAGGTAAAGCCATCGCGATCAAACTTACTCATCAAGTTTCGATCTGACTTTCGTTTCTTCCCTTCCATACTAAACGACGGCAGGTTGACGTAACCTTCTTCACCAAACTTAAAGAAATCGTACCCCATTTCGTGTAAGCACATGGTTAGGTCTTCATCGATCTCGTAGAAGACAATCGAGTAGCCCTCCTTGTCAGCGACGTTCATAAACGCATCGATTGCTGCATCCCGATACTGTTGATCCCCAACCGGTTCGCCCATCACGATCAGGCGATCGGCCTTTTTCCGGTACATAAAGAAGATTTTGTCTTCCCCATCAACTTGATAAAAGTACAGGAGCTTATCCTTCAGGTATGCGAGGTGGCTCACCTCATTTCCACCATACTGGTTCATCACGTTGGCAACCCGCTTTTCATCAAACGGCATCTGGAAGATGGATGACTTTCCGTTGTGTAAATACCAGTAAACGGCGATCAAAATCAGCATCGCAATCGCAATGGCAATCAGACCACTTAGCCACATTCGTTCGGTAGGAAACAGTGCGGCCCGTGGTACATGGTGCAAGCGTTGATAATTCGGTGTGTTATACACTCCAACAATTATATAGGTCACAAAGATTCCCACAAAGCTGATGCCATCAACAAGCATGGCCCCCCAGGAATACTCAAAGTGCTCCCGGTAGAATTCCTTGTGCGATAACCACAAGGCAAGCAACACCAGCACGAGGAACACACTCATCTTAATTGAGGGGTCTTTCCACAGCGTATTGAGCGCTGCCATGATCAATACCACAGTCGTCGGCCAAAACGCTCGTTTAACCCGGGAATTAACCCCGCGCGCCAGCCCAATCAACAGAAAGCCCATAATGATGTTTGTTGCCTGGTTTGCAAAGTAAACGACGTACCCATAGAACGCCCCATAAATCTTGTTATACTCCTGCAAATGTGGGAACGTGGAAATCAAAATGATCATGACTCCAGAAAACCACAGGAAGACCGTCAAGAAAATGTGGGCCACCCGCCGAAATAGTTGCATCGGGAGGCCTTCAAACGCGTTGTTGATCTTTACGCCAGTGTCCTGAATGAAGAAAAAGACGCCGACCAAAAATGGCAAGATGTAATAGAAAATTCGGTACAACAGTAACCAAACCAGCGCGTCTGCCTTCCCCACACCAATGAAGCCAAGGCCCGTTATCATAAACGTATCAAATGAACCGAGGCCACCAGGAATCATCGAAACGACCCCTGCGACGGACGCCACGGCAAACATTGGCAAGACAGCAGCCAGGTCAACATGAATGCCCATTAACGCACCGATAAGGATGAAGAACAGCGCACAGCCGATCCATTCGAAGCTTGAGCCAGCCATCAGTGATAGCTGCCGCCGGATGGTCAAATCGTTAAAAAACTCAGCGTCAGTAAAGTGGGTTACCAGCATGATGACGGGGAAATAAAGGGCCCCGCCAGCAAGCCAGATCCAGTACCGGGCAAAGACCAGCCCAACATGGAACACGAAGATTTGAATGAGTGAAATCCAACAGACGAGTGACAAGCCCGTTACTAAAAAGAGGGCAATCTTGGAGATGGCAAACAGAATTTCCTTCCGTGTTGCCCCCTTACTGTAAAAGTTCGCCCGTAAGCTCGCGCCAAGGAGGCCCCCGAACCCGGCAATGTTAGTGAATGTGTTAACGGTCCACCCCGACCGAATCACATACCCCCGTTTAAACGTACCTGGTAAAAACTTAACGATATTAAAATCGTAATTTAGCATTGGTATCACCGCAATGAACCCCACCACTAACATGATGAGTAACGTTGTCGGTGTCTGTTGCGTAAACGTCTCAGCGACCTGATCGCCACTAATCTGTTGAAGATCCCGTCCCACTTCATGGATAACATAGAGCAGCACGGAAAAGACAAACAGTAATCGTAATAGCGTCATGTGGCGATTAATTGCCGCCCACATGTTGCGTAAAATGTGCATAATTGTTCCCCCTGTTAAAATCTTCTCTAGTTTACCATGTTCCACTAATTCAGGTGGCCGATTGCGTTCTTTTTAAACAATCCCTTGCATGCACGCCCGCTTTGCCATTTTTACACGTTGCTCATTGAAACCACAAAAAAAGCAGTCCCACGATGGGGACTGCTTTTTAAAACGGTCGCTAAATTACTTCAAAGTAACTGAAGCGCCGGCTTCTTCCAACTTAGCCTTCAAGTCGTTGGCTTCGTCTTCTGACAAGCCTTCCTTAACGTTCTTAGGAGCGCCATCAACTAAGTCCTTGGCATCCTTCAAACCTAAACCAGTTGCTTCACGAACAGCCTTGATAACCTTGATCTTAGCTGAACCAGCACTAGTCAATTCAACGTCAAATTCAGTCTTGGCAGCGGCGTCTCCACCAGCAGCACCAGCAGCGGCAACAGGAGCAGCTGCGCTAACACCAAATTCTTCTTCGATTGCTTTAACCAAGTCGTTTAATTCAACGATGGTTGCTTCTTTTAATTGATCAACAATGCTTTGAGTATCTAAAGCCATGATTGTATTCCTCCAATATTGGGTTTTACCGGTCACGCCGGTTAATGTTAGTAGTTACGATTTAAGCTACATTAAGCAGCAGGTTCGTCGTCCTTGTTGTCGGCAACTTGCTTAACAGCAAATGCGAAGCTGCGAATTGGTGATTGCAATTCGGAAGCAAGCATTGAAAGCAGGTCTTCACGACTTGGTAACGTTGCGTAAGTGTTGATTTCATCAACAGAGACAACCTTACCTTCCATCATTCCACCCTTGATTTCAAGGACATCGTGATCCTTAGCAAACTTGGCTAAGATCCGCGCTGCCGCAATGGCGTCTTCACCGTTACCAAAGGCAACAGCGGTTGGGCCAGCGAATGTTGGGTTTAAGTCAGCAACACCAGCTTTATCAGCGGCACGAGTTAAGATCTTGTTCTTGATAACTTCCATAGCAACGTCTGCGTCACGTAATTGCTTACGCAAATCCGTAACTTCTTCAACCGTTAAACCACGGTAGTCAACAACAACGACAGAGTTGGCGTCAGTCAACTTTTTAGCGACTTCGTCAACGATGGCAGCTTTAACTGCAATTGTTTCTTTACTCACGTTTTACACCTCCATGATTGATTTTTTACCTAAAAAAATCCCGTTGTCCTAAGTCTAAGACAACGGGCTCAAAGTCATTCACACGAATTGCTTTGCCTCGGCAGGATATTAAGGTCGAAACCACCTGAGTCTTAGGTAAATTAAATTACTTGACTATCTTAGCAAAGCAACGTCAATCCGTCAACGGCTAATTAGAAACTAGCAACGTCAACTGTTACGGCTGGGCCGAACGTTGAAGCGATTGACAAGTGTTGAACGTACGTGCCACGAACTGCGGCTGGACGTGCGCGAACAACGACTTCTTCGATAGCCTTAAAGTTACCGACCAATTGGTCTTCACTAAATGAAACCTTACCAATTTGAACGTGAACGTTTCCGTCACGGTCAGTCCGGTAAGTCACTTGGCCACCCTTTGCATCCTTAACGGCTTGGGTAACGTTCATCGTTACAGTCCCCGTCTTAGGGTTAGGCATCAAGCCCTTAGGTCCTAATTGGCGACCCAAACGACCAACCTTGGCCATCATGTCAGGCGTTGCAATGGCAACGTCAAAGTCTAACCAACCATCGGAAATGCGTTGAACCAAATCGTCGTCACCGACTTCATCAGCACCGGCATCCTTAGCGGCTTGTGCTTGTTCACCACGTGCAAAAACGATTACACGTTGTGTCTTACCAGTTCCGTTAGGCAAAACCATTGCCCCACGTAACTGTTGGTCTGCTTGCTTGGTGTCCAAGTTGAGGTTGAAAGCAACTTCAACCGTAGCATCGAACTTCGCGAAGTCGATCTTCTTCACCAAGGCAACAGCGTCTTCTACACCGTAAGCTTTTGTCTTGTCGACTTGCTTAGCGGCGTCTTGGTACTTCTTGCCCTTTTTTGTGGCCATTGTGTTTTCCTCCTTGCAAATGTGGTATGACGATAGCACCAACCATTACTGGCCGTCCTACCTTCCACCTGATACATTCAGCTTTTGCTGAGTATCCGTACTCAAACAGATGTGGCTTAGCCTTCTACAGTAAAGCCCATGCTCCGTGCGGTACCTTCGACCATGCGCATTGCGGCTTCGACGTCGGCAGCGTTTAGATCTTGCATCTTAGTCTTGGCGATTTCTTCAACTTGCGCCTTGGTTACAGTAGCAACCTTCTTCGTGTTGGGTTCGCCAGAACCGTGTTCAACACCAGCAGCCTTCTTCAATAAAACAGAAGCTGGCGGTGTCTTTGTAATGAAGTCGAATGAACGATCCTCATAAACAGTGATCACAACTGGAATCAACAAGCCTGCTTGGTCAGCAGTCCGTGCATTGAATTCCTTTGTGAATCCCATGATGTTAATCCCTGCTTGACCTAAAGCAGGACCAACCGGCGGAGCAGGTGTTGCTTTACCGGCAGGAATTTGTAACTTAACAACATTAGCTACTTTTTTAGCCATGTTCAATTCCTCCTTGATGTGGTAGTTGATGGCGCGCTAAGATTACGCCTCCCACGGTACACTAAATTGCATACCGTAGTAGTTTACCATGTTCAGCTAGGGCTGACAAGGTTTATTGGATTTTATCAATTTGGTTGAAGTCTAATTCAGCTGATGTTTCACGACCAAACATGTCAACGTTAACCTTCAGCTTTTCGTGTTCAGCGTCAACTTCGGTAACTTTCCCTTCCATGTCAGAAAAGGCCCCGTCAACGATCCGGACAGATTCGCCCACTTCAACTTCAAAGTCACTTTGATGACGTGCATCGACACCCATTCGGTTCAAAATCAGGGCAACTTCATCAGGCAATAGTGGCGTTGGCTTTGAACCACCACCATGAGAACCAACGAAACCAGTGACACCAGGCGTGTTCCGAACAATGTACCAGCCTTGATCCGTCATGATCATTTCAACCAAAACGTATCCCGGAAAGTCGTTTTCAACAACAGTCTTGGCCTTACCATCCTTGACTTGTTCACTTTCCTCTTCAGGCACGACAACCCGAAAAATGTAATCTGACATGCCCATGGATTGAACACGTGATTCCAAGTTTGCCTTCACTTTATTTTCATAACCTGAGTACGTGTGCAAAACGTACCATAATTTTTCAGCGGTTTCCGCCATGATGATTTCCTCCAAAACAAAATGAGTTGCAAAATAAAAAAACTCCGTCGCAATAACGAAGTTTTTCTGTTGAGTCAAAGTATAGCAAATTTTCAGTTATATTGCCACTGGTGACGCGATTACGCCAACCAGGTAATGAGGGATTGAACACCCCAGTCGATCAAAGCAAAGAACATTGCAAACGCAACTGAAACTAAGATAACAATGGATGAGTCACGCCGATTTTCCTTTGCTGTTGGCCAGCGCACAACTTTAAGCTCCGCGCCAACACTCTTTAAAAACCGCCATAAATGCATGATCAGACCTCCTACTTAGTCTCTTGGTGCAATGTGTATTGCCCACAGTGCTTACAGAATTTTTTAACCTCTAACCGTTGGGTCCGGTTAGGGTTTGAAGTGATCGTGTAATTCCGCGATCCGCAAACTGAACATGCCAGTGCGACTTTACGATTGGCCATTACTGGCACCTCCTGTGATTGTCGATCGGTGTGATATGACTCTAGTATAGCCAATTTTATCGACAATAATCAAGTATCAGAGTAGCACTCGCACGCAACAACTGTCAACGATTCTCACTAACAAAGACCTGTTGGAGCTTTCCGTGGCACCGATTCACTGCGTTGCGAATTTGGTTATCCGAACAGGCCCACCGTGACGCCATCCACTCTGGCGACTGCCCGTGAATCAACGTCACCCAGACCTGGTGTTCAAACGGTGACAACGCTTGGCTCATCTGTGCGAGGCACTCATGCAATTGCGTTAACCCCAGACCATCTGGTTGTTGGGCAGGGACGTCAAACGCCCCCATCTCGCCGGGTCCATCATCCAACGATTCTGCCAATCGCTCTAAACGTCGTTTTAACGCATTTTGCTGGCGTTTCAAATCAAAACCACGGTTGCACACATTTCGTTTAAAGTAGGTCCCAAACTCGCCGGCACTTCGCCCCCGGTAGCGTGTTAGGGTGGTCACCAACACCAGCCGGCATTCTTGTTGCCAATCATCATAATCCAGCGCTGGGGCCGAAAAGTTCAACCGGTGATACCAGCGCCCAACTAGCGGCATGTACTGTTGAAACAGCTGTTCAAACGCGCGTTCATCGCCACTTGTTGCTGCGGCGATCACCTTATCTTCTTGCTCACGAGTCCAACAGTTCACACGGCGCTCCTCTCTGTCCAATTGCAGCATGACATCCCCTTAGTTCCAGCAAGCTTAATCAACTGCTTATTGGCTCGCAAGCAAACGTCCGTTCCGCCATTTTCTCGCATTAGCATCTTTATGCGTCACCACGTTCGGAACTTTCAGCGATTCCGGTCATTTTGCCATACTAATATGTTAACAACGCACTGCCTGGTTCAATCACCCTGTGAAACGTTCGGGCTTTTCGCCCCAATTAAAAAGTGTTCCCCCGCGGCAATCACCACCAGGAGAACACTAAATTACTAAATAAATTTTTCTATAACGGGTGCCGCGAATTAAACCCGGCGTAAATCAGGAGTGACGCCGCAACCGAGGCGTTAAGACTCTGCACGTGGCCAACCATGGGAATGGTCAGCATTTCATCAACGTTCTTCTTGAGTAACGGCGCAATGCCCTTACCCTCGTTTCCAATGATCAATGCAGTTGGTCCCTTAGCGTCCCACTGCCGGTAATCGGTGCCGTTCATGTCCGTTCCAAAAACCCACAGGCCACGGTCCTTCAATTCCTTCACCGTGGCCACCAAGTTCGTGACCCGGGCAACCGGAACGTGTTCAATGGCCCCGGTTGACGTTTTTGCAACCGTCGCGGTCAACCCAACGGCCCGGCGTTTAGGAATGATCAGGCCGTGAACGCCAGCCGCATCCGCCGTCCGTAAAATTGACCCCAGATTATGTGGATCCTCGATGGAATCCAGGATCAAAAAGAACGGTGGCTCGCCAGCCGCATCCGCACGGGCAAACAAATCATCGAGCTCCGCGTATTCAAACGGTGGAATCGCCAAGACGACCCCCTGGTGATTTTGACCATCCGTCATGAGGTCCAGTTTTTGCTTTGGCGCTGTCGTCACAATGAGGTGTTGCTCTTTTGCCAGCGCCTCGATGTTTTTAATGGCATCCGCACGCAAGCCTTCTTGAATAAAGACCTTATTGACCTGTTGCTGTGATTGTAAGGCCATTTCAACCGGGTGCCGGCCGATAATAAAGTCGGTCTGTGCTGTCGCTTCTGTTGAAACATCGGCTACAGCCCGTGACTGATCATTTCGCTTGTCTGGTCGCGTCTGCTGTGGTTTACGCCGGCGTGGGCCGTTGTTACCACCATCACGCCGATCAAACGGCTTTTGGTTTCGCTTATTTGGCATGTGCTTGTTCCTCCGTTCGTCCTGCTTCCACCTGTTCAATGCACCAGTTTGCTAACCAATCCGTCCGGTCCTTTTGACCAGTTAGCTGCAAATAGCCAAAGATGGCCTCGAACCCTGTCGAAATTCGGTACGTGACGATGTTTGTATTTTTGGCACTGTGATGGGTCGTGGCATTTCGCCCATGCTTAAACATGGTCGTTTCTTCATCCGTCAAAATGTCATCTGCCTGCATCAACCCAATGAGGGCCGCCTGCGCCTTGGCCGAGACAAAGTGGGTCGCATGGTGGTGCAACTTTGTTGGGACCGTGTAGCCTTGCATCAGCAGGTGTTGCCGAACGTACACTTCATACACAGCGTCGCCCATGTAAGCCAGCGCCATCCCGTTTAATTGTCGATAGTTAAACTCAGTCATTTGCGTCCTTCCGCCACCGCGTACCGTGTGGTGTGTCCTCTAAAATAATGCCCCGTGACCGTAATTCATCACGAATTTCATCGCTTCGTGCAAAGTCTTTGTTAGCGCGTGCTGCCAACCGTTCGTCCACTAACACCTGAATGTCAGCGTCAGCTTCCTGCGTCACCGTCAGTTCAACCCCAAAGACTGCTAACAGTTGCGTTAATTCGTCACGTAACAGGAGCAGCGTGTCTTTTGCGACCACGGTCTGTTCCAGGTAAACGTTGATTGTCTTGGCCAATTCGTAAACGGCCGCGATCCCATTTTGTGCGTTAAAGTCATCATCCATCGCCGCTTCAAACGCCGCCTTCTGTGCGGCCGCCGTTGTTTCAACCGCTTCGTCACGCCCAATTCCAGCATCCTTCAACCGGTAATCGAGGTTTGTTAACGTTGTTTGTAACCGATCAAGATTATTTTGCGCGTCAGCTAGATTAGCCGGCGTGTACTGAATCGGCCGCCGGTACTGCGTTGTTGCCATGAAGAACCGGAGGGCCTGGGGATTTTCGTGCTGGTTTAAATCATGCAACGTCACGAAGTTTCCGAGTGATTTACTCATCTTTTCGTTATCGTCCCCAACCGTGACAAACCCATTATGCATCCAGTAACGGGCAAACTGCTTCCCGGTGTGCGCTTCACTTTGGGCAATTTCATTGGTGTGGTGTGGGAAAATCAGGTCCTGACCACCACCATGAATATCAAACGTATCACCCAAGTATTTCGTCGACATCACGGAACATTCAATGTGCCATCCTGGCCGACCGGCGCCCCATGGAGATGGCCAGGAAATTTCCCCCGGCTTAGCTGCCTTCCACAACGCAAAGTCGATGGGGTCCTCTTTTTTAGCGTTGTCCCCGTCATCAACCCGCTCACTGGCGCCGTTTTCTAAGTCAGCCAGTGATTCATGAACCAGCTGCGTGTAGTGGTCAAAGTGCCGTGCCCGGTAATAAACATCACCGGCAGATTCGTAGGCGTACCCCTTGGCAATTAAATCAGTCACAAAGGCCACGATATCGTCAATGTTTTCCGTAGCCCGAGGGTTGATGGTGGCCCGTTCAACGTTCAATGGCTTGGTGTCTTCAAAGTACGCATTGATGAACTTATCACCCAGTTCAGGAACAGTGATTCCCTCTTTGGCCGCTTCCTTGATCATCTTATCGTCAACATCAGTAAAGTTTGAAACGTACGTCACCTTATACCCACGGTATTCAAAGTACCGCCGGATCGTATCAAAGGCGATGACTGACCGTGCATTCCCAATGTGAATGTAGTTATAGACGGTTGGTCCACACACGTACATGGAGACTTCACCCTCATGTAACGGTTTAAATGCTTCTTTGCTGCGCGTCAACGTGTTAAAGATTTCAATCATGACGACGCTCCCTTCAAAAAGATTAAGTTACAGTGATTTTACCATACTTTCTAACGGCGCCCGCATTCCCACAACGCAAAACATCGTGCTCAAACTGACAATGTCAATTCGAGCACGATGCAGATTTAGCCTAATTTACAGTGTTTCAATGGTCGCTTGAATGTTCCGAAGGGTTGCTTTTCTGCCCAATAGTTCCATTGATTCTGGTAATTGTGGTCCGTGCATTTCGTGCGTTGCAGCGATCCGCAGTGGCATGTACAGTGCCCGTCCACGAATCTTCGTGTCCTTTTGGATTGCCTTGATGGTTGCCTGAATTTGATAAGCATCAAAAATCGGCAGCTTTTCGGCACGGCTAACGAATTCTTCCAACACTGTCTTCGCTGTTTCAGCAGCCAGCTCGGCCTTTGCCTCATCATTGATTTCAGCAGGTTCTTGGAAGAAGACATCCTTACTCATGTCAACGATCTGTGCCGTGTAAGACATTTGTTGCTTGTACAAGCTGACCAACTTCCGGGCCCATTCCAAGTGTAACTGGTTAGGATCGTTTTCGATCAACCCGGCATTGATCAACTCACGCAGGCTACTATCGAAGATTTCATCTTCAGGCGCTGCCTTCACATACTGGTTGTTGATCCATTCCAACTTCTTACCATCAAACTTAGCGGGTGACTTCGATAACCGTTTTTCATCAAACATCTTGATCAATTCTTGACGGCTAAAGATTTCGTCTTCACCAACTGGTGACCACCCCAACAGGGTGATGAAGTTTAACATGGCGTCTGGCAAGTAGCCCAGTTCACGGTACTGTTCAATAAACTGAAGCACCGTTTCGTCACGCTTGGACAACTTCTTACCAGTTTCTGTGTTGATGATCAACGTCATGTGGCCAAAGATTGGGGCGTCCCAACCAAAGGCTTCGTAGATCATTAATTGCTTTGGCGTGTTGGCAATGTGGTCATCCCCACGTAAAACGTGGCTGATTTCCATCATGTGATCGTCCACAACAACGGCAAAGTTGTACGTTGGCATACCGTCACGTTTTTGGATGACCCAGTCACCACCAACCGTGCTGGAGTTGATTGAGATCTTGCCCTTAACGATGTCATCCCATTCGTACTCACGGTTCTTAGGAACCCGGAACCGAACAACGGGATCGATCCCAGCAGCCACAGCCTTTTCCTGGGCAGCCTTGATCTCATCGTCATTCATGCCTTCATATTCGTAAACGTAATGAGGCGCTTCCTTGTTGGCCTTTTGGCGCTCACGATCAGCAGCCAGTTCCTCTTCGGTCCGGTATGACTTGTATGCCAAACCACGGTCCAATAGGTCCTGAATCAACTTCAGGTAAATGTCTTTCCGTTCTGACTGACGGTAAGGCCCCACTTCGCCAGGCTTGTCGGGACCTTCATCCCAGTCAATGCCAAGCCACTTCAGGTTGTCTAACTGACTTTTTTCGCCATCAGCCACGTTCCGTTTCGTATCGGTATCTTCAATCCGAATCACAAACGTTCCCTTGTTGTGACGCGCAAACAGGTAGTTAAATAACGCAGTCCGGGCATTTCCAATGTGTAAATGTCCAGTTGGTGATGGTGCGTACCGCACCCGAATTTTGTTCTTGGCCAAAATCAGCGCCTCTTTCTTTATCTAAATTGTGTCTGCTCTTATGTTACAGTTTTGCCGGCGGTTTTTCAATCATGGACCCCGACCAACCTGGGTGTCATTTCTAAAATCACTAACTCCACCTGCCGTTTCAACAAAAATAAAGCGCCCCACCTTCCAAATAATTGGAAAATGAGGCGTTCGAGTTAAGGTTCATTCAGAAACTAGCCCGTTATGACCAAGCTAGTGCACAACTACTTGTTCTTACCATCGGCATTGTTACTACCGGCAGCCCGGGATTTTGCCTTCCCGTCGGCCTTTCGCTGACCATTCTTACTTGCAACGCTGTTGGCGCCAGAACCAGCCTTGTCGCCGATTCCCCGCGTTGAATGCGTTGGTTTCGCAAAAATCATTCGCCCAGCATCTGTTTGTAAGGCACTCGTAACCGTGACATCAATGTGATCATTGATGAAGTAACGCCCCTCTTCAACCACGACCATCGTTCCGTCGTCAAGGTAAGCAACCCCCTGCTGACGTTCCGTCCCGTTTTTCACAACCATGACGTTCAGTTGTTCACCGGGGATGACCCGTGGCTTCAGCGACTTCGCCAACGCGTTGATGTTCATGATTTGAACATTTTGGAATTGGCTCACCTTGTTCAGGTTAAAGTCGTTCGTTACGACAACCGCTTGTAACTGTTTTGCCAGTTCAATCAGTTTGTCATCCACTTCAGGAATGCTTTCAAAATCGCCCTCGTACATTTCGATCGGCATGATGTTTTCACTTTGAAGTTTGTTCAAAATGTCCAATCCACGGCGACCACGGACACGTTTGATGCTGTCACTTGAATCCGCAATGTACTGCAATTCGTGCAACACAAAGTTTGGCACTAGTAACGTTCCTTCAAGAAAGCCCGTCTTGATGATGTCGTAAATCCGCCCATCGATCAAAATGTTGGTGTCCAAAATCTTATAGTGATGGTAATTCGGTTCACCATTGTCTAAGATTTCACCGTTATCGTCTTCCGTCTGCTTGTTATTTCGACGGAAATTAACCGAAAACAAGCGGCGCCACTCATCCGTCCGCGTTGTCCCCAACCGGAAACCAAGATACCCCAATAAGAGCATCAAGACGACCGGAACCAGGGTATTCGTTAGAAACATGTGTGTCCGAAAAAAGACTGTCGAAATCAGGATCGCAAACACAAGCCCGACAATCGTTCCCAAACTACCAAACAACAAATACAGTGGACTTTGCTTTGCCAAATACTTTTCCAAACGGTTAACCATTTTTTCAAGTGAACCGACAAAGAGGAACGACAACCCATACAGAATAATTGCACCAAGTACGATGTTCGTTAAAAAATTATTAATGAGGTGGTTAGACGTCACGCCAAGCCCCAACCACAGTGACGGCAAAAACCGAAACCCTAGTCCAACACCCGCGATGACGAAGAGCAATTGAATCACAAATCGTTTTGTCATTTTCATTTAAATTCACCTCCTTTCAATATTTATCGTACCACTAGCGTAGCAGACCTACCCTAATGCTAGCTTAAGCGCTTCGCTTAATGTTGTAACCCCAACAACCTCGATCCCAGTCGGCGGATTCCACCCCTGAAGGTTGTTTTTAGGGACATAAATACGTTTGAAGCCCAGTTTTTGCGCTTCGGCAACCCGTTGTTCAATGCGGTTTACCCGCCTGATTTCACCGGTCAAGCCCACTTCACCCACAAACGTCACGCCGGGGTCTGTCTCCTTATCCCGGTAGCTAGACGCAATGGCGACAGCAATGGCTAAATCAATGGCTGGTTCGTCCAACTTAACGCCACCGGCCGCCTTCAGGTAGGCGTCTTGGTTTTGAAGCATTAGGTTAGCGCGTTTTTCCAACACAGCCATAATCAATGATACCCGATTACGATCCAGCCCCTGCGACGTCCGTTGCGCGTTACCAAACACTGACGGTGTCACTAACGCTTGAACTTCAACCAAAATCGGTCGTGTCCCTTCCATGGAGACAACAATTGCCGATCCCGTTGCACCAGCTAAGCGTTCCTCTAAGAAAATCTCTGATGGATTAGCGACTTCTTGTAAGCCATCCTCCCGCATTTCAAAGATGCCAAGCTCATTGGTGGACCCAAACCGGTTCTTCACGGCCCGCAAAATCCGGTAGGTGTGGTGAAGATCCCCTTCAAAATAGAGCACCGTATCCACCATGTGTTCCAAGATTTTTGGCCCCGCGATGGCACCACCCTTGGTCACATGACCAACGATGAAGATGGTAATTTGGTTCGTCTTCGCAATTTGCATCAGTTCCGCGGTAATTTCACGAATCTGTGAAACAGAGCCAACTGCGGACGTAATGTCTGGTTCTTGCATCGTTTGAACCGAATCGATGATCACAAATGCTGGATCAAGCTCCGTAATTTGCTCCCGGATGCTACTCATGTCTGTCTCTGGGTAAAGGTAGAGGTTATCTCCACCAACCCCCAACCGGTCGGCACGCATTTTGATCTGGGTTGCGCTTTCTTCACCAGACACATACAGCACACGGCCACCAGTTGCATTGAGTTGGCCAGACACCTGCGTGAGTAACGTGGATTTCCCAATTCCGGGGTCCCCACCGATCAACACGAGTGAGCCTGGGACAACCCCGCCACCAAGCACCCGGTTAAACTCCGTCAGGCCCGTCTCGACCCGGGGAACTTCTGCTAAACTGACGTCTTTAATTAACTCGGCTTTTGCCGTCTTCCCGGTAAAGCTAACCCTGGCTTTACGGTTCGGCACGTCATCGGCCATTTTTTCTTCAACCAGGGTATTCCATTCCCCACAGTTTGGGCAGCGGCCCAGATAGCGGGGGGAATTATACCCACAGTTTTGACACACAAACTGTGTTTTTGTCTTGGCCACAGTGGCCTCCTTTTCTTCATTCAAAACAACATCTTTTCATGTTTGACCAATGTTAACCAAACGTTAGTTACAGTCTAACACATGATCATCAAACCACAATTGTTTAGGCACTGCTTTTAACATTCTTAAGGGTTCGATCAATGCTGACCAGAAGAACCAAACCCACCGTCACGTTCTTTTGTCGGAACCACTTCGTCATCGGCCTTCAAGTACGGCACAAACACGGCCTGGGCGATGCGATCCCCCTTTTTAATGTGCACGTCCGTTAAACCGTAATTGATCAATTGCGCAAACAACTCGCCGTCGTTAGCGGCATTGCCGTAGTAATCAGCGTCAATAATGCCGACCCCGTTTGGTAAAATCAGGCGGCGTTTTAGCGGTCCAGATGACCGGTTGACTAGAATCAACACTTCATCCGGTTGCATGTACGCCTTCACACCTGTCGGCACCAAAAATGGTTTTAGGTCAGCATCCCCGGCCGTTAGCATGTCTGCCGTCAGTTGCTTTTGATGCCGCAAACGCCACAACGCCTTTAAAAAATGGCGGCGCCAAATGGATGGAACCGTAAAATCCTCGGCCGCTGCTAGATCATACCCAGCGGCCGCTTTCGTTTGTCGTTTTGGTAAAGCGACTGGTGTCTCCGCCAAACGTGCTACCACTTCAAACCCACGCGTTTTTGTCATCGTTTTTCCTCCTAAATTCTGCGCACTTGCTTATTAATGATTATAGATGAAGTGTCTAGACTTTAGTAGTCGCTAAAAGTCTGCTCGGTCCCGGAGGAAAAACTATGATAGGATATGAAGGTAATCCAATTCATTTTTGTTAGGAGGGCGCTCATGACGTTCACCCGTGATCAGCAACGGCTGTTTTTAATGGAAAACGATCAGCTACAGGCTGAGATAACGTTCCCGGTCATTGACGACACAACGTGGTTGATCGAACACATCTGGGTTCGCAATCAACCGACCAAACGGCAGTTAGCAGCCAGCATTCTTGACGCGGCCATGACCATCGTGCAGACTGAGCACAAACGCGTCGTGGTGCTTGATCCGTTTGCACGACAAGTTTTTGCGACGACCCCCGCCTATCAGACACTGATGCGATAATCTTTTTAAGGAGCTTTAAAAAATGGCAATGACACAAGATGAACTAAAACAACAGGTTGGGCAACGTGCCGTCGACTTTATCGAAGACGGGATGGTTGTTGGCCTTGGAACTGGCTCAACGGTTAAATACATGGTTGATGCACTGGGCAAACGCGTTAGCGAAGATGGCTTAAACGTTATCGGTGTCCCAACCTCCGACCGGACTCGCGATCAAGCCCGTGCGTTAGGCATCACCGTTAAGGGTGTGGACGATGTCGACCACATCGACTTGACCATTGACGGAGCAGACGAAATCAGTGACGACTTCCAAGGAATCAAGGGCGGCGGTGCCGCTCACTTATGGGAAAAGATCGTTGCCGTTAACTCCACTAAGAACATGTGGATCGTTGACGAAAGCAAACTTTCCCACGATTTAGGTAGTTTCCCATTGCCTGTTGAAGTGATTCCATACGGTTCTTCACAGGTCTTCAAAAAGCTTCAGGCGAAGGGCTACAATCCAGAAATGCGGATGCGCGATGGCAAGCACGTCATGACGGATTCAAAAAACTACGTTATCGACCTTCACTTAGGCCACATCGAACACCCCCACGAATTAGCCAATGAACTTATTCAGATGGTTGGCGTCGTGGAACAGGGCCTGTTCCTCGACACGGTGAACACCGTGATCGTTGGGCGCCCCGATGGTCCAGAAGTATTATCCGCCCGTTAGTTTACCGCAGTCACCACGTTAAAAAGGCACGTCGCAGAAACGCTTGCGACGTGCCTTTTCTATATGAATGACTATTTTTTAAACCTTAGAATTGCTAAGGAACCGCACCTTTTGTAACTTCGGTGCTAACCAGACGTACAAGTATTCCGCACATTGTAGCCAACCGTAAGCCAGTAAGACCGCTCCAATCGTATCCGTTGGGAAATGAGCTTGGAGGTAAACCCGGCTAAACATCACCAGAACCATCCAGATACACAGCAACGTTTGAACCAACAAGCGTTGCAAATTGTTTGCCATTAATGGTAAGACGACCACGAACAAAATCGCGGCCACCATGAACATTCCTAAAACGTGTCCTGATGGAAAACTGTAACCATCATCGCTGGCCATGTGACCAACTGGTCGTTGCCGAGCAACGATCTTCTTAATGATGGTTCCCAAGACATCACCACCCAGACCGTAACCAAGCGCCCATAATGCTGGGATCTTATATTTAAAGCCCCATAGCGCCCCGGCAATGATAAACATATAAATCAGGTCTAAGCTCGGACTTGCTAACTTTGTAATCAAAGAAAACAGACCCGTTAGCACGCCACTATTATGGGGAATATGATTCACAATTTCAGAATCAATCAGGGATAAAATCTGTGACTGCCGCAATGCTGCAATCGCCAAAAAGAGGAATAAAATGGTGGTAATGGTCAAAATTAGTCCACGACCACGTTCCTTTTCAATTAGCATATCTGTGCCTCCACCGCTCACTGCGGTATGTATTCGGCCATCCGTGTGACCATTGCCAAAGTATAGCACACTCATTTATTCACACTCATCAGTTTTGTGTTGGTTTTAGCGTCTCTTAACCCCTTAATGTTTTCTTAACATTTATGACGGAATTTAAACAAGCCATAATGAGCACGTTTACAAATGGTGCAATCCCCATTCCGTTCCTGATCCATGCTATTCTTAATGACATCAATTAAAGGAGCCCTTATTATGACACAAGTAATTATTATGTTGGCCGTTGGCCTCATCGCCGGAATTGCCGGCGCCATCCTCGGTCTGGGTGGTGGGATCATCGTTACACCCATCCTCACGTTAGGAATGGGTATCTCCATCAAATACGCCATTGGTGCAAGCATCATTGCCGTGATTGCAACGAGTTCCGGCTCAACCATTGCGTACCTTCGGGATAACGTCCTTAATTTACGGGTCGCAATGTTTCTTGAAATCTTCACCACGGTTGGTGCCATCTTAGGTGCCGTCCTAAACGGCATTCTCAGTCCCATCGTTTTGTACGTCACGTTTGGTTTGCTACTCCTGTATTCCGGGTATAACATGGTGCGCAAACTCCGTGCTGGAACAGAAGTGCTGCAACGTGCCGAACCAGACGCCCTTGCTAAGAAGCTAAAGTTAAACGGGAGCTACTACGACAAGGCTGCTGATAAGACCATCGACTACCAAGTCGAACACGTCCCTGCTGGTGCTGCCGTCATGTTTGGTGCTGGGATCGCCAGTGGGTTACTTGGTATTGGTTCCGGTGCTTTTAAAGTCATGGCTCTAGACACGTTCATGAAGATGCCGTTGAAGCCCTCCACATCAACCAGTAATTTAATGATGGGGGTCACCGCTGCTGCTTCAGCCACTGTCTACTTTTTCAACGGGTCCATTCGGCCACTGATTGCCGTTCCCCTTGCGCTCGGAATCCTCGTGGGTGCTACTGCTGGGGCGCGCATCATGCAACGCCTTCCTTCACGTTGGATTCGGATTATTTTTGTCCCAATCATTCTCTACATCGGATTACAAATGTTGCTTAAAGGATTCGGGGTGAACATCTAATGGACAACAAAACGGCCGAACAGGAAAAAATTTCTAAAGAAATGACTCAAGTTGAGATAATGATTGGTGAAATCCTCCGTATTGGGGTTATAATTTCTGCAGTTATTATGCTTGTAGGTTTCATCACCTATGGCATTCAGGGATCAACTGGGTTTACCAATAACGGTTTCCCAACCACAATGACCGCCATCTTTACTGGCTTGCTATCATTTAAATCCGGCTCCATCATGATGCTTGGCCTCTTTTGCCTCATCTTGACGCCCGTTTTGCGTGTGATTGTTTCAATCTACGCTTTTTACGTTGAAAAAGATCATCTATATGTTTGGATTACAACTGCTGTGCTGATCATTTTGCTCATTGCACTGTTTATTGGCCACAGTTAACCTCGGAGGATTCCATGAACAATCACAACAATGACAACGACACTGATATTCCATCACGGGTCGACCGTTTTGATCGCCGCGCTTCTGGGAACTACTTGAAGTCAGGTGCTCACGAAAAGGCGGCTGCACCGCAACCACCGCGTAAGCATAAGCACCCCATTCGGAACACCTTTTTTGCGATCCTCGGTGTCATTCTCATCGTTGGTGGTGGCCTTGGGTATAAACTCTATAGTAACGTCAGAAACTCTAGTAACGAGATGTTTAGCGCTGCAAACGGTGCGAAGGCACGCAACGTTAGTAAGCTGATCAAGGAAGGGAAGCCAATTTCCATCCTGCTCATGGGGACTGACGTTGGGGCCCTCGGTCGTGATTCCAAAGCGTGGTCTGGTGGCCGGACTGATTCCATGATGTTAGTCACCGTTAATCCTAAGAAGAAGACCACAACAATGGTCAGTATCCCACGTGACTCACTGGTTTCGATTACTGGTCACGAAGATGAATTCCCAACAAAGATCAACGCGGCGTACTACTTTGGTCAAACAAAGGCCGCCATTTCGACAACAGAACGGATGTTTAACGTCCCCATCGATTATTACGCACTCCTCAACATGGGTGGGTTAGAAAAGGTGATCGACAAGGTTGGTGGGATCGACATCGTGCCACCATTGACGTTCACTTATGAAAACCAACACTTCACCAAGGGCAAGAAGATCCACGTTAACGGTTCTCAGGCCCTGAAGTTCACCCGGATGCGTTACCAAGATCCCGAAAGTGATTATGGTCGGACGTTACGGCAACGGATCGTCATTACCGCCCTTTTGAAGAAGAGTAGCAACTTGACCACCCTTTTGAACGGCGACTTCCTCGATTCAATTGCCAGTCAATCAAAGACTGACCTGACCTTCGGCGACATGCTCACCCTTGCAAACAACTATCAGGACGCAACAAAACACGTCGTTTCTGATCACGTTCAGGGGGTTAGTGATGAAATTGCGGGTCAGAGTTTCGAAGTGCTTCCCCAAACGGAAAAGCAACGGGTCACAAACAAATTACGTAAACAGCTTGAACTCAAGCAGGCCAAGACCGGGAAACGGTTTGCAAACACCGTCCCAGCTTCATTAGCCAGCTACGAACCAGCCGCTAGCTACGGTGAAACGGCGGCAACGAAATCAACCTGGGGTGCTGATACCAACACAACCTCCCAGTACGATAAGGCTTATAACGGCGGCAAGAGTAATAACCTTGATGCCAACTATGGTGCAAATAATACCGATACGACTGGTAACACAGCTAACGCAACGGGCTCCAATGCATCACAAACTGGTGGTTACACCGGTTACGGCTATTAAACAATAATAAGGACGGCATAACTGCGATAATCCCAGTTATGCCGTCCTTATTTTTTCTCACCTTATTTTTCATCAAGGTGCTGCCGACGCTCCTGCTGAATTTGGCGACCACGTTGTTCCAATCGAACGACCAGTTCTGCCAACAAAAAGCCCAGCGCGATCATTCCGGCAATAATAATGACCTGTCCCAGATAACTCAATGCCTGTGGAACATGGTTTGTCACCAGGTTGCGAATGACCTGATAGGCTTGCCCACCCGGCACCAGGGGCACCAGACTTGGAATGTTAAATAAAATCATCGGCATGTGCTTCAACCGGGCCGCCCAATTACTGAGGATGCCAATCAAAAACCCTGCCGTTAACATCGCGCCAGACATCAGTGACCAGTTGGTGCCGTTGTTGTGATCCATCATCATGATCAACTCATAGGTCACCCATCCGGCAGTTCCGATCCACCCGGCAACATTTAGTGCCCGCCGGGGAATGTTTAAAATAATTCCAAAGCCAACCGTGGCAACATACGCCAGGATTGCTTCTACCAATAAATGCTGCATCAAAATCCCCCTAGCGTAGGCTGACCATGATGGCGATCCCAATGCCAATCGCACAAACGGATAAAATGGCTTCCATTGCCCGTGCCGGACCACTTAAATAATTTCCAGCGAGCACGTCTCGAAACGAATTCATCAACGGCACCCCGGGCACAAGTGGCATGAGTGCCCCGATAATAACGGCGTCACCGGACTGATTCGTAAAGCCCAGCCAGTTCGTTCCGATGTAGGCGATTCCGCCGATAACCAGGGCCGCTAAAAACTCACTCAAAAACCGAATTTGAAGTTCATGATTAACGTAATAAAAGACGGCGTACCCGCTCCCACCAGCCACTGCGGCCAGAACCATTTTTAGCCACCCGTCAATGCCTGTAAAGGCCATCATCAGGGTCAGCGTAACCACAATGGCCGCCACCAACTGGAGCCAAAACGGAAACGCAGGTACCGCCTCGTTAACCTGTCGCAACCGGTTATAAAACGTTTGAAGGTCGATATCCCCCGCTGCAAATTGCCGCGATAGCGTATTGACCTGATCGACTTTTTCAAGGTCAATGGTTCGTGAACGGATGGGGCGAACCTGCGTTAGCCCATCATCCGGCAGCGACATGGTGATCCCCGTTAACAGAACAAAGATACTTGCTTCCGGTGCGCCAGCATTGGCTGCAATTCGGTCCATCGTGTCCTCAACACGGGCAATTTCGGAGCCGTTTGCTAACAGGACTTCCCCCGCCAGTAGTGCTGTTTTCATCGTTAACTGTGCGTGATCCATGATGGACCTCCCCTCATGTGTGTCATCATCAAAAAACGGCCATCACACCCCCAAAAAGGAAGCATAACGACCGTCTCATAATGCGTTTAACAAATTGCCGTTACCGGCAATTTGGTTAATTGCTAATTAGTCTTTAACAACGTTAGCAGCTTGTGGGCCACGGTCGCTGTCTTCAACATCAAATGATACGCCTTGGCCTTCTTCAAGAGTCTTGAAGCCGTCGCCTTGGATAGCTGAGAAGTGAACGAATACGTCGTCGCCGCTTTCGCGAGTGATGAAACCGAAACCTTTATCGGCGTTAAACCATTTAACACTACCGTGTTCTGACATGTGTGATGTCCTCCTGTTGCGTATGTACGCAGTTTAAAATGTTTTGTAAATTGGAACTGGTGTAAATGGGGACTGTCACAAAACTATGAACCGATCTAACCATCATTCCCGAACCAAACTACATGAGTTATTGTATCATATAGAACGCTTTCTTTTCCATAATCTTATCCGTTCAAAGATAAAATTATTTCCGTTTTAGCGCTGCGGCCTTGTGCCGTCCCGTTTCTCATTGAAAGTGCTAAAATGAAAAGAAACGATAATAATGGAGGCATCAGTCATGGCAGATCAGTTAAGCACCATCGATCAACTTGATGAGCCCGCTCAATCAACGGCCCTCACCAGTTTTGCGACATTTTACATCACTTTGTGGCGTCAAAACAACCTCGAACTTGTGAGTCAATTCGACCACCAGCATGGGGCCATCGAGGACATTAATCACGCCCTCACCCTTAATCAGTTTTTTACGCCGGATCAAGCACGGCAAGCAAGCATTACCTTTAGCAAAGCAGACTATATTCACCTTATTGACGAAATTGGCATGCGTTTTCACGCCACCGGTAACCCTGAAATACCTTGGTTTGCTTGGTATGACCATCAGTTTTCAACGATGGCCGTCTCATAATCACATCATAAAACTGGCGCCATTAGACAAGCAATGTCTAATGGCGCCAGTTTTCAGTTTATTGATTACAATGCGTCCTTATCGACAAACAGGGCGTCTTTTTCACCGTGGTGCACTTCTGGTTGGATCGTCACGTGGCAAATACCGTGCTTCTTAGTCAGCATGTCACGAATTTGAGCAACCGTTTCTTCGGCAACACTCAGCTTAACGTCCTCCATGTTCACGTGCGCTGAAAACACAATTTTGTTTTCATCAATAAGCCACGCATGAATGTGGTGCACCCGGAGCACACCAGGGACCGCCACAATGTCCGCCGCCAACTGGTCATAATCCAGTTCAGGCGCTGTTTGCATCAAAATGCTGACCGTTTCGTGAATCACCGGCCACGTTTCATAAATGATGTACAGCGACACAAGTAACGTTAATAACGGGTCCACCCAGCTGATGTGAAACAACACGATGAGGATCCCGCCGATAATGACAGCAACGGATGATAATGCATCTGCCAACACATGCAGGTAGGTCGCCTTAATGTTCAGACTGTCCTTTGAACCATGGTGCATAAGCACCGCCGATAATAAGTTGGCAATCAGTCCAATGACTGCAACCGTCAGCATGATTCCCCCGTTGATTGGTTCGGGATTCATAAATCGCCGCGCGGCCTCAACCATCAATACCGCTGAAACACCCATTAAAAATAACCCATTAACAAAGGCTGCTAAAATCTCAGCCCGGCGGTAACCAAACGTTCGCTGCTTGTTTTGCGGTTTGCCACTAATCTTCTGAGCAGCATACCCCAAGACAATGGAAAACGAATCACCTAAATTATGAAATGCATCTGACAACAGGGCCAGTGAGCCGGAGAATAAGCCCCCAACGATTTCTGCAATCGTAATCAGCACGTTTAGAACGGTGACAAATAAAAACCGGGTCCCGGTCATTTGTTCATTTTCATGTTCCATTAATCTCTCCCCCTCTCTGCGCCCCATTATCGCACATTGATGGGGAAGCGACTAGCGCCCTGGGTGAATCCGAATGCTAACCTCATGATCAACCCGACTAGAGATTCGGTAATCTGGCTGAACGTCTGCGCCCCAACTATCGATGCCACCAACACCACGAACAGCTCCAAAGACAGTCAACACAGTGCGCCGGGCAACCGGTAATTCTTCAATGTGGGTCGCATTTTCTAATTCGGCCGGTGTATATGGCAAACAACTGAATGCAAACGGCGCTGTCACTTGCTCAACGGCCAATCGTCCTGGTTTAGTCAGGGAACCCGCATTGTTTAGCTGATCCGTCCGGGTCACCGTTACCTTGGTTGTTTTCATATGCATCCCCATTTCCTGAGGCACTAGGTAAGGAGTCACCGGTAACCCAACAACGCGGTGTTCACCACCCTGACCGCCAGCCATGCGATCCGGATACGTTTCACCTGAGAGGCCACGGTACGTGAAACTTTCGGCCGCCGTTGGCATCACAAAGCGCAAACCAAATGCTGGTAGCTCCGGCAAATTCTGGTGGCCCGTGTAGTGCGCCGTTACCGTCAGCCCGTCACTAGCCGTTACCACGTACGTCACCGTTATTGTTGTGGCCGGAACGGTTGCCGTCCTAAATGTACAGGTCACAGCAACCTGGTCGGCCCATTCATGATCACTGTACCGGTTATTCTGCGGTGCAATCGGTGTCCCAAGATCGACACCATCCACAGCAACGTTCATCTGTTGACACCGACTGAACAAGTCAGCGCCCAACCACATCGCGGCTTTCGTTGAAAACTGGTTGCCACGATCGTTATCCGTGGTTGCCCGCCATAAAGCCGGTCGGGGGACTTGGTAAAGCCACTCCTGCCCGTTAGTCACTAATGATTCTAGGCCACCACGTTCATAACTAAAGATGTACTGAACGTCTGTGCCGATAACGCCCAACGTTCCGTCACCATAAACCACCCGGAGCTTAGTTGTCGTATTTGCCATAGTAATAGCGCACCTCCTGCATTGCTGGCTTTGGCGTCCGGTCTGCAAACATTAACCCATCACCTGAAAATTCATTATCTGCATGCCGATCATCAAAATCGCCCCCGTACCGGAGCTGATCACGACCGGTCACTGGGTCTTTTCGCCACAGGGCTTGGTCAACAAAGTCCCAGATAAATCCGCCGGAATACGTTTCAAATTCATCCGCCAGGCCCATGTATTCACCCAAACCGCCCAGTGAGTTCCCCATGTCATGCATGTATTCACAACTAATAAACGGCTTTTTCGGTGTCGTTTTTAAATACGTTCGAATCTCATCAGGTGTCGCGTACATCCGGCTTTCAAAATCAGAAATCGTTGCCTCATAGGCCCGGTTACGCACGACCCCCTCATAGTGGGTCAAGCGATGACTATCCACCGTTTTAAAGTAGGTGTTCATCGCCTCAATGTCATCACCGGCGTACGCTTCATTGCCAAGGGACCAGAATAAAACGGACGGGTGATTTTTAAATGTTTCATAATTGCTCTTCGCACGATCAAGCACTGCGGCCCGCCACTGTGGAAGGGACCCTGGCACATTGACGGATGGCTCAACGGCCCCCATTTTCTGCCACGTTCCGTGACTTTCTAAGTTTGTCTCCGCCATGACGTAAATTCCGGCTGCATCACACAATGCGTACCACACGTGCTGGTCTGGATAATGACACGTCCGCACCGCATTGATGTGGTTCGCTTTAAACGTCGCTAAGTCAGCCTGCATATCTGCAACCGTGATTGCTCGCCCTGTAGTCGCGTTCCACTCGTGACGATTAACACCGTTGATCAGCAACCGGTGGCCGTTTAAGCGCAACACGTTGTCCACGATTTCGACCCGCCGAAAGCCAAACGGATACGGAATCGTTTCAATGATGGCGTCTGTTTCATCGCGCACGGTCACCCTCAGCTGGTAGCAATACGGATCATGATGGGACCACAGGTGGACTTGCGGCAACGCCGTACTTAATTGCATGGTTGGTGTCGCCGGCTCCGTGTGCTCGTAAACACTGGTGCCATCGGCTGTCGATGCGGTCACGGTCACCGTTGTCGTCGGTAAGTCAGTTCCCGTTAACGCTAACGTGACCGCTAATGCACCGCTCTTAAAGTCATCCGCCACCGTTGGCACAATGCTGAGATCCTCCACGTGAACGTGTGGGCGTGCAACGAGCCGTACGCTCCGGAAGATCCCGGAAAAACGGAACATGTCCTGATCCTCAAGGTATGCCGCGGTACTCCGCTTAAACACAGCAACCGCAAGATGGTTTTCACCAGCCACTAACAGGGGCGTTAAATCAAATTCAGACTGTGAAAAGCTGTCCTCCGCGTACCCCACAAACGTGCCGTTTAACCAAACGTACAGGGCTTCCTCCACCCCATCAAACTGAATCGCAACCTGCTGGCCCACTAATCCGGGTGCGAGGATGAAGTCCTTGCGATACATCCCAACGGAATTATCATCTGCTTGGCTAAACGCACCCTCTTCACGTGCTTCTGGTCCCAACGCATACCCTGGCCGCCGGAAGTGTTTCCCCTCCCATGGATAAAGGGTGTTAATGTACTGAATTGACGCATAATCTGCCAGTTCAATGTGGCCCGGCACCGCTAACGGTTTGAAGGCCGTTAGTGGATAACTTGGCTCATAAAAGTTTGTTAACCGTTCGCTTGGCTGACTGGCAAACGCAAACTGCCACTGCCCATCCAATGATTGTTCAAAACTACTTTGTTGGTGCGTACTTTCGGTTTCATCACGGTACCACCTGTGATCACTGTGGGCCGGCATTTGATTAACCCGAAACGTTTCCGGGTCATCAAGCCAGGTAATGTCTGCTTCCATTTTGAACCTCCCTCTAATTAAAGCGCTTACATTAATGCATTAAGTGTACCGCATTTCCTGCTGAAACAGAACACACCGTCCCCGCACTCTGTGACACACGCGCCGCTACGACTGCACAAAAAAAGACACCTCAGATTCCCTAAACTGAGGCGCCGGTGGCGGGGAAGTTTATTGACACCATGAAAACTTTGGGTTGATTTTCATGAAACACATTGTTTTAAATACGATCATTAACCATCCCGGAAGGATGATCCTCGAGCGCATACTGCGCAAATTGTCGAACTTTTCTTCAAAAGTTGTCAAAAAAACACTCACAACATGAAGCAATGGCCCAGCCGTGAAGATCGGCCATCTCTTGGGAATTTTTGGGTCACAAACCATGCTCCCCGCTACGCGTTAAGCTTAGCACGACGACATCATTGTCACAAGCAAAGTGGATCACGCTTATGCGTCACTTAACTCAAAGTGGGTGCCATCATCTTCGATCCGTGCCAATAAATGTTTTGTTGGATCTGGATCAAACTGACCAAAATCAACAACTGCATGTCCATTTTCATCACGGACATCCTCGATTCGATCCATCACGACGCTCTTCAAGATTTTAATGACCGCCCGGTGCTTTTGCATCCGTTTAGCGGCTGCCGCCAGCGTAAAGCCCTCATCCATGTAGGCCTTAATGGCGCGAACCTTGAAGACTGTATCATAGGTAAACTTCCGGTTCCCCTCATCTTGACTAACACTGTCGACATACCCTTTGTCCGTCCAGTAGCGAAGCTGGGTTACAGAGACCCCCGATGCGCGGGCTAAATCACTGATTCCAAGCAACACGCCGTCACTCCGTAAAATTTCGCGTAACCATTCCGGCGTCTCTGCCGGACCAAGCATTCTATCCATAAATAACCTCGATTAATTAATGAAACCGTTATCACATTTTTAGGTGTTCTTGTCACGTTTACTTGAACTATTATATATTTTGAAATAAGTTTGTCAACTTGCTTGACATGGATTACCGAAAGAATTATATTAGTCACCGTACTTTTTTACACAAGCAAATTTCACAAACGAAAGAAGGAGCACTTTTATGTCAGAAGTTGTCGACACAAACGGCAAACCCTATAACCGGACACTGATGGTTATCGTGTTGCTGATCGGTACATTTTGTACCGTGTTGAACCAAACGATTTTGACGACCGCTTTCCCTACATTAATGAAAGCCTTCGATATTTCAACATCAACGGTTCAATGGTTGACCACCGGATTCTTAATGGTCAACGGGATCATGATCCCAATTTCGGCTTACTTATCCAGCCGTTTCAATTCTAAGTGGCTATACATTTCAGCCATGACGATTTTTGAAATCGGAACGATTATTGCCTTTATCGCCCCAAACTACGGAACGTTACTTAGTGGTCGGTTAATCCAAGCCGTTGGGGTTGGGATCGCCATGCCATTGTTGCAAACGTTAATGCTAACGATCTTCCCAGCCAGCTCACGTGGTGCTGCCATGGGTCTTGCCGGAATCGTTATCGGGGTTGCCCCCGCAATTGGACCAACCTTATCTGGGTGGGTCATTGATAACTACACATGGCGTGATCTGTTCGGAATGATCATCCCCATTGTTGCCTTAGTTATTATTCTTGCGTTTTTCTTCATGAAATCCGTTATTGAAACATCAAAGCCAAAACTTGATTGGTTATCTGTCGGCTTGTCCACCCTTGGATTTGGGTCCTTACTTTATGGGTTCTCATCCGTTGGGAACGATGGCTGGACATCTGTCAAGGTTATCAGCATGCTCGTCATCGGGGTCATCATCATTGGCCTGTTCGTTTGGCGTCAATTAACGATGGAAAAGCCATTCCTTCAACTGCGTGTGTTCAAATCTAAAGAATTCACCATTGCTGCCATTCTAAGTTCCGTTATTATGATGGCCATGACTGGTGTTGAACTGGTTCTGCCACTTTATCTGCAAATCGTTCGTGGGATGAGCGCCTTCCATTCAGGATTGACCTTACTGGCAGGTGCCATGATGATGGCACTTATGAGTCCCATTACGGGTCAAACATTTGACCGGTTGGGTGCCCGTCGGTTAGCCATCGCCGGCATGTTCTTATTAACAGCTGGAACCATTCCGTTTGCCATGATCACAAAGTCCACACCAACCATCTACATCACGTTCTTGTACGCGGTTCGGATGTTTGGGATTTCAATGGTCATGATGCCTGTTACGACTGCCGGAATGAACGCGTTGTCCTTTGACTTGATTTCTCACGGGACTGCCGTTAACAACACCACCCGGCAAGTGGCAACGTCCATTGGCTCTGCCATCTTGGTTTCCGTTTTAACAAACGTCACCAAGGGTGCCATGCCTGCGCACCATATCCTCAAAGAAACACCTTTGGAATATAAAGTTAAGGCCATCAATGCAACGTTAAGTGGTTATCACGCAACGTTCTGGGTTGCCATTGCCTTTTGTTTGATCGGGTTTGTGCTCGCCTTCTTCTTGAAGGGAGCTAACCGTGCATCAATCTCAGTTGATAACAACTCAACTAAAGAATTAAAATCTGATGTCGCTGAAAATAACGGAGGTGAAGCATAATGATTTTAGCAACCTTAGTTATTGGTGCCATCGCACTATTCGTCTGCTTCGTGTACATCAAACCAATGACATGGCGTTTAATTGGCACGTTTATTGCCATGATCATCCTGGTCTTCTCTTTAACCATGATTACCCAAAATGACCGTGATCATTACGGGATGCACAAGGTCACAACGTCGACGACAAAGACCATCTACTCTGCTGATCCAAGCGGTAAGATGAACATGGTTCTGTACCAAAAGATCGGAACCAAGGGTAAGGAAGATACCCAGATTTACTCAACCAAAAAGGGCCAAAAGAAGCCTGGCCACACCCAGGTCAACGAATACACGACCAATAAGGTGAAAACAACCACCAGCACAACGGCAACCATGAAGACCACGGTAACAAAGTGGCGCTACAAGGATGACCGTGCTAAGTTATGGTTCGGGATCTCAGGAAACGACGGTAAGCTCGTTAAACGGGTAAACACCTTCTACCTCCCACAATCATGGCTCCACTTGTCAACAGCACAGGTTAAGCAACTGAAGGCTGAAATGGCCAAAATGCAAACACCTGCTGCTAAGGCACAAATGAAGGAACAAGGCGCTGCCTACGTTAAGGCGCAAATGCAAGCCGCCATTGCAAAGGATCCTAGCATTGCAACGGACCAGGCCAAACAAGCTGCTTTAAGCAAGCAATACGCTGCGGACTTCCAAAACAATTTGATCAAACAGGCCGTTGCGCAATTAAAGTAACCCGTCAGTTTCACCAATGAGTAATCAAAAAACGTCACCCTCCCCCAGAGTGACGTTTTTTTGGTCTTCACAGACCGGTTTCATTCAATTCGTAACGGCGGCTAACGCCCCTGACGGATACTAACGGACCGAACTGGACGTAACTGGTTCGCCGTCAGCGTTTCATAAGTGGCAACGACAGTCTCTGCGGTAAAGTGGAAATGCTTCACGACCGCAGCCCCGTTACCACTCGCCCCAAAGCCAGTCATCCCGATCACTTGACCATCAAGGCCGACATACTGCGCCCAATCGGTTGGCGTTCCCATTTCGATGGCTACCCGCTGACGAACTGCGGATGGTAAGACGCGTTCTCTGTACGCTGCTGGTTGGGCGTTAAACAGTTCCATACATGGCATGGAAATTACCGCCACGTCATGGCCCCGTTGCCGCAACGTCTTTTGAGCTGCAAGCGCCAGCTGAACCTCAGACCCGCTCGCAAGCAATAGCCCACTTGGTTGCACACCTTGTTGTGGTGAAATGACGTACCCACCACGACTAACCCCTTCTGGATGGGCCCGGGCCCCAGCTAATACAGGAACCGCCTGCCGTGTCAGAATCAACGCAGTGGGCTGGTGCCGACTACTCAGGGCCTGTTGCCATGCCGCGATGGTTTCGTTTGCGTCGGCCGGACGAATGACGTTTAATCCGGGCAGTGCCCGTAATCCTGCCAATTGTTCAACCGGTTCATGCGTTGGGCCATCCTCGCCGACCGCAATGGAATCATGGGTCAACACGTACGTGACGGGCAGCTTTTGCAACGCAGCCAAGCGAATGGCACCGCGCATGTAGTCTGAGAAGACAAAGAATGTACTTCCGAAGATTCGTGAACCCCCATGCAACGCGATCCCGTTAAGAGCACATCCTTCGGCAAATTCACGAACACCAAACCAAACGTTTCGCTGGTCACTATGCGCTGCGTCAAACCGTCCGCTAGCAGCAACCGCCGTTTTATTTGATGAGAACAAGTCGGCGGCGCCACCCCATAAACTTGAGTTCCGCTCACTCGCCGCCTGGAGGATTTTTTCACTGGTCAGGCGAGTCGCCTCTTGATCCCCATCATGGTAGTTGGTCACTAAATCACTCAAATCAACGTGATCAAGCTGACGGACATCATCAGCAAACGCGCTTGCCAACGCCGGGCATTGTTCTTCGTAGGTAACCATGAGCTTATTCCAGGCCCGTTCTGCATCACTGCCACGTTGACCGATCGTCTTGGCAAACCGTTCATACACAGTCCCTGGTACTTTAAATGGTTCGTATGACCACTGATAAGCTGCCTTGGTTGCTGCCAGCGCTTCCTCGCTAAGGGGGGCGCCGTGCACTTTATTGGTACCTGCTTGCGGTGATCCGGCCCCAATGACCGTTTTGACTTCAATTAACGTTGGCCGTTGTTCCTCTTCCTTGGCCTGGTCAATGGCCGCGTCAATGGCCTCAAGGTCTGTGCCATCTTCAACCCGTTGATAGGCCCAGCCATAGCTTTCAAACCGTTTCTGAACGTTATCCTGACACGCGTTGCTTAGCGGCCCATCCAACGACACATCGTTTGAATCATACAAAACAATCAACTTATTGAGCTGAAGCTGACCGGCCAAACTAGCGGCTTCGTGGGAGATTCCTTCCATCAGATCCCCATCACCAACGACAACGTAGGTCCGGTGGTCAACCACCTTAAACCCTGGTCGGTTATACCGCGCGGCAACATGTCGTTCTGCCATGGCCATCCCAACGGCCATTCCGAGGCCCTGGCCTAATGGACCCGTTGTTGCCTCAACGCCATCAGTCCACCCATACTCTGGATGACCCGGCGTCCGGCTTCCTAACTGGCGGAAATGCTGTAGGTCTTCAACCGTTAACTGGTAGCCACTAAGGTGAAGTAAGCTGTAAAGCATGGCTGACCCATGACCCGCGGACAGGACAAACCGATCGCGATTAAACCAGTGTGAATCTCGCGGATTAACCGTCATGTGGCGTGACCACAAAACATACGCAAGTGGCGCCACCCCTAAGGGCAATCCCGGGTGCCCTGACTTTGCTGCATTAATAGCATCGAGGCTTAACATTCGAACGCCGTTTACGGCTAATTCATCAATTTGATCAAACATTTTCTTCATCGTCCTTTTTGCTCACAACGAATTGTTTCGTCGGTTTTTAACTTTGGTCTATGTCAGCAACAATAGCGATTGTTCATGCTTTCGGCAACAACAATTTGGTAATAAACGTGGTGATTAGATGAGAAAGCAATGAAGATTGGTTTGAGTAATGATTTGTTAAAACGCTGATTTGACAGCGATTCATTTCAATTGGTATAGTCAATGACAGCCGGTTGCACTTTCTCATTATTTTATCCTTAAAAATTGTTTAATCGGCAATTAAAAAGCGTTAAATTCAACATTGGTATAGGCATCATTTCAATCATTATCTCACTCAAATCTATTTATCTCCCGCACAAATTGGTCCATTTACGCAAAAAAACACCGTCACAACGAATTGTGACGGTGTTTGGATTAATCAAATTAATGTGTGGCCGAAGCCAGGTTGTCTACCACCAACCGTTAGATTGCCAGAAGCTTTGAGCTGCTGACCATGAACCGTAACGTGAAGTAGCGTACTGTGTAGCCACTGCTTCTTGGTGAGCGGCTGAAAGGTCGCCACCCAACTTGTCCATGCTCAATTGGTACTTACCGTAGTATTGACCATTTTGGGCCGTGTATGAACCACCTGATTCACGGGCAGCGATGTAAGCTTGGGCAGCTGAATCAGATGATGAAGCTGCAGCAGGTGCTGTAGTTGTGTCTGTCGTTGCAGCTGCAGGCGTTGATGTTGCGGCCTGAGTAGTAGTTGTCGTAGTCGTTGTTGCAGCAGCGACAGGAGCAGTTTGCGTTGCAGCTGCAGGTGTTGTCGTTGTAGCTGAACCGTTTGCATCTGGCATTACTAATGATTGGTCAACAAAGATTAAGCTACCACCGTTTTGCAAGTGGTTTGCGTTGACAACAGCATCGATCGTCGTGTTGTGGTCAGCAGCCAATTGTGACACTGTGTCGCCGCTCTTAACGGTAACAGTTGTATCGGCATTTGCAATTGTAGTCCCAACTGATAATAATGCACCAGCACTAATGGTAGATAAAACGGCTTTTTTGATCTTCATAAAGTAAATTACACTCCTAATTTTTTAGTGAACGATATCGTTCACAGGGCTATTTGCTCACCTAATAATTCAGGTGAATGTGTTTCTTTGTAACTCAACGATGTTCACTATACAGCGTGTAAATAACAGAAAAATACCGTCAGCATTACATTTTTTTGGATTTTTGTTACATAAGCATTTTTTTGCAACATTCTGTAATATTTGGCTGCGCTGGCCTAGCGACTGAAACTGGTGATCCACTCCCGTTTTCAGGGCGTTTTCAATTCAATTGGTAACAATTTAAAAAGCTTAGCAACCGCCAATCTGCGCGGTTGCTAAGCTTTTAAATCAATAACTAATTTGTCCATTTTCTAAACAAACGATCAACCAATAAAAGGCTGACTAGCAATAGAATCCCCATTAAAAGAAATGTCCCATCTTTTAGCCAATCAATGATAAATCCGAAAATAAAGTTCCCAACCGGGTGCATAAAGTCGACGGAAATGAACCAAATCCCAAAAACACGTCCTAAAAACGCCACATCTGTTTCATTTTGAACGAGGGTAAACAGCCCCACCCCGATCCGTGAAATCAAAAATCCATAGATTGCGGTGACCGTTAACAAAACTGGGTAGGGCCGCCACACCCCAGCAACGAGCATAACAGCGCTCAGAATGTAAATGTCCCGTTCGATCCGTGGGAGTGTCCGAGCCCGTTTAGCACGAACCAAACTAAGGCCACCAATCATCCCCCCAATCGCCATTACGGCCATTAAGTAGCTGTATAGATGCTCATCACCACCAAAATAATGTTTGACATCATATGGTAGCAGGAGGTTAAAAGCGGCAAAAAAGATGTTGATGACACTATCGATCACGACCATTTTGACCAAAACTGGCTTAGCCATCACGTACTTAAACCCGCTTTGTAGGCTGGTCCAGATCGACAGTCGCGTTGTGGTCGTCGGTGTGTACTGATAACGAATCCCAAATAATAGTAGTAATGATAGCAAAAACGAACCTGCGTTGATCAATAAAAATTCACGAAAGTCGATCCACGAAACGGCCAGTAATGCGCCCCCTAACAACGGCGCAGCAATATCTGCTAGGTTCAATGACGTGTTCGAAATGGCGTTAAACCGTTGTAGGGCTGGTTCCTCAATCATTTCCGGCACCATCGCCTTAGCCGCCGGAAAGTTAAAGCCTAAGCCAATGTCCAAGATGGCGGTCAGTAACACCAATTGATAAAAGATGGGGTGATTAACATCCACAATTAGCGCCATCAGCAGACACGCCACAAAACTGATGATGTCCGACCACAGCATGACCATCTTCCGGTTGGTACTGTCGACTAACGGACCCGCCAGTAAATCAGCGAGAACCAAGACCAGGCCCCCAATCCCTTGAACAACCCCCAGCATTGACGCCGTTCCGGTCGCTTTCACAATGAACCAGTTTAACCCGAAGATGTACAATGCATCCCCCAGCCGTGAAATAAACGGACTTAGAAATAACGGCCAACTGAACCGTCGCTTCGTCATCACCCGTGTTTGTGCTGTCATCCTAACCGCCCCCTTTTCCTAAAATATCCATCAATCATACCAAATCTAATCGCTAAACGTAACCAATTCGCGGGATGTTCCGGTTTGTAAACCTGTAATTAAGGAAAAAAAGTGCTTCCCGTTATGCTAGTCACATTTTCGAGGCTACCACAAACGCGTGAACGGGCCCAGGCCCTCTTTCTGTAACACAAAATCCCCTCAATCCCTTCATTGATAAAAGGCACGTCACGCTGGTTACATTTTCTGACCTGTCCTAAACACGTGAACGGGCCCAGGCCCCCTTCATTTAACCCCAAAGCACCCCTCATGGATAAAGTTCATCCATAAGGGGTGCTTTGGGGTTAAATGACTGAGCCTAATCGGACCCGTTCACGCTCTTAATATTGTCTCAAGTACACCTTATCAATCACATGGTGGTTCGTTTTATGCAAGATCACGTTTGCACGGCTTCTTGTTGGTAAGATGTATTCGTTTAGGTTTCTCAAGTTCACACTATCCCACACCTGGCGGGCGTACAAGAAGGCCTCTTCACGTGGCTCCGTTGCCAATTCGTGGTAATAGTTTGTTTCATCATTAAACGCTGAATTTAACAACAGGTTAAAGCGTTCCAAGTACCAGTGCTCAATGAGCTGTGGCGCAGCGTCAACATACAGCGAGAAATCAAAGAAATCACTCACGAAAATTTCCGCCGTTGAGGGTAGCTGGAGTACGTTGATCCCTTCAACGATCAGGATGTCTGGTTGGTCCACCACATCATATTCACCCGGGATGACGTCATACACCTGATGAGAATACTTTGGCGCCTTGACCCGCGGTTGTGCCCGTTTAACATCGTTTAAAAACCGGATCAGTTTTTGCATGTCATAGCTTTCAGGAAAGCCTTTGTCTTCAGTAAGCCCCTTTTCAGCCAAAACGTCATTTGGATACAGGAACCCATCCGTCGTGATTTGCTGAACCTTTAGTTCCGGATACAAATGATTCAACATGAGGGCTAAGAGCCGGGCTGTTGTGGATTTCCCCACCGCGACAGACCCAGCGATCCCCATGATAAACGGCGGCTTCGAACTTGGAATCTGAAGAAAGTGACTCCGATTTTCGTTGGCCTGTTGGAACTCATGGTATTTCATTAAAATGTAGTGAACTAGCGGCATGTAGATTTCCTCCACGTCCGCTAACGAAATTCGGTCGTTCAGTGATTGAATTCGTTTTAAATCAGCGGGTTCAAGCCCAACCGTTGTTGTGTCGGATAGATCACGCCACCGATTCCGTTCAAACCCATCGTAGTTACCCAATTTTTCTTCCATTATGTTCTCACCACGTTTTCTTCAAAAATCCTCTAAAGTATAGCATACCGTCGTGAATTGTGGTCGTATTCACAACAGTAAAAAACGCCCGGACCACCACGTGATGATCACGGGTGGTCTGGACGTTTTCAGATTAAAATCTATTCATGTTCCATGACATAAAGTGCTGGATCAACACGATCCATCAGCGGCGTTAATTGCCCGCTTGCTAAGATCGTTAACTGGTGCATCGCCCGTGAACAAATTGTGTACAGCAACTGCCGTTCACTTTCATCATGGTACACCGCTGCCGACGCGTTCCAAACGATGATCGCGTCAAATTCCAACCCCTTAGCTAAGTATGCTGGAATGATCAGCGTGCCCGGCACAAGCCGTTGGTTTTCCGTCCGGATCAGGGTCGCGTGAACACCGTCGGCCTTTAGCCGGTCAGCCACCGCTTCACACTCCGCAAACGTCTTGCCGATGATCGCGGTTGTTTCGCCCTGTTGCTCATTGATTGCTAATTGCTGTTCTAACCGCGCGTACAACGCGTTGTCATCTTCCGTAACCAACGCCGTTGGCCGGTCACCGTCACGATTAAACGCGGTAATTTGCTCACCGTCCACCAGAAGGTCCTTGGTAAAGTCCGTAATTTCTTGCGTTGACCGGTACGACTTGGTCAGTTGAACGACGTTTGTTTTCTCTGGATCAAACATCGTGGACAGCTCACTTAATAATGTCCGGCTGTTCTCCTGGGTAAAGATGGCCTGGTTCAAGTCGCCAAGCAGCGTGAACTTTGCCCGTGGGAAACTAAACTTCAAAAAGGCAAGTTGGAACGCGGAGTAGTCCTGAACTTCATCAATAAAGACAAAGCGAATCTCCTTTTCACCCTTTTTCCCGGTCATCATGTCATACAAATAGAGGTACGCCGACGTATCTGCAAGTGACAACTGATGGTTACGGTAACCACTCAACGTTGCATCAACGCTCGCCTGCCACTGTTCTGGTGTCACATGAGCGTCAGCCAGGCTTAAGTAATTTGGCACGTTCCGCATGAAGTGGGCGTACTGCGCGTTGATGTTTAGGTACCGGCTACGCGTAATGGCCAGTTGGACCGGTTTAAACGCCTTCATCACAATTTGCCGGGCAAGGAAACGGTATTCCTTTTCCTGACTATCAAACTCCCGCGGCTGGTCACCAAACATGGTATCCATTTCTTCACGCGTTAAATTTTGAACGGCGTCTTCCACCCACTTATCCCGCATCTCCGTGCTAATTCGCCGGTTCAACAAGCGAATCAACTCTTCACGCGTAGCAGATAACCGGTTTCCTAAATGATAGTTTTCATTAAATGAATAGTAAATTTCCGCAATTTGTTCCTTACTAATGAAGACTTGGTCACGGAACTTAATGTCTCGGAAGCGCATATCGGCTTGTTCAAGGTGGTTCGCGTATTTCGTGACCACATCAAAGTACGCCAGACTCCCTTTCAGGGCATTGACCGCCTTAAACTGATCATTTGTCGTGGCGTCAAACCGCTGTTGCAACGTTTCGACCTGAATCTTTGGAAGCCGCCGATTTGTGTACTGTAGATACGTCATTTGAACCATGTTTTGCTCGCCAAGTTCTGGCAGCACCTGGTTAATGTAATCATTGAACAACTGGTTCGGCGAAAACAGGACAACCTGACCGGACGTTAAATTGCCCCGGTACCGGTACAGTAACCACGCAACCCGTTGTAAGACAGCTGCCGTTTTCCCGGAACCAGCGGCCCCCTGAACAAACAGTAAATCAGAGGCCGTGTCCCGAATGATCTGGTTTTGCTCCTTTTGAATGGTCGTTACGATGCTCTTCATCTTGGTGTCGGACGAATTGCCCAACGCCTCCATCAACATTTGATCACCAACAACTTCATCCGTGTCAAACAGCGTAACGATCACGCCGTCTTTAATTTGAAACTGCCGTTTGAGCTGCACATCCACCGTTTGGGGACCATCCGGCGTTTGGTAGGTGATGTCCCCTAATCCACCATCATAGTAAATTGAAGAAATTGGCGCCCGCCAGTCATAAATCAAAAAGTGATCCGGTGAGTCCGCAAACGAGCCTAACCCGATGTAGATTGTTTCTGGCGCATGATCCAAGTCTTCCTGGAAGTCGATCCGGGCAAAATATGGTGTCTTTTCGAGCTTTTGCAACACGTCTAACCGTTCCGTCGCGTGTTGCCAGCTATTTTGCCGTTCATCCAGCATTTGTTGCTGAGCCCGCAATGACATGGCCGTATCGGTCATCCCTTCATAGCTCCCCGTGTTCAGATGGACTTCACCAAAGGCCCGTTCAATATCCTTGGTGTCACGTGCTGCCGTTGCAATGTCTTCACTTGCAACCTGCTCTGCCGTTTTGACCTTCTCGACGACAGCATCTAAATGTGTTTGTTCTTGCTGCTGAATTGAGTCTGCCATTTGTTTGCCCCCGTTTTTTCGTCGTCATTTTGTTTTTTATCCCATGATCGCCATGGTTTTATTAACTATAATTGTAAAAAATCGCACAAAATATTATAGCCCATTTAAGTCTGAGAGTAAAACAACAGTGCTTCATGTCGCAAAACCATTTGGAAGTCATAAATTTTAACAAAGGCCGAGCCTAGCAGTCGCTATTCTGCCCTTAGATGCTTAAACTAGGAGTCAGAAAGTGCGGGAGGTCATGCTATGGATCAACTCATCCACATCATCAGTCATCTCCAGGATTACGTTGTGCCACTTTTTTCCTGGCTAGGAAACTGGAGTTACGTCACACTATTTTTACTCATCTTCGCTGAAACCGGGCTGGTTGTTTTCCCGTGGCTTCCTGGTGAATCACTTATCTTTGTCACCAGTGCCATTGCCGCGGCTACTCAAACCAGCCTCGACATCAAGGTCCTCATTCCAATCTTCTTTTTTGCGGCCGTTTTGGGCGACACGCTGAACTTCCGCATTGGGATGTGGCTTCTTCACTTTAAATTCATCGAACGCCACCTTCATGGTGGTCTTGTGCGTGGACAAGCCTTCTTTAAACGTTATGGTGGCCGCGCCGTTATTTTTGGCCGGTTTGTTCCATTAATAAGAACATTTGTCCCACTCTTAGCCGGCTCCACCAAAATGAATGAACGCCGCTTTGCCGTCCTGAACGTTATTGGTGTGGCTTTGTGGGTAACCGTCGGCAGCGTGCTGGGGTATTACTTTGGTCGTTTACCATTTGTGCAGGCGCACTTTGCGTGGATTTTCCTCGCTGTCGCCCTCATTGGGATCGTTCCTGGTTTTATCATGGGCGCGGTTCGCTATGTGCAACGGCACAGCAACCATTTCTACGAACCGTAACTCACAACTAAACTCAATTGGTTGATTGCTGGTGAGTTTGCTATGATAGGGGTAACAACTTTACACGGAGGGTTTCATGTCATTTAACGTTTACATGGTTCGCCACGGGCAAACCTACCTTAACTTATACCACCGGATGCAGGGCTGGTCAGACGCGCCGCTAACAGCGAAGGGTGTTAATGATGGGCACCATGCCGGTGAATTATTGGCCCACGTGCCTTTTGATGCTGCTTACTCCAGTGACTTAGCCCGCACCCAAGCTACTGGACGCCTCATTTTGGCTGAAAACCCCGTTGCCCTCACCGACCCAACGCCACGGTTTGAATTTCGTGAACAATTCTTTGGCTTTTGGGAAGGCTACGACGACATGCTGATGTGGCACCAGATCGGTTCGCCACTGGGCGGCGACTCCTACAACGCGTTAATTGCCAAGTACGGCCTGGAAAAAGCCACTAATATCGTGGCCGAAGCTGACCAGTACCATCATGCCGAAACTTACGCTGACGTCTGGACCCGCATCCAAGACGGAATCACCTTTTTGCGTGACCAGCATCACGATGGCGATAACGTGCTTGTGGTCACTCACGGCACGTACATCCGCCATGTCCTCGATCACTTCTCAACCACGTTACCGGCCCAACCAGGCCCACGAAATGGGAGTGTCACCAAGCTCGTCATTAGCGATGAGCACGTTGACGTTGTTTACACCGATAAATTAACTGACATTGACTAATTAAAAGACATCATGCCATCCTGGATCAACTCCAGGACGGCATGATGTCTTTTTGCACCGCGTTAAAAATCACCAGCAGTCATTTTGCCCGCGTCAATTAGCGCGCTGTTTAAGAACCAGTGCCGGTGCCAATCACCGTTTAACGCCGTGAAGGGCACAGGTGTTGCGCCATTCTCAGCAACCTTTTTCAACAAGTAGTTACGCATGATCCAAATATCTTCGTAAGACCGCTGGGTCAGGTGCATGATGTGCCCCAGCTTAACGGCACTGATTCCCAGTTCTTCGGTGACCTGGGCCACGGTCAACCCAGCCCGCTGAAAGTTTTCCTGAAGTTCATTTTCTGTTGCTGTCATTTGTTGTGCGGTTAACGTCATGATTAAAGGTCTCCTTTATCCGATGGTAATAGTGTGGTGACAAGCTGGTCCAGTGCGTTTAAGGCGGCTTCTCGTTGGGCATCCGTTAGTGCGCCGTCTACCCGCTGATTAAGCGTTCCAAACCCCCGGGTGATTTCTTGATCAACCGTTTGGCCGTGTGGCGTTAGGTACAGGTGTTTGGTCCGTTCATCTGTCCCCTCAAATCGCCGTTCTAACAGGTTCCTGCCTTCCAGTGATTTCAATAAATTTGTCATACTGGCAACGTTACGGCTTAATAGGTCAGCAACCGTCCGCTGGTTGACCCCCGGATGAGCACCAACGTAATGAATCACGTTTGCCTGATCATTATTGAGCGCCAACGTCCGCAAATACCTGTTCATCGTTGCTGTCTGCCAGGCCGCCAACCGGTGAATGGTTGCAGCTAGTGTCCGTTCATTCGTTGTTTCCATTTTGTCACCTCCACATGAAGTACCCTTAGTATAAAACTTTATGTTTTAATTACAACTGTTTTTAAAACAACTAAGAAACTAAAAAAAGTGCAACCATGATTTTTGTTGCACTTCTAACGGGCTTAATTTTGTTCAGTTGTGTAGCGTGGTGCCCCAAGCAACGGCTGGCCGTTAGTGACCTGCACCGGTTCACGTTGTGTGGTCAATAGCTGACTCAACGCCGCTAACTTTGGGTCACGGTGAACGTGGGTCAAATCTTGCTCTTGTTCACTGCCAGCGACAAACCGCCGGGCCACTTGATTAATGTTGTTTGTCAGTTGCTTCACGTCTGGTTGCTGGTTGCGCGCTTCAAACGTCACGATATCACGAACCAATTGGCCCAGGAGTTCGTCGTTATCCACATGTTGCGCTAAATAAGTAATGACATCTTTCATCTCATGCACCTCACCTATCAACTTGAATGTGAGCCATATCATAGTGCTTCTCTTCCTCGCTGTCAACACAATAACGATCCTAAATATCGGCCTTAATAATTCATTATTTTATTTTGAGGTTCGGTTAAGCTTTCCCCTGTATTCTAATAACCATAGATAACAGCAACTTATCTATCGTTCACATTAACAAACTCCTAAAGAATTCACCCCGTAAAAACCGCCTTCTGTTATGGCTAGCAGAAGGCGGTTTTTGTAGCGCTGATTTAATTTATAACAGGGTCAACCCCGCCTGACGAGCGCGTTCTTGGTACATAGGAATTTCGTCATCAGCAGCCCGCACAAAGTGGTGCGGTGTGATTTCAACCATGCGCCGTGGTTTATCATCACCCTCAAGCGTCGGTTCGTACGTGAGCTCAGTCCGGGCCCGTTCAATCTCTGGATCAGGAACGGGAACCGCTGACAAGAGACTCGTCGTGTAATCGTGTAATGGCTTTGTGTACACTTCATCGGCTGGCCCAATTTCAAGCATCCGACCGTAGTGCATGACCCCGATCCGGTCAGAAATGTACTTCACCATCGACAAATCATGGGCGATAAACAGATACGTCAAGTTCTGTTTAATTTGTAATTCTTTCATCAGATTGACCACCTGGGCCTGGATGGAAACATCCAACGCGGAAATCGGTTCATCAGCAATGATAAACTCAGGTTTCACGGCCAAGGCCCGGGCAATCCCGATCCGTTGCCGTTGCCCACCTGAAAACTCGTGGGGGTAGCGACTTGAGTGGTCCTTATTCAAACCCACCGTTTCCAGCAGATCTTCAACCATTTGTGACCGCTCCGCATCATTTTTCGCTAAATGATGGATGTCGATCCCCTCAGCGACAATGTCCTTGACCTTCATCCGCGGGTTCAATGAGGCATACGGATCTTGAAAGATCATCTGCATTTCCTTACGAAATTCCAGTTGCGCCTTTCGATCCTTAATTTTCGCCACGTCTTGGTCATTGAACAACACCTCACCTGACGTTGGGTCGTACAGGTGAATGATGGCACGACCTGTCGTGGTCTTCCCTGACCCAGATTCCCCGACAAGTCCAAACGTTTCACCCTCATAAACATCAAAGGAAACGTCATCGACAGCGTGAACTTCATCACGCCGGCCGACATTGAAATACTGTTTTAAGTGCTTCACTTGAAGAATCTTTTTTCGATTCGTGTAATCCATGCTGACGTCCCCCTTTCTATTCGCGATCGTCGTCATCAACGTTTGGTGCGGTTGTCACAGGTGTTTGTGGCCGAACCAATTCACCGGCGTCGTTGTGCATGTTAACCCACTGCGCTTGGCGTTTGGCAATGGCTGCCGGCGGTGTCACCTTTGGCGCCCGTGGATCTAACAGCCACGTTGCCGCAAAGTGCGTTGGTGAGACCTCGAAGAATGGTGGTTCCTGTTCAGCATCAATTTTCAATGCGTATGGGTTTCTGGCCGCAAACGCATCACCAGTTGGTGGATCCAGCAAGTCTGGTGGGGTCCCAGGAATGGCAGACAGCTCCCCACTTTGCGTGTCCAACGTCGGCATGGAGTTTAATAGTCCCCAAGTATACGGGTGTTGGGGGTTGTAGAAGATCTCGTCAACCGTCCCATACTCCACAATTTTACCAGCATACATAACGGCGATCCGGTCAGCCATCCCGGCCACAACACCAAGGTCATGGGTAATGAAGATGATCGACGTGCTGATTTTTTCCTGGAGTTCCTTCATTAATTTCAGAATTTGTGCCTGAATCGTCACGTCCAACGCGGTGGTTGGTTCATCCGCAATCAGCACCTCTGGGTAACAAATCAGGGCGATTGCAATCACGATCCGCTGACGCATCCCCCCAGAAAACTGGTGCGGATAATCGTTGATCCGGTGCTCAGCATCCGTGATCCCGACCAGTTTCAGCATTTCTAATGCTTGTTCCATGGCCTTTTCACGGGAAACGTGGTTATGGATCCGCAGTGGTTCCGCAATTTGCCGACCAATCTTCATGGTTGGGTCAAGCGATGTCATTGGATCTTGAAAGATCATCGCGATGTCCTTACCACGAATCTCCTGCATTTCCTTTTCGGACTTCTTCAGAACGTCTTCACCATGAAACAGGATCTCGCCGCCAGCGACTTCTGCGTTTTCCGCGTTTAAGCCCATGAGTGAACGGGTCGTAACGGACTTCCCGGATCCAGATTCACCAACAATGGCCAGTGTCTCCCCCTTTTTCAGGTTAAAGGAGACGTCCCGGATGGCTTTAACCGTTCCAGCATAAGTGTTGAAGTTAATGCGGAGGTTCTTTACTTCAATTAAATTATCATTTTCAAGCTTTTCCACGATGAACTTCACCTACTTTCTTGAACGTGGGTCAAAGGCGTCCCGCAGGCCGTCAGCAAACAAGTTGAAACAAATCATGATGATCATCAGCACAACGGCTGGGTACCACATCTGGTACGGCAAGAACTGGAAGTTCTTTTGACCATCAGAGATCAACGTCCCCAGTGAGGCCGTTGGTGGTTGAATCCCGATCCCAATGTAGGAAAGGAATGCTTCGAAGAAGATGGCACTTGGAATCGTAAACATCGTTTGAATGATGATGACAGAGCTCATGTTTGGAATCAGGTGTTTCCACGCAATCTTCCATGAACTCTCACCCAGTGTCCGAGCGGATAAGATGTACTCTTGGCTCTTTAACGTCAAGGTTTCCGCCCGAATCAACCGTGCCATGGTGGTCCAACTTGAGATGGCAATGGCTAGTGAGATCGACAGGAGCGACCCCTTCATCACCACCAACAGTAAGATCATGTAGACCAAGTTAGGAACGGATGACAAGATTTCAATGATCCGTTGCATGATCATGTCCGTCCGGCCACCGCGCCACCCGGAGAGCAGCCCGTACCCGATCCCAACCGTCAGGTCCACCAGCGTCGCGATGAGGGCAACTGCTAGTGACACGCGGGTCCCAGAAATGATCCGGGATAACAAGTCACGCCCAAGGTAGTCGGTTCCTAAGATCCAGTACTTCCCGGATGGCACGTGCTGGGTCGCATAAGCGTCCACACGGCCACCATCCACGCTTTTAGTCCCGTCCAATCCGGGAATGTGCACGCCAGGAATCTTCGGTGGCAAATTCGTGTAAGCGGGTTGCGCGTTGTTTGGGTTGTGTGGTGAAACAAGTGGTCCGATCAATGCTAACGCAAACACCGCAACCAGAATCCACATCGCAACAAATGCAATCTTATTTTTCTTTAACCGGCGCCAAGCATCCTGTGTAAACGTTAAGGACGGTGCAGCGATTTTTTCATTATCCAGGTGCTCTTCGTTACCCAGTGGTTCGAAGGCATCGTTTGGAACGTTTATGTTATCAGCCATTAACTTTGCCCTCCTTGCAACCGGATCCGTGGATCAACAATACCGTACACAATGTCAGTAATCAGTAAGACAACGACCAGTAAGACGGAGTACATCATCGTAATTCCCATGATGGTTGGGTAGTCGTTAGTCGTAATTGACTTAACGAATTGTTCCCCGATCCCAGGAATCGCAAAGATGTTTTCAACAACCAGTGAGCCGGTCATCAAGTTAACGGTCAGTGGTCCAATCAATGTAATCAGCGGAATCAGTGAATTCCGCAACGCATGGTGATAAACCACGCCGGTCTTCGTTAACCCCTTGGCCTTTGCGAGTTCAATGTAATCCGAACTCATAACATCGACCATTTCAGTTCGGATAAACCGGGCTGTCGTTGCAAACGGCGACCCTGCCAGTGCAATCGTTGGTAAGATCGTGTAGGCAAAATTACCCCAGCCAGCCACCGGAAAGGCACCAGCCTTTAATCCTAAGTAGTACTGTAACAAGATTGCTAACACGAAACTGGGAATGGAAATCATCAAAATTGAGATGATGGTCATCGTCCCATCAACCCATGTGTTCCGCCGAATTGCGGCGATCCCACCGACAATGATTCCTAGAAGAACCCCAAGAATCATGGCTTGAAGACCCAATTGGAAGGAAGCTGGCATCCGTGTTGCCAATAGGTACGAAACGGGTTGGTTATCAAACTGGAAGGACAACCCGAAGTTTCCGTGAAGCATCCCACCTAGATAGATCAGGTATTGTTGCCACACTGGTTTATCCAACCCGTACGTGTGATAAATCATTTGAATCTGTGCATGCGAGAGTTTCGACTCATTACTTAACGGTGTCCCCGGCAGCAGCTTCATCATGAAGAACGTGATGGTTGCGATCAGAAATAGCGTTAGGAGGAGGTAAAACAGACGCTTGAGTAGGTATTTTGCCATAAACTTACTTCCTCACATTCACAATCTAAAGTAACGACCAATAAATAATTGCTGGCTTACCAACAAATGAGAATTTGCTGGCAAGTTATTTAATGTTTATCTTAAAACAAAACGTGGGGAGAAACCAGAATGAAGTGGTTTTCCTCACGTTTTTTAACTCATCATGGCCCTTGATAACTGAATTATTTACTTCACATCAACGTACTTGTAGTCGAAGTTGACACCAGCTGAGTTGTAGATCAGTCCCTTGACGTAGCTCTTTTGAAGCATTGGACCAGAGCCACTTGCAGTCCCCCAGTAGAGTGGGATCACACCAGCGCTTTGTGTTAACGTCTTTTCAGCGTTAACCAAATCATTGTAACGGGCTTGCTTGTTGCCGGCGTCTTGGTCAGCAGACTTCTTAACGTTTTCGTCGTAAGAAGCATTGGACCACTTCCCGTTGTTTTGGGAATTATCTGACATGTACAGTGATGAGTACGTGTATGGGTCGTTGTAGTCAGCGCCCCACAGTGTGATAACGGCATCGAAATCACCACTTGAGGACTTCGCCAACCGGTTCTTAAATGGCACGTTTTGGAGTGAAACCTTCACACCTGGTAACTTTTCAAATTGTGACTGTAAGAATTCGGAACTTTGCTTTGCAGTACTTGTATCATCCGCTAACAACGTAAAGCTCAGGCTGCTGATCCCAGCTTCCTTTTCCCCTTCCTTCAGTAACTGTTTAGCCTTTGTCATGTCGTAGTCTGTTGTGACAGGAACTTCTGCATCCTTAGCGAAGTCAGCACCCGTCTTCGGGTTCTTGGCAAGCTTTGATGGAATCAAGCCGGTTGCGGGTTGTGAACCATCCTGGAGAACGTTATCAACCATTTGTTTCCGGTCAACTGCTAATGACAATGCTTGACGAATCTTTTCGTTCTTGAAGGCAGGAACCTTTGCTTCATTTAGTTCCATGTAAGTCGAGGTGGAACCTTGGTAGTACTTGTAACTCTTGTCGTTCTTGTAGTTTGCAACCTGTGAACCCGTTAACCCGGTCATATCGATCTTACCAGAGTTGTAAAGGTTCAACGCAGTGTTACTTTCCTTAACGACTTGCCAGTTGATTGTGTTTGTCTTCACAGCTGACTTGTCCCAGTAATCGTCGTTCTTAACCCACTTCCACTTTGTGTTTGTCCCGGTCCAATCTTCAACCTTGAAGGGGCCGTTGTACACTTGGTTAGTGGCTTTCATTCCATATTCAGAACCGTACTTTTCAACCACTTTTTGATCTTGTGGGAAGAAAATCGGGAACCCGAGTAACAACTTAAAGTAAGGAATTGGCTTTTCCAGTGTCACTTCAAGTTTGTTGTCACCCACGGCTTTGATCCCCAGTGACTTCACATCTGCTTTACCGTTTTGAATGGCTGTCGCATTCTTCACACCTTCAAAAAGGTAAGCATATTGTGACCCTGTCTTCGGATTATTTGTCCGTTGCCAGGAATAAACGAAGTCTTTTGCCGTAACTGGATCACCATTGGACCATTTAGTCCCTTTTCGCAACGTAAACGTCCAGTGTAACCCGTCCTTTGATTCCGTCGTCTTTGTGGCTAAGGCTGGCACCGGCTTTGAATCTTTTTCTGTCCGGTACAACCCTTCCTGCGTGTTCGCTAATGCCGTTAATGACGTGTTGTCCGTCACCTTTGATGTGTCCAGTCCTGGCATTTCAGCGCTAACGCCTAAATTCAGGACCCCTTTGTGTGATGAAGCACTGTTTTTATTCCCACACGCGGCTAACGTGATGACTGACAGGGCCGCAACAGCACCAAGCACCATTATCTTTCGTAATTTCATTCCGCCAACTCCTTTTTATGTCACCCCAGCAACATTTGTCGCCCTCCATCGATCACTTGAAAAGCATAAACGTATCTTAGATGAGAATTTGATGAATGTCAACGAAACTTCTCCCATTTTTTATTAATAATTGTGAACCTTCTTAAATGTGTGCGTTTTCTTCACTAGTCTAATCGCGTTTTTGTCGATAACGTTTTTTGTGAACATCACTCAATTTTCAATGTAAACCGTTCTCATTTTTCTTAATTGATGTTCATCTTGGCCAATTTTTCTTTTGTTTTCTCATTTTTAATTTTAACTAATCAGGGAGGCGACTCATTAATGACGGTGACCTTAACCCACGTTCAAAAGGCCGGCGTCCACCAATTACCGGGTTTCATGCTATACTTACACTATTAATAAGCCTTGGCTTAGAAACGAGGTCTTACTGTGGACGAAACAAAACAAATCCCACAATCAGTCATTATTGCCGGCCTAAACACCGGTGATCCTAACTTTGAATACGCCATGGAAGAATTAGCCAACCTGGTTGCCGCTAATAACATGGTCGTCGGCGAAGAAGTTCGCCAAAACTTAGAACGGCCCCATCCCGGAACTTACTTTGGTAAAGGGAAAGTGGCCGAACTTGCAGAAATTGTGGCGAGTGAAGACTTCACCACAATCGTGACAAACGATGAATTAACCGCCTCCCAAATTCGTAACATTGAAACGACCACCCATGCAACGGTGCTCGACCGGACGGCCCTCATTTTAGACATTTTCGCCAACCGGGCCCAAACCCGCGAGGCCAAGTTGCAGGTTCAAATTGCTCAGTTACAGTATCAATTGCCACGGTTGCACACGAGTGTTAACCAACGCCTTGACCAACAAACTGGTGCAGGTGGCGGTAGTTTCACCAACCGTGGTTCTGGTGAAACCCAGCTAGAAATGGACCGCCGGACGATCAAGAACCAGATCAAGCACTTACAAGAAGAACTCGCCGACATCACTAAGGCTGCGGATACGCAACGCACCCAACGTGAAAAAAACGGGCTCCCAACGGTTGCCCTTGTGGGGTACACCAACGCTGGTAAGTCCACAACGATGAACGGCTTGGTTCGTAAGTACGGCTCAAGCGACGAAAAGCAGGTTTTTGAAAAGAACATGTTGTTTGCAACATTGGACACCAGTGTTCGTCAAATAACGCTCCCTGACCAAAAGCAATTCCTGCTGTCTGACACGGTTGGATTCGTTAGCAAGTTGCCCCACAATCTGGTTGAGGCTTTCCGTTCAACCCTGGCCGAAGCGGCAAACGCTGACCTGCTGGTGCAAGTGGTCGATTACGCAGATGCGAACAGTGAAGCCATGATGGCCACCACCAATGCCACATTGGAGGCCATCGGCGTCAAGGAAGTCCCAATGGTCATTGCCTTTAATAAGGCTGATCTGACGGACGCTAAGTACCCCGTTCGGGAAGGCAACCAGCTGATCTATTCAGCTCGCGATGACGCGTCGTTAGAAGCACTGCTCACCATGATTCGCGAACAGATCTTCCAAAACTATCAAACGGTGACGTTACTGATTCCGTTTGATCAGGGTCAGATCCTGAACTTCCTGAATGAAAAGGCCAACGTGTTGAAAACGGACTACGTTGCTGAAGGAACCAAGATCACGGTGGAATTAACGGATGAATCTGCACAACGGTTTGAACAATACCGCGTGGACTAAGCCATTGTTTTCACCCAAATAAATAAAAACCAGCGGTCGTCTTTCCCTTATTGGGGGATAAACGACCGCTGGTTTTTGTTTTATTGTCAGAATGACCGTGATTAACCCGGTTAGGCTAATCGTCTGTCGATGTAGTTTCCTAACAATGACAATCCGTAACAAACGATGAAGTACATAACTGCTAACGCTAAGAACATCGGAATGATGTAATTGGCATTTTGCCCGTAGATAATCTGCGCGTGGAACGTCAAGTCAGGCAACACAATGATCGTGGCCAATGACGTATCCTTGATCAACGAAATAAATTGACTGATCAACGCCGGAATCATCTTCTTATAGGCTTGTGGCAAGATGATTTTTGACATGGCCTGCCAGTAGGTTAACCCGTTTGCACGGGCCCCTTCCATTTGGCCAACCGGAACCGCCATGATTCCTGAACGAATAATTTCAGCCAACATGGTCGACTCGAAAATCGTCATTGCTAAGATCGTTGCCGGGATGATTTCTGGCTTGAACCCAAAGTTGGGAAGGCCAAAATATGTGAAGAAAATGATCAACAGTAACGGTAAGTTCCGAATCAAATCAATCACAAACCCGACAATGGCAGAAAAGTACTTGATCTTCGTGTACCGGATAATTCCTAGGATCGAGCCCAAGATAAAACTAAAAATAACGGATAAAACAGAAACTTCAATGGTCACCCATAACCCCTCAAGGAGGTAACGCAGGTTGACCAATGAATAGGCATCAATAAAAGATTTCATCAGCTAACTCCCTCCTATGCAAGTCGTTTCTCTAGGTAACGCATGTAGTAACTAATTGGCATTGTGATGATCAGGTATAAAACCCCGACCACCATGTAACTGTTAATGGTATCAAACGTCGTGGACGCAATGTTGTTGGCCTGGTACATCAAATCAAAACCGGCCACAAAGGCAAGAACGGACGAATTTTTGACCAGGTTAACAAATTGGTTCCCTAATGGTGGAATCACGAGCCGAAATGCTTGTGGTAACACCACGTACTGCATGGCCTGCCAGAACGTCAGCCCGTTTGCACGGGCCCCTTCCATCTGACCACTATCCACGGATTGAATCCCGGCCCGAACCGTTTCAGCAATGAAGGCTGAGGTATAGATTGTTAGTCCGATCGTCCCGGCAGTAAACCCGTTAATTTTAACAATGTAAATTGGAATCACGAGGTAAAAGAAACTCGTGATGACCAACAACGGAATATTCCGGAAAATTTCAATGTAGATCCGGGCAATCGTCCGGGCCACCTTATTTTCCGTCACTTCCATAATGGCAAATAATGATCCGATTACCAGACTAAAGAACAAGGCCAAGACACTGGACAGTAACGTCCATCCCAAGCCGGTCAGCAGATCTTGCCAATGATTAGTTATGATGTTAATCATTATCGCTCCAGCTCCTTGTAATTAAATCCAGGGACGTTACCAAACCACTTATGGATCAAAGCGTTGTATTCGCCATCCGCTTCCATTTCCTTAATGGCCTTGTTTACCTCACGGGTAAACGGCTTTTGTCCTTTGTTAACAGCGATCCCATAGGGTTCCCGCGTAAACGTGCCCCCCACGACCTTGAAGTCTGGGTTTTGAACGGCCATCCCGTACAGGATCCCGTTATCAGTTGTCAACGCAACCCCTTGACCAGCCTTTAATGACGTCAGCGCCTGTGCGTAGTCCTGCAATTCCAACACCCGGGCCTTTGGGGCCACCTTTTTGATGTTTTGAACGGAATTGGCACCGACCACACCCAGCACCGTCGTCCCCGGTTTGTTCAGATCCTTGACGCTCTTGATGTTACTGTTCTTTGGCACTAGTAGTGATTGCCCGGCATCAAAGTATGAATTAGAAAAATCGACAACCTGTTCACGCTGCGGTGTAATCGTCATCGTCGCAATAATGGCATCGATATTCCCGTTTTTTAATAACGGAATCCGCGACTGTGATGTTACCTGAATGAACTTTGCCTGCCCTTTGTCACCTAAAATGTGCTTCGTGATGTGTTTCGCCATGTCCACATCGAACCCTTTGATCTGGTTGTCGTTCACATCCATTAACCCAAAGAGTTTTGTGTCCGCCTTAACGCCCCACGTAATTGTGTTTGCCTTACGATCGTTCTGTAAGATGTCTTGTTGAGCCACCGACTTACCACAGCCGCTTAAGCTGATTGTTAAGAGGCCCACCGCCGCCAACAGGGTCGCAAGTTTAAACCGTTTCTTCATGAAACTGCCTCCCCTAATGTTAGTGGTTGATGATCTTGCTCAGGAATTGACGCGCCCGTTCTTCCTTCGGGTGGTCAAAGAATTCTTGCGTATTATCGTCTTCCAAAATTTGACCGTCCGCCATGAAGATAACCCGGTTAGCCACTTCACGAGCAAAGCCCATTTCGTGCGTCACCACCATCATGGTCATGCTTGAATCATTGGCAATGGTCTTCATAACACCCAGCACATCATCAATCATTTCTGGGTCCAATGCGGACGTTGGTTCATCAAAAATCAGTGCCTTTGGTTGCATCGCTAACGAGCGGGCAATCGCAACACGCTGTGCTTGACCACCAGAAATTGCGGATGGCATGTTGTTAGCCTTACTTGCCAAGCCAACTTCATCCAGTAACTCCATGGCCATCTTTTTATTTGCAGCTTCATCCCGGTGTAACACGATCCGGGGGGCTAACATAATGTTTTCCAAAACCGTTTTGTTCTCGTACAAATTAAAGTGTTGGAACACCATCCCCACGTTTTTCCGAATTCGGTTCATATCCGTCTTCGGATCGGCCAAGTCTTGACCATTAACGATCAATTGACCGCTTTGAATCCGTTCTAATCCATTAATCGTCCGGGATAGCGTACTTTTACCTGACCCTGATGGTCCGATGAGCACAACCGTTTCCCCTGCTTCCACCGTTAAATTAATGTCTTTTAACGCATGGAAGTCGCCATAGTACTTCTGGACGTCGTGAAATTCAATCATTGACATACTCGGTTCCTCACCCTCAAATAATCTCGACCCACTCCGTTTTAAAAACGAGTTAATTCTTAAGGTCGTTTATTAAGTTTAGTCCAAACGAAGTGGGCGTGTCAAAGCTGACCAGCTCTGACACGCCCACGATTTTACTCAAATTGCTTTAATTTTGTGTCCTGACGATCATTTTAATGACGTTCATTAAAAGCGACGTCCACCTTGATGGTGTAAGGATACCGCTCCTCAATGACACTCGATCGACCAGCCGTTTTTGCTGGGCCACCCTGCAACACAGCGGTCGCAATAAATAACTGAAAACGTTGGTTGGCTTCCTTCACATCGGATAACCCTACCCGGGCGATTCGCCCAATTGGAAGGGCCGTCATCTGGTTCATGCCGGCATAAACGACGAAGTGGCTGTCGACTTGCCGGAGATCAAAGTAGGGTAACGGCACCCCGGCACCTACAGCAAAAACCGGTTCATGCGTTTCCCGAGCCTTTGCCAAAATTTCTTGGTCATCTTGCCCAGCATAATCTTGTGGTAACAAGTTAACCTCTTGTAATTGTGCGGCAATGGTCGCGAGATTTTTATGGCCCGTCCCGTTAATTTCAACCTTCGCGGGAACCACCTGTTTATGATCATACAGGCCGCTTGACGGGACAAACTGCCCCATGCGCTCGTTATCTGTCAGCTGATGTTCTTGTTCCTTCAACCGTTCATCACCCAACACCTTGGCAATTTTCTCCGATGGATCGAGGGCAAACCGCCGTTTTAGGAAGTAATAAAACACGTTGACCACAGAACAGTAAAGTAAGAATAAAAAGACTGCAATTAGCAGGATGCCCCGGAGGTAGCCGCCATTTTGAATAAACCGAATCCCGATGTACAGCAAATACCAATCGCCAACTAGGCCTAAAACAGTGTAAATGCGTCCCTTTAGCTTTGTATTGACGTTAAAGTAACCAAGAAAATGATTGGCCATGTCGAGTAGTGTTAGCATCTGTTCGCCTCCTAACGCGATTAATTTTGTGTGTTCGTTGTTGTGCCAGTGGTCGTATTATCAGTCGTTGTGCCCGTGGTGTTTGTGCCACCCGTTGTTGTCTTCGTGTTGCCCGTCACGTTCCCCGTCGATCCGGTACTTTCACTCGTTGAATTAGCAGTGCTGTCCGTTGATTCACTGGTCTTTGTTGCACTACTTTCCTTATTAGCCGTTGTACCCGTTGACTCACTGTCGGCACTCGCACTGCTAACCTTAGTTGAGTCATCACTCGATTTTGACGTGTCCTCGCTTTTACTTTGTGAGGACTTTGCCGTTGAATCCGTGGCCACGCTACTGCTGCTGACCTTTCGACTCACTGCGGAGCCCTCAGAGGTATTGGTCACTTTGTTGACCACGATGTTTGTTGCCGATAACGCTAGAATGATGGACACCACGGCAACCGGGGTGACAAACGGCGGAATTCGATGATCCATAAATTAACTCCCTTTTTCATTGACAATTATTAATGGCTTAACTACCTGGTGGTCGGTTTCGGTCACGACCCGTTCTCAAGCTCTCAGTATAAACAAATCCCGCCAACATAACTCGTTGACGGGACTAATTTTAGATGGAATTTAATAACTTTTCTTGCTACGCTTCGGCAGCAACGCAGTCCGCACATAGTCCGTACATTTCGAACCGGTGGCCCTCGATCTTAGCGCCGGGCAGCTGTTCTTCAAAGAAACTTTCTGGGCACATTTTCACTTCCGTCACCTTACCGCAGTTGCGGCAAATGAAGTGGTGGTGGTGCAGGTTACTAAAGTCACACTGAAACTTGACCCGTGCCTGATCGCCATCCATCTGCTGTTCAACTAGCCCAATGTCCGCAAATTCTTTGATGTTGCGGTAAATGGTCGCGTGACTCATCCCAGGATAATAATCCCGCATGTACGCGTCTAGTCGGGTAACATCTGTGTAGTGGTCCGGCTGTTTACATAAACATGACAATAAGGTCCGGCGTTGTTTCGTCACCTTTAGATGGTTCTGTTGTAACACCGCGACAGCCCGTTGCTCGTCAGTATCCATGAGCGGCCTCCTTTATCGTTTAAAAGCGTAATCATTACTATTAAGCAGTTTACCAGATGTTCTCATAAAACAACAGCGCAAACGCCCTTTCTGATCACAAAAAAAGATGGCCACCATCCCTCGGTTAGGTCAGCAGCCATCATTTTTAACGCTTATTTAGTTTAGCCAATAATGGTGCTTACCAGAGCATCGATCTTTTGCTTCGTTGATTCTAAATCATCATTCACGATCACGTGGGCAACATCGGCTAGTGCCGCTGGCAGTGTGAGGTCACGCCGGTACTCTGGACTGTCCAGTCGTTCCTGCAACATCACCGTATCGTCACCGCGCCGGGTCATTCGGTCAATCAGTTCTTCATCCTGACTGACCGTCAAAAAGATGATCACCACCTCGTCGCCCAGTTCTTCGGCATACGTGACCGCACCCTTCGTATCAAGCACAATGGTCAGGTAGGGGTTCTTTTCAAAGCCTGCCTCCAGGCCTTCTTCTGAAGAGCCATACCGGTAACCCGCGTATTCAACTTGTTCCAAGTAATGATTTTTATCAAACGATGCATTATCTTCAAAATAGTAATCAACGCCGTTAATCTCACCCTTTCGTGGTGGGCGCGTTGTATGGGTAATTACCTTCGGCATGTGATAATAATCCCGTAAGTAATCACTGACAGTGGTTTTGCCAGTGCCGGTCGCGCCGGTAATGACAAAGACACGTTTTTTCATGAGGATCCTCCGTTTCATTTCTCGCAGGCCTTAAGTTTACACCATCTTTGCCACGTTTAAAAATGGTAGACTGGTGAAACAATTTTCATTTTCCCAATAAGAACAATTTAGAAACGTTGCTTCACTTATAAAAACCACTTTTTAAAACTCCTGCTTGACGCCCCTGCCAAAACTCGTTATAGTAAATGGCAATGAAATGAGAAAAATTCTCATCTTTTAAGGAGAGTCGTCATGCAAACACATCAACATTCATTAACAACAAACGTTGCGTTTAGTCTGTTTGGTTAGTGTTTGCACCGCTAGTGGGGTGCAAGCACGGTAAACTTCCGGTTTGCATCCATTCGGCTGACGGCGTTTTCAACTGTCAATTTTTAGGCCCGTTTGGATGATTGTTAACCCTCGTCCAAACGGCCTTTTTGATGCGTTCACTACGTCATGAAATGAGCTGGCATTTTTGGCACAGGGTCAAAAATGCCTTTTTCTATGCCAACATTTCAGGAGTGACCAATTATGTCAATACTATCAAAAATGCGCCAACAAGAATCGCTCGACGATTATGTCGATGCTGACCAACGCCTTGTTAAATCCATGTCTGCAAAGGATCTTATCGCACTCGGCATCGGGGCCGTCATCGGAACCGGGATCTTTATTCTCCCCGGGACCGTTGCTGCCACTAAGTCAGGGCCGGCCATCATTTTATCGTTTATCATTGCAGCCATCGTGTGTGGCCTCGCCGCCATGTGTTATGCCGAATTTTCATCGGCACTGCCCATTGCTGGGTCCGCCTATTCCTACGGTAACGTCATCTATGGTCAGTTTATCGGCTGGTTACTTGGCTGGGCGCTGGTCTTAGAGTACATGCTTTCCGTGGCGGCCGTTTCTACCGGCTGGGCTGGCTACTTTAACGCCCTCCTTGCAGGATTCAACATCCACATGCCAAAGGCCCTTTCCGGTGCGTTTGATCCTGCCCACGGGACTTACATCAACCTTGTTGCCGTTCTCATCGTCCTGGCAGTTGCCTGGTTACTTAGTGGCGGTATGAAAACGTCCACCAAGGTGCAAAACATCATGGTGGTCGTCAAAATCGCCATCATCCTCATCTTCGTTGTGGTCGGTTTATTCTACGTTAAACCCGCTAACTGGCACCCATTCTTCCCCTACAAGGGTGGTGTTCTTGCTGGTGCCTCGGCCGTTTTCTTCGCCTTTCTCGGGTTTGACGTGGTGGCCGCTTCAGCCGCCGAGGTTAAAAATCCCAAACGGAACATGCCCATCGGAATCATCGGGACCCTTATCATTGCTTCCATTCTCTACGTCGCGGTTTCCGTTGTCCTCACAGGAATCGTTTCTTACAAGGAATTAAACGTTGCGGATCCAGTCGCATTCGCCCTACAACGGGTGGGGCAAAACTGGGGGGCTGCCTTAGTCTCACTGGGTGCTTTGGCCGGGATGTTTACCATGATGCTTGCCATGATCTATTCCTCCTCACGCCTGGTCTACTCCATTGGCCGTGACGGTCTTTTGCCCAAAAAACTTGGCACCGTTGATAAGGCCACCGGCACGCCACGGGCCAGCTTAACGGTCGTTACGATCATCATTGCCGTCATGGGTGGGTTAATCCCGCTGGACCAACTCACCAGTCTGGTTAACATCGGCACGCTGATTGCGTTCACCTTCGTTTCCTTCGGGGTCCTTCCCCTTCGCAAACGCCAGGACATTGACCATGATCTTGGCTTTAAGGTGCCGTGGTACCCCGTCCTTCCGATCTTATCCGGTGTGGCCTGCATGGTCCTCTTGTTCCGACTTCCTGGTGAAACATGGGTTGCCTCAGCCATCTGGTTTAGCTTCGGGATCTTGATTTACTTCACGTATGGCATTCGCCACAGCAAATTACTGAAGAAAACGGGCCACCGTGCCTAATAAACGCAATAACCTTTTCGTCTTTCTGCAAAAAACGGCTAACCTCCCAATGAACGGGAAGTTAGCCGTTTTTGCCGTCGTAATTTTTCGACTTATGCCTTATCAGCTTTGACAACCACGCTGGCCACCAGCTGTTGTTGATCATTGAAGAACCGCCGGTATGCCAGGTAGCACGCACTGACCGACCCAAGGCTCGTCGCAGATAACAGCATAAAGACCACCATGATTTGATACTTGATCGCATAAACGGGGTCGACACCGGCAAAAATCAGGCCGGACATCATCCCGGGCAAGCTCACGATCCCATACGTCTTTGACGCGTCAATTGTGGGCTGCATCCCCGTTTTGATACATTCACGGACAATTCCAATGGCCGAGTCATGCACACTCGCACCAAGCGCAAGCCGCTCCAACACCTGTTGTCGTTGATCCCGAAACAGACTCTCCATGTTCCGGTAGCATAAGCCGATGGCCACCATTGAATTACTGGCGATCATGCCAGAAATGGGAATCATCTGCGACGGAATAAACTTAATCGCACCAGATAGCACCAGCCCGCCTAACGTAATGGCTGTGCTTAACAGAATTGACCAAAATGACGACCAAAATATGTGCGGAATTCCCACACCACGTTTCATGGCGTTATAAGCAGCGTTAAAAATGATGATGAGAATCATCGCTAACGTCAACACCGCGTTGTTGACGGAAAAGATGTACTTCAGTAAGAACCCAACGATGGTCAACTGCACGATGGCTCGAACGACCCCGATCAACATGTCACGGTCGACCCCAAGCTTTTGCCGCCACCCAATGATCAGCGCAATTAGCACCAACGCGGCCGCAAATGCCAAACTGACGTTATTCACATTCACACTATTATTCATGAGCAGCCTCCGTTACGTGATGCCCTGCTTCGATCCGATAAAGTTCATCGGCCTGCGCAATCTCTGTTTCATCGTGGGTGATCCACGCCACGGTCCCACCGCGGCCACGATAATGCTCAATCAGTTGGTGGACGATGGCTTTGTTTTCAGCATCCAAGCCCGTCGTCACCTCGTCTAACAGTAAGACGTCCGGCACATAAACTAAGTTACGAATCAACGCGACCCGTTGCCGCTCCCCACCAGACAACTCCGTAATGTCATGAGTTAAATAGTCGAGCGGTAAATTGACCTGGTTTAAAAGTTCCTGCTGTCGGGCGACGTCCACGGATTCATTGCGAATTGTAAACGGAAAATCTAAGTTATCCGCCACCGTTTCCCCGAACAACGTTGGTTGTTGAAAACAGTAAGACACCCGGCGCCGGTATGCCATCGGGTCGTAGGACATCGCGTCGGCACCATCAAACATCATCGTACCGCTTGTTGGACTAATCATCCGCGCCAGTAGCTGCAAGATCGTACTCTTCCCCGACCCAGAGGGCCCCACAATCGTCATGTTTTGCCCCTTTTTAAGCGCTAGGTCGATCCCACTTACAATTTGGCGGCCATGAGCCTCATAGCCAACGTCGGTCATGCTCAATAAAGCTGTCATTATTCTCCCCCGTTTCATTTTCTTAATCATAAAGCAACCACGATAATTTGTCCCGTTTGCCTCATTGAATCTCCCCGGGAACAAGCTTCACCATGAAAAACATGCTATGATAGGCATTAATTATCCAGTTTAAGTCCATGAATGGAGTACTAATGAAACCAAGAAATAATGATTACTCTCGGCGACCAGGTCGTTTCGACCGGTCACGAAATGACAACCAACGTCGGCAAGCGGCGCCCGCCGTTGAAGTGACGGTTGGCCAGCGGTTTCCGTTGACCATCAAACGCCTCGGCATTAACGGTGAAGGGATCGGCTACTACAAACGCAAGATTACATTTGTCCCCGGTGCGCTTCCAGAAGAAGTTGTCGTCGTCGAAGTTACCCATGTCGCCAACCACTTCTTAAACGCTAAGTTACGTCAGGTGCGGACAGCCAGTCCCCACCGGGTTGCCCCCCTTGATGAACAGGCTGGCGTTGTTGGTGGGTTTGAGCTTGAACACCTTGCCTACCCTGAACAGCTTGCCTTTAAGCAGGACGTCATCGCCCAGTCACTAGAAAAGTTTCAACCCCGTGGCTGGGAAAACTACGACATCCGGCCAACCATTGGGATGGATACCCCTTATCACTACCGGAATAAAGCCCAGTTTCAGGTCCGGATGCGAGATGGCCACGTTATTGCCGGCCTGTACAAAGAGGGGTCTCACGATTTAGTGGATCTTCCTGCCGCAAGCACCCAAAACGAAGCCACGCTGACGGTTGTCCGTGCCCTCGCAAAGTTACTGGAAGACTTACAGATTCCCATCTATGATGAAGACCATAATTCCGGCATCGTCAAAACCCTTGTCGTGCGTTCTTCTGAGGCAACGGGTGAAGTTCAGGTCACGTTGGTTACCAACACACCAAAACTGCCCCACAAGCACCAATTGTTAATGGCCATTGAAGAACAGCTCCCCCAGGTCGTTTCCGTCATGCAAAACATTAACCCCGGGAAAACGTCCCTTGTGTGGGGTGACGAAACCATCAAACTTGCTGGTCAAGACTACATTACAGAAGAACTCCTCGGGAAAAAGTTTGAACTGTCCCCCCGTGCGTTCTTGCAACTCAATCCCAAGCAAACGGTCCGGCTGTATCAAGAAGCCATCAGCGCATTGGCCCTTGATCATGCCGATCGCCTGGTTGACGCTTATTCTGGCGTCGGGACCATCGGGATTGCCCTGGCAGACCGTGCCGGAGAAGTTCGCGGGATGGATAACATCGCCGAAGCCATTGATGACGCCAACCGTAACGTGGCCCTTAACAACGTGACAAACGCTGAATACTTTGTCGGAACGGCCGAAGGGTTGCTTCCACAATGGGTCAGTCAGGGCTGGCGACCGGATGCGTTGGTCGTTGACCCGCCACGTGCTGGACTGGCAGAAACAATGATCGACACCATTCTCCAGGTTCGCCCTGAACGGTTCGTTTACGTTTCATGTAACCCGTCAACACTGGCGCAAAACCTCGTTGATCTAAGCGACGCATACCGGGTTGATTACATTCAATCCATTGACATGTTCCCACAAACGGCGCGCGTTGAAGCCGTTGTAAAGCTCTCACTGCGGTAGCACCAAGAACCTTACGGCCGTGATCTTCTCATTCTCATTACCTAAATAAGCGTCATTAAAAACCGCCATCCCGGATTTGGGCTGGCGGTTTTTTGTTTAATCAATCTTTTTTTGCCTGCGCTAGCGCTACAAACCATGACGGACTAAATCACATCAATGTCGATTTGCATTGCAGTATTGGCGTCAGGGTTCAGTGTTTCCGTGTACGAGAGTTCAGCCCGATCCAATTCGTGAACAATTTCTTGTTCCACAAGACTTAAGGGCCGTTTGTCGTTCTTGAGCTGGTTCACCATGAGCGTAATTTTGCCATCTTCTGGCGCCGAAATCGTGTACGACACATCCTCTGTGTTTAAGATCTCGGTAATTAATTTCCGTTCTTCCATCAAACACACCTCCAGCACTTTAATGGGTTAATCATAGTTCTTCTTCATCTAATTGTGAACTAGAAGCTGGTTTGATCCGTTTAATGTAGTACCAGACCATCCCGGCAATAACGAGCACAGCTAAGCCGACCCCAACGACCGTGGAGAACGTGTCGACCACGGATGAGACCTGAGTCCACGCGTGACCAGCGGCACGGCCAAGTAAAATCAAAACAACGTTCCAGATCAGGGTTCCCAGTGCCGTTAACAGTAAAAAGGGTTGCCACCGCATCTTGGTCATTCCCGCTGGAATTGAGATCAAACTGCGGACCACCGGAATAAACCGGCCCAAAAAGACGGTCTTCTTACCGTGACGTTCAAATAAACGGGCGGCCTTATCAAGATCACTGCGTTTTAGCCGTAATACGTGCCCCAAGCGGCTCTTAACAAGCCGTTGGAGCCGGTCTTCATTTAGCCACCGGCCAATGCCATACAGAACTAAGCCACCAAGGACTGCGCCCGCCGTAGCCGCGAGTACGCTGCCCCAGATGCTCAGATCTGCCGCTAACGTCATGAAGCCAGCAAACGTTAAAATCACCTCTGAGGGAATCGGCGGGAAGACGTTTTCCAATGCGATCAAAAGCATGATGCCTACGTACCCATACTGGTTCATAAAATCAATCAACTGTTGTTCCATAAAGTGTCACCTTTCGTGATGGCAGAGTTGTGGAGCGAAAAAACGGCTCATTTTCGATGATCAGTGTAGTGTCATTATTCCTGATGCGGCTCAAATCGTCCATTATTTTACATTGTCCTGATAAATTCTTAAACAATCGCGGCAAGTCGCTTATACTAAGACTATTAACTTTGTGAAAGGCGGCCTCTCCGTGCACATCAAGGATGGAAAACAACGGTTCATTTGGCTCATCATTTCAATTCTCTTAAACTCTGCGTTCAACGCACTCACGGTCGCAACAAACATGGGGAGCGCCGTCTGGACGGCCTCCGCCGTCAACCTCGCCCACTGGGTCATGCACACCACGAACCCGGCTGTTGCCAGCCAGGCCTTGGGACTCGTCTTGACCATCTACGGCATTGTCGTCGCCTTTTTGGACCTGTTACTCATCGGCCGGTTTGACGGGCTCCGCCTCATTCGCAACATTTTGTTTGTGGTGCCATTTAGCTACCTCATTCAGTTTATTGTTCCCTTTTGGTCAAACGTGGTCGGCATCAAATATCTCCATGGTGATTTTGCACATCCATGGCAGCTGGCACTCCTCATGGTAATCAACATTATTGGCCTCTTCGGCGTTGGCGCCGCTGTCTCCTTATACCAGCGGGCCAACCTCATCATGCACCCCAACGATGACCTCTCCTACATCATTCGGTTTCGGTACCTGAAGGGGCTCGCCACCGCCTCACAAATGCTCAGTTACATTCCGCCCATTACGATTATGCTCATCTGTTTCTTCGTGAACGGGCATCAACTCTGGGCGGTCAACTTTGGAACCGTCTGGGCCTTTCTCACCCAGGGCTGGGTGCAGGGCTGGTCTGATCGTCACTTCATCCCCAGCCTCAAACATCACTTTGCAGTTAAACGTTCTGTTAAGTAATGACGCTTAAATAAAACCGGCTGCCACCCAACATGATTGGATGGCAGCCGGTTTATTTTTACAAGAATAGCAATAAGCACAGAACCGCAAAAACAGCAGGCAGTCCCTGAACGATGAAAATCCGCCGACTAACAGTGACCGCACCAACAATTGCTGCGACAACCACAAAGCCCGTGAATAACAATAAGACAGCCCGCATTTCCAGTGTGGGCAGTGCAATCAAGGACCACAAAATGCCGACCCCAATGAACCCGTTATAGATCCCCATGTTCTTAAAGATCGCCTTAACCCGTGGTTGAGCCAAAAAGGCCTCATCCCCGCCAAACGTTTGTTGCGCCATCCGGCTCGTTGAACCAAACATCTCCAAACACATGATGAATAAATGCTCTAAACCAACGACACCCGCTAGTGCCAACGTAAATACCAACATCCTCAATCGCTCCCTTTAATAAATTGTCTATAAGTGGGAGCGTACACGTTTTCACCATTGCTGTCCACTATCACGGTGATTGTTAGTCACTAAAGAAAGCGTTTTCGTCAATAAACCCGTATACTGAAACTATACTTGCTTAGCTTAGGAGGTTTGTCATGGCTTACACTGCAGAACAACTCTGGGATGAATTCATCGCAACACACCCAACGGCAGCCGAAATGCCGCACCAAGCATGGTCATTTGGTGGTGGATCGGAAGCTGCTGACATCGAGGCCATGCGCGTCACGGCCGGTCTCAAACAGGCCACAACCAATTTACTCGCCATGTACGATCATCAACACGCACCGGTCCCACATAACCAGGCGTACGAGATTTTGTATGATGGTTCCGTTCACGCCGTTGCAATTTTACAGTTTGTCGCTGTTCAGGTGCTCCCATTTAACACGATTACAACTGAACATGCCTACTTTGAGGGCGTGGGTGACCGCCAATTGGCCACGTGGCAAGCTGATAAAACGGCCTTGTTCACCGCGCAAGCAACGGCAATTGGGACAACGTTTACAGCAACGAGTCCCGTGGTTAGTTTAACGTTTCGGGTCGTTTACACCCCCACTCTGGGGATTAATCGGCATTAAATATTTTAAATTTTATTTAACTTCGTAAACTAATAAGGTTGCTGAACCAACAAATCGCGAGTAAACTAGGATAGTTATTTTTGTTTGCCGTAGTCACCGGACATAAAACAATTAATTTCTAGCCGCCAGTAAGTCACCCGCACCTGGGGCGCGTTAGACCGGAGCTTAAGCCAGCAAGTCAACAAATCAATTGTTTTATATATGGAGGTTTTTTGTTTTATGTCTGACAATGTCAAACAAGCCGTTAAACACAGCAGCTGGCTGCTGTTAGGCGTTATTTTACTAGGTTCAAGTTTACGAATGGTCATCACGGTCATTCCACCAATCTTGGCACCCATTCAGCACACACTGCATTTATCAAGTAGTTTAGCCGGAAGTCTCACAACCATTCCCCTGCTCTGTTTTGCGGCGCTTTCACCAATTGCGCCCAGAATCTCAGCCAAAGTCGGAACGGAAGTCGCCCTGCTCATTGCCCTCATCATTTTGGTCTTAGGAAACTGGCTGCGGGTATATTCTGCACTTGCCATGATTATCGGAACCCTGCTTGTTGGGGTTGGGGTCGCCTTTTTAAACGTTTTGCTTCCCGCATTAGTTGCCGAAAACTACCCAACAAAAATTGGTGAAATGACCAGTTTGTACTCATTTTCCATGACCTTTTTCTCCGCCATTTCTGCTGGGGTGTCTGCACCATTGGCTGGTAAAATCGGGTGGCAGTTTACGGTTCAAATCTTTTCACTGGTTGCCCTAGTCAACGTCATCACGTGGTTACCGAACCTTCGTTACAACCACAAGGCTCAACCGGTGGCCGAAACTTCTGCCGCAACGCCACACCAATCCGTTTGGAAACAACCAACAGCGTGGATGATGACCCTGTTCATGGGGCTTCAGTCCTTGGTGTTCTATACGTTGATCACGTGGTTACCAACCCTGATGGTTGACCGTGGTGTTTCTGCCAATACGGCCAGCTTGCTCCTGGGACTATATCAAATCGCTTCTCTGCCAGCGGCTTACGCAGTGCCCATTATTTCGGCACGGTCAAAGAACCAGTCCGCATTATTGTTGACCATCGGTGGATTCTTCATCGTTGGGATCGGTGGCCTTTTGCTTCCGTTCCACATGGTTTGGTACTTTGCCATTCTTTGTGTCATCTTAGGGACTGCCACGACCTCATTGTTTGCCCTTGCGATGACGTTATTAAACCTAAAGGCTCGCACACCACAAGAAACGGCCGATCTTTCCGGGATGGCACAATCATTAGGTTACTTGATTGCTGCCGTCGGGCCAATCGCTTACGGGACCCTTCACGTAATGCTCCATGGCTGGAACATCTTGATGGCTATCTTACTCGTTCTTGCACTGCTGACCGTGGCCACGGCCATGTACGTCAACAATCGTGAGGATGTTTTCCACTAAACCATCATTCAATTTAATCGTTCGCTGATGAGCGCCAGAAAATGTGAGTCTGCATTTTTCTGGCGCTTATTTACTGGTCAAACACCACGCTTCGTGGTTAAATGTTGGTAGCTAATAACTCCCCACTTGAGGACAACCATAAAAGGACATTATGAAAACTGAAACGCACCACTACTTCTCGTTACCTCCCGCGGACAAGCAGGCCATCGCAGATCTCAGTGCGATTTACTGGCCGAACATTACTGATGACCCCCACGCTGAGGAGAACTATCACGCTTATTACGAGCAACTGATGGTGACCACCATGCATGACGACGATGGCCAACTGGTTGGTTCATTAAAAATTCCGTCAACGGCAGTGATCATCAACGACCACCGCTATCAAATCAGCGGACTCTCTGAAGTGATGATTGCACCTAAATACCGCCGAAAGGGCTTTGGTGTCGCCCTCATCATGACGGCCTACGCCCTCATTCAGCATGATGATGCCGATTTTAGCATCTTTACCTGTGCGCCCGACCTCGTGCCGTTTTATGAACTTGGTGGTTGGCATCCCTCGCCAAAGACTGTGTTGATCGGCGGTTCGCCTGCCGAGACCATCAAGAGTGACGCCATTGGAACCATTGCCATGATGGACTACTTCACACCAACTGCGCTTGATCACCAAGAAGAAATTGCCCAGGCCACCATCAACCTTGGTGTTGGGCCAAAGATCATGTGGTAATCAACGGTTGAACCGCTGACATTCTATCTAAACTAAAATGACGTGGTGCCCAATGTTGGGTGCCACGTCGTTTTAGTTTATGTGTATTCTAGCCTCACTGGCGACGGCGGTGCCGCGCAATTCGCCCTTCCTCACGGTCCCGATTCCGTTGGTCAAGCTCTGTTTGATCCAACTGTCGTCGTTCGTCAGCAGCTAATTGTGTTAACGCTTGCTGAATGGCCGTTACCTGTTGTGTAGCTGCGTCTGGAACCGTTTGATCGCAGACCCAGGTCACTAATTCGTTGACCGCTGCCACCCGGGGGCTAATTTTTTCGTGGATCACGGCATCATAGTCCCGCTGTGACCGGACATGCTTTTTTAACCGGTTGGTTTCCGCCATGAGTGCCGTAACCGTCAGCCACAATCCGTTAACGAATTCTGTCAGTGCAGGTTCCGATAGCATTATTCACGTCCTCCATCATTGCTTTGTGGGTTCATTATGACAGGTGCCGCCGCAAAGCTCAACGGGTGCCTTTATTCAATGTCGCGCGTAATCCTGCGCCGCAACGATACTTTGCCAACCGGTGCGCGGGAATATGGACGGGCTGCCCACTAATATCACTAATGATCCGCGCCTTATTTGTGTGAACTGAAAACGTCCCGAAGTTTCGCAGCTCAACCTCATGCCCCACCGCTAATTCTTCACCAATTGCATCAAACAGTGCATTCATCACTAACAACGTTTCCCGTTGTGAACACGCGGTCTGTGCCGCAACGGCCTTCACCAAGTCCCTTTTCGTCACCTTATCTGTCATCGTTTCCCCCAAAAGCAGTTCACGTTTACCATCCTGAATAATTACGGCCATTCAAATAATGATTTTTATGATTATTTCAACAGTTTTTTAGCCGTCCCTTAAAAATAATATAGCGATTTTTAAAACAGTTGTCTACAAATCACAAAAAATGTTGTATGCTATTTGCGTACCAAAACTAAATGAGGGGGTCTTTGCTTTGGACACATCAAGCAAAAAACCAAAAAAAGAACGGCTGATTCATTACGCGAATGGTCGGTCGCTCGAAGAAATCAACGGCACCGTGAAAGTCCCAACGGGAAAGGGCTTTTGGCGGACACTTCTTGCGTATTCCGGACCCGGCGCACTGGTTGCAGTCGGCTACATGGACCCTGGTAACTGGTCCACATCCATCACCGGCGGACAAAATTTCCAGTATTTATTAATGTCCATCATCTTGATATCGAGTTTAATTGCGATGTTGTTACAAGCCATGGCGGCTAAACTGGGTATTGTGAGTCAAATGGATCTTGCCCAAATGATTCGGGCACGAACCAGTAAAGCACTGGGGATCGTGTTGTGGTTAATGACCGAACTTGCCATCATGGCCACGGACATTGCCGAAGTTATTGGAGCGGCAATTGCGCTTTACCTTCTGTTTCACATTCCACTCGTCATTTCAGTCTTCATCACCGTTTTTGATGTCCTGCTATTATTGCTGTTAACAAAAATCGGTTTTCGTAAAATTGAAGCCATTGTTGTCGCTTTAATTGTCGTTATTTTTGTTGTCTTTGCCTACCAAGTTGCATTGTCAGACCCCAACTGGGGCGCTGCCATTGTTGGCTTGATTCCTAGTGCAAAGACGATTGCCAAGGGACCCGTCATTGGTGGCATTTCACCACTGACCGGTTCCCTCGGGATCATCGGGGCCACCGTTATGCCCCACAATTTGTACCTTCACTCCGCAATTTCCCAGACGCGGCAAGTGGATCACAACGACGAACAACAAATCGCAGATACAGTGCGGTTCACCATGTGGGACTCCAACATTCAGTTAACGGTTGCCTTCTTCGTTAACGCACTGTTGTTGATTATGGGAGTCGCCGTTTTCAAGAGTGGCGCCGTTAAGGATCCATCGTTCTTCGGGTTGTACCAAGCGTTAAGTGATACGTCAACCATGAGTAACGGGGTACTTGCCAGCGTGGCACGCACCGGGGTGTTATCAACCCTGTTTGCGGTTGCACTTCTTGCCTCTGGTCAAAACTCAACGATTACCGGAACGTTAACCGGGCAGGTCATCATGGAGGGCTTCGTTCACATGAAGATGCCGCTATGGTTACGGCGTCTGGTAACGCGGCTGATCTCAGTTGTTCCAGTTTTGATCTGTGTTGGTCTGACAAGTCGTCAATCACCCGTTCAGCAACACGAAGCGTTAAATGATCTCATGAACAATTCTCAAGTCTTTCTGGCGTTCGCCCTTCCATTTTCAATGTTGCCACTATTGATGTTCACTAACAGTAAGATTGAAATGGGGAAACGGTTCACGAACCACTGGTACACCCAGATTGCCGGTTGGGTTGCCGTTCTGCTCCTGATTGGTTTAAACATCTACAACCTACCAGCGCAAATTCAGGCCTTCTTCCCCGCTAAGTCACAAGCAACGCTTTCTAACACCGTTTCCGACCTGTTGATTGTTGCCATCATCGCACTTTTGATTTGGATGGTCGCTGATCTATACCGTGGGAACAAACGGTATGCCGCTCAATTGGCTGAACAAGAACACGCAGAAGCAAAGTAGGAACTGTTTCAAATCTAACCCAGAGGAGAAAAGCACATGTCAGAAGATGTTGATCAAGTTTTCAAACGAATTTTAGTCGGGGTCGACGATTCGGCCGACGCTCAACTAGCCTTTAAGTACGCGGTTCGTCGGGCTGCTAAGGATGGCGCAACGTTAATCATTACGTCAATTCTTGAAAGCGACGACATGAACGTTTACCAAGCCCTCACCAAGGATTACGTTCATGGTGAGCGTGACGAACTCATCGGTCACTTAAAGGAATACGAAGCCATCGCAGCCGCGGGTGGTGTTCATAACATTGAAATGATCGTTGACGAGGGCGATCCTGGTGAAACGATCGTTGAGCGGGTCATTCCCGCAACCGCGGCCGATTTATTGATCATCGGTTCCCTGTCCAAAAAGGGCGTTCGGAAGTACTTTGGTTCCCAAGCGGCTTACATGGCAAAGTATTCACCAATTTCAGTAATGATCATTCGGTAATTTTAAAATCACCGTTAACTACAAAAAACGATTTACGAAAAATTTTCGTAAATCGTTTTTTTGATTGGTAAATTTTAGTTTGATTGCCACATCGGTGTTGCCTCATCAATTGCGGCCTGTTGTCGCCGCCGAATCAACCATAATCCCAACAGTAAGATTGGAACAAATTCAGTGGCTGCATCAGCCAGTTGTGTCCAAAAGCTCCCACCTGCCGCAGAACCACGCAGTGACATGTGTCCGCTAAACTCAACTAACATTGCTGGCATATCAAACGCTGCATGAATAATCATCGTCCATAATAATGAACCCGTTCGCAGAGTCACAGCACAAAAGTAAACTCCGATGCAAAATGCATAGACAATTTGTAACCACGTACTCGTGGTACTCTGACCAACATGATCAAAGAAGTGGCCTGCGTGTGAGAGGCCAAATAGCGCACTACTCGTTAACACGGCGGCCATGATGCGACGTTTTCCCGTAAAGGTTCGCAAAAGCATTCCCAAAATTACACCACGGAAAAGAATCTCTTCGTAGATTCCCACCATCACACACATCAAGACTGTTTCAACGACCGTTGATACTGCATAATGTTGCGTTATCGCCATCAGTGGGATCATGGGAATATATGAAACAATCACGATTATTCCAAGCCACCCGGCGCGCCAAAGCTGGCCGTTCGTTTTGGGCCGGAGTGGTAACGGCTCATGAAGACCATAATGATTCACCAGCCACAACACAAGTAGCGCAATCACTTCAGCGCCCATCATCCATAAATTCCGTGGGAGTACCCGCCCTAATACCTGACGACTACTCCATAGTGTCACCATCATCAACAGTGTTAGCCCTAGCGTCACCCCAACTGTTTGTGTTCCTGTCTGTCGCTTCATTTATTCAGCCCTCATGATTCTCGTTTAGCAATTTTAACCCGCAACAAGGTTTTTCGTTTCGCTTCTTCAACCCGGCGGAAGTCTGACAGATAGATTTCTTTATGGGCATATTCCGTGCGCACGTATCCTTCGTTTTTTAAGAAGTAATCCAAACGGTCAAAGTCTTCGGCTTCCGTATCAAACGAGCCAACGTGCAAAATCATCCCGACCAATCCCTCTGTGGTGGTCGTTAACTGTAATTGTTCCAGCAATGTTGCAGGAACCTTATCTTTCACCAGCTGACGGGCCTGTTCAAACACCGCAGACGTCACAAACGCTGGCTGCTTGATCATGATCGTGTAAACAAGTTGCTCTTTATCGATCGGCCCACCGGTAAAGTCATCCGGCATGGTCCAGTAGCCTTCTAATGGGTAAACGGTGTAGTCAATGGCATCAGGAAAATCGATGCCCTTTTTGGGCGCCATTTTAATTGCATAACTGATTGCAAACAGCGCGCCCACCCGTTCAGCAAATTCTGGACTGTTCGGGTTGCCCTGGCCACTGATCGTAATCATCGTTTGTGCCGGAACCGTGGTGATCGACGGGTGTTTCATCGTTGGATATAACGTCCGTTCATCTTTGCGCCACTCGTGCTTTTTGTTTGCCATTGATCTGCCTCCTGCGGTAATCTAACGGTGATTTACTTATTACGATTACTTACACGTTTAATCATACTACCTAAAGGAGTTTCCTCATATGAAAATTGGAATTATTGGTGCCACTGGCAAGCAAGGTAACTTACTCTTGCATGAAGCCGTTAACCGCCACATTGACGTCGTGGCCATCGTTCGTGACCACAGCAAGCTCACGCTTGATGTCCCTTACTTAGAACGGGACCTGATGGATCTTTCTACCGATGACATTGGCGACCTGGATGTGTTGGTCAGTGCCTTTGGCGCACCGGTTGGCAAAGCGGATGAGTATCCACTCGTCATGCAACACTTAATCGACATCACCACACACACCAGCATTCGTCTGATGGTTGTTGGTGGCGCCGGTAGCCTCTTCACTGATTCAAACAAAACAACGAGACGCTATGACGCAGCAGACTTCCCGGTCGTTGTTCGGCCCATCTCCGTTAGCATGGGGAGTGCCCTCACCCTCCTGCAAAAGAGCGATGATCTGCACTGGACCTACATTTCACCAGCCGACAACTTCAAGTTTGAAGGTAAAAAGACTGGGCGCTACAAACTAGGCGGTGATGTCATGGTCTTTGACACAAATGGCAAGAGTGAAATCAGTTACGCTGATTATGCTGCGGCCTTCATGGATGAACTGCAACAACCGCAGCACCTTAACGAACATATTTCTGTCGTAAGTGCGTGATTGTCGACAACATTGTCGTGAAAGTGGTGCATAATGAAAGCACTCAAACCCTTGGAGGCCTCATTATGACAAAATCATTCACCATCCGCGACGATTTTTGGACGCTGTTCCCTGACACCCTCATCGGTGTCGCTGTTTTACACGATGTCGATAATCATCAAACCGTGCCGGAACAGGTGTTAGCAGATGCCAATCTGGCCGCCACGGCATTTGTTCCAGAAACGCCAATTTCAGCCAACTCGGTCGTTTCCGATTGGCGGCATGCGTACCAACAGTTCAAGACGAAAAAAGGTGCCCGCTCATCCATCGAAAACCTGCTCAAACGTGCGCAGCAAGGTAAACCCGTGACCAGCATCAACGGTCTGGTTGACCTGTACAACGTCGTTTCACTACGGCACGCTTTGCCATGTGGTGGTGAAAACATTGATGCCATGGTTGGTGACCTTCGTTTGACCGTCGCTAACGGAGGCGAACCGTTCCTCCCACTTGGTGAGGATGACCCAGATCCAGCGTTACCCGGTGAAGTTGTTTACGAAGACGACGCTGGCATCGTTTGTCGCTGTTGGAACTGGCGTGATGGCCAACGCACCATGTTGACTGAAGAAACCACCAACGCTTTTCTGTGTCTGGAATGTGTCAATCCCGATCGCAAGGATGAATTGACCGCGGCACTGGCTGACATTGAAGAGCTGGTTCAAACATACCTTCACACAACGGCAACCACCACGTTGCTTGACCGTGATCACCCAACGGTAACGTTAAACTAAAGAGATAAAACAAGCGCCTAGCTTCTCATTTCGAGAGGCTGGGCGCTTGTTTTTACCTTTAAAACATTTTTTCCAAAAATTGATTTCTTACTTTATCTTTTGTGCATGTAAAGCAAAATTCCTCTTTTCAAGGATTTTGCTTTATTTATGAATTGAACTGAATGTCACTTTTCGCTACTTCAAATACAGTTCCTTCAGCGTTGCAATTTTTGCCGGCGTGAGGCCGATTTTGTCACTCAAGTAGGTCTGCATATCGCCAGCCTGTGTTTTAACTTCATCCATGGCGGCGGCAAAGTAATCCTCATTAACGACCCACAATGCGGTGACGTTATCCTTCACAGCCTGTGAGGCCCCGTCACCATCTAATTCCGTCATTTTGGCGTCAAAGATTGGTTTGGAGGTTTGGTTTGTCAGCATGTAATCTTGTAAAATGGTTTCCTCAGGAACGCCCAATGCGGACAACAGCATGATGGCGCCAAGGCCCGTCCGGTCTTTACCAGCGGTACAGTGGAACAGCACCACGCCCTGCTGATTAGCCAGCAAGTAATCAAAGAACATCCGGTACGCATTTTGTGAGTAATCATCCGCGATCATTTCGTGATACGTCTGGATCATCTGGCGATAACCGTAGCCCGGTTCACTTAGATCATCACGTAATTCTTTTCGTGTTGCTGAGCTTCTGGTATCATCCACCGCCAAAATTGGTGTGTGATAATCCTTTGCCCCTGCCGGAACCTGATCAGGTGCGCGCAACAATTCTTTGTTTGTCCGAAAATCGAGAATTGTGTGAACACCATAGTTCGTCAGCAATGCCCGGTCCGCACGGTCAAGCTGGTTTAATGATGCTGACCGAACCACCCGTTGCCAAACCGTTGTGTGACCGTCAATTGTTTGATAACCCCCAAGGTCCCGGAAGTTATGCCCGTGTTTAATATCTAAAACTCGTTCGATTGTTGTCGCCCCCCCTGAATTGTCTCGGTTTCAATCACTCTATTATACCGTTTTCGGACACCTGGCGAAAGTTTGAGCTCAGTAAGTTCGCAATCATTAATATTTGAAACTTAATCGACAGATTGAGGGTGAGTAGATGGCAATCATGAGAAAATGTTCATAATTGCAGAAAGCGTTTTCTTTTCTCGTGAATTTTTAGTATGATAGAAAGGAACCGTCGGTAGCGACTGTGAGCGTTACGCCACGGAAGAATTTACTGGAGGATAAACAATTATGACTTACAAAGTAATTATGGACACTGACCCAGGAATTGATGACGCGGCTGCTTTATCAATGGCCCTTAACGACCCACAAATCGACTTACAGTTGATTACTGCTGTGGCCGGAAACGTTACCGTGGACAAGACGACTAAAAACGCCCTGACCATCGATAACTTCTACGGCAAGCACGTGCCTGTTGCCGGTGGTGCAAAAGCACCACTGATCAAGGAATTTGAAGATGCTGCCCGGATTCACGGGGCTTCAGGGATGGCCGGTTACGACTTCCCAGAACCAACGGACAAGGCGTTAGACAAGTCTGCCGTTGAAGCATTGCACGATGCCATTATGGCAAGTGACGAAAAGGTCGTTTTGGTGCCAACTGGCTCATACACCAACATCGCCTTGCTGTTTGTTCAATACCCTGAAGTTAAGGAACGGATCGAACGCATCATTGCCATGGGTGGTTCACTTGGTCACGGTAACATGACTAGTGCCGCTGAATTCAACGTTTTCACCGACCCCCACGCTGCCAAGATCATGTACGAATCAGGTGTGCCGATCGTGATGGTCGGCCTTGACGTTACCATGAAGGCCTTGATTACCGACGAAACGTTGGCAACCATCGACACATTCGGCCGCGCCGGACACATGCTACACGAAATCATCAGTCATGATTTCGACCACAGCGACCAGGGGACTGCTGTTCACGATGCAAACACCATCTTCTACCTGCTACACCCAGAAGCATACGTTACCAAGGATTACTGGGTTGACGTAATTACAGATGGCCCAGCCAATGGTGAAACTGTGGCTGACATTCGTGGCGCTTACCATGACGGTAAGATTAACGCCAGCGTCTGTGTGGATGTTGACGCCGCTGCCTTTAACCAGTGGTTCATCGACGAAGTGAAGTCATTTAAGCAAGACTAACTACAAAGTTAACTAAAAGGTCATTGATGAACGCATCTTTTCATCGGTGGCCTTTTTGCTGATCTCAAATGCGAAACACATGCACAATTTTTCATGAAGAAATATACTGAACGTAATTAATCTTTTTGGAGGTCGTCATGGACATTACTGTAATCGGCGCCGGACCCCGGGGCCTTATCACCGCTGAACGACTCATCGAGTGGCAGCGCAAGACAAGTCAGAACCAGCTTTTAACCATCACCATGGTCGATCCATTCGGGATTGGTGGGCGCGTCTGGCCCGTTGACCAACCGCACGAACTTTTAATGAACACCAACCCTGATTTCATCACCCTCTTTACGGATGAAACCGTTAAAATGGCGGGTCCCGTTGCTCCTGGTCCGAACCTCTTTGAATGGGCTCATCACGAAGCCCCCGCATTTTTGTTTAGCCACCCGGTCGCTAATCGTGCTGCATTGTTAGCCGAAGCAGCGGCTCTGGTTCATAACGGATACGCGTCCCGGAGTTTGTTCGGTGCTTACCAACAATGGTTCTTTTTGACCCTCCAGGATCATTTACCAGACAATGTCACCCTGACCCTCCGCACGGAAACGGTCAATTCACTCCGCCATTTGGAACAAACGGATCGTTATCTGATCAAGACAACCACCAGTCACTTTCAGGCTGATGCTGTTATCATGGCTCTCGGTCACTCAGAAAATGACCTCACGCCAGAGCAAACTGGGCTTCTCAATTTTGCCGATGAGCATAACCTTCAGTACACCCCGCCAACCCAACCGCAAGAATATCGTTTTGACGACCTTGCCGCCGGTGAAACCATTATTTTACGTGGCCTTGGCCTGAACTTCTTTGATGCAACCACCATGCTTACGCAGGGCCGGGGTGGCTACTTCACATCTGAAGACGATCATCTAGTCTACCATCCGTCTGGGATCGAGCCCCACATTATCGCCGGCTCCCGGCGTGGTTACCCACTACGCGCCAAGGGGCATAACCAAAAGGCGGCCCGCGAACTAGATTCACCACACTTTTTCACCCCCACTTGGTTTGCCCAGTATCAAGCCGTTGGTTCACTAACCGGCACCAAGTTCATGGAACAGTTTCACCACGAAGCCGAGTACGTGTACTACAAGCGTCTCTTGGCGTTGAAGTATCCCCAGGTTGATGCCGGTGAATTTCTCCACGCGTTTGAAACGAGTCCCCAGCCTGAAGGCGTTGTTTATCGTTCACCCATTATTGAAAGTGATTATCTGAATTGGACCCAGCTACTAAATCCAACGGCTACCCCAGCATCAACGACGCCACAACCGCTACTTGATTATTTGCAAGCGGATGTCAAAGCGGCGCTTGCAGGCACCAAAACAGGGCCCTTGACGTCAGCACTGGAGCTATTTCGTGATCTCCGCGATGTTGTTCGCCGGATCGTGGACGGCCAACTGTTACGCACAGAAGACTTCCGTAACGTGTTCCTTGGTCAGTTTAATAACGAAAATTCATACCTTTCCGTTGGTCCGCCTGAACAACGCATCGCCGAACTCCGGGCCTTAATGGTGGCCGGGATCGTGACTGTTGTCGGTCCCAACATGCGGGTCGATTCGGACACAACCACCAACCAGTTTGTCACCTGGTCACCCCTGGCACCAACAGAACGTTACTTTGCCGACCACCTTGTTGAAGCGCGCCTTCCCGCCGTTTCTGCCAGTCATAGCTGCGATCCGCTTACACAATCATTATTACGGAGTGGTCTGGCACGGCCCCAACAACTTGCCATGGAAGACGGCTCGACCTTTCAAACTGGCGCCGTCGACGTTGATATGGTCACCAATCAGCTTGTTACAACGACCGGCCAATCAGCAACCGGCCTCTACTTTTTAGGTGTGCCCACCGAAGGACGCCACTGGTTTACCACCGCTAGTCCCCGCCCTGGCGTCAACGACAGCGTTTTACGAACGGTCGATGCCACCGTGGCTCACCTCTTCACGCACACACCGGAGGCTGACTAACCATGCCAACGACAATTATTTCGGCTGAACAAGCACACGCTTTTGATGCGTACACCATTGACCAGTTAGGTGTGCCCTCAATGGTTCTCATGGAACGGGCGGCCCTTGCCATCACTGACCGCTTGCTCACCGGTACAAACTTCGACTTAAACCGCGTACTGGTCGTCGCTGCTACCGGAAATAACGGCGGCGATGGGGTGGCCGTAGCCCGCTTGCTCCACTTGAAGCACGTTCCCGTCACCATTTGGCTCCTTGGCAACCGCGACCGCGCCTCAGAACAAACTGCCCAACAACTTGCCATTGCAGAACGTTACGGGGTCACTGTCACCGATCAGCAACCTGACCTCGACCACTTCACAACCATTGTGGACGCCATTTTTGGTGTCGGTTTAGCGCGTGACGTCACCGGAACCTTTGCAACCGCCGTTAATCAAATGAATGCCAGTCCTGCCAACATCATGGCCGTTGATATGCCAACTGGTTTGGGCACGGACGATGGTCAGGTGATGGGAACCGCAATTGAAGCCACGGAAACGGTCACGATGGGTTACAATAAGTTAGGTCTCTGCACAACGGCCGCTCAGCAATATGCTGGCGTCGTCACCGTTGCTGACATTGGGATCTATGATCCAACAACACTACACTAGACGAGGATTTTTTTCATGGCAGAACCTAAAAAGACACTGGCTGACTACGAAGTTAACATTCCGGACGTGACGGCACTTCTCACCGACGACCCAGCCATGCAAAGCTTTTTTACCGCACTAACACCTGGTTACCAGCGCGAATGGGCCCGCTTTATCTTCGGGGCCAAAGCGCAGGCCACTAAAGACAATCACATCGTAAAGATGAAGGAAGTTTTTGCGGCTGGATTCAAGTCAAAACGGGCCTACGATTCACGGCCTGATAAATAACGAAAAAAGTGTAACCGCAAAAATTTGCGATTACACTTTTTATTTGCTGAAACTATTTTAGAGCGTTTCAATTGGGAGGTTCATTCCCTTCCAGCCTTCAAGCGCGCCGGCCAGTTCAAACGCATCAAATCCTGCTGACAACAGAATGAGCAGTGCTGTTTTCCCGAGCGTCGTGCCACCCGTCCAGTCGTACACCACGTACGTCTTGTCGTGATCCAGCTCGTCCAGGTGGTTGGCAAGGTCCTTAGCAGGCATTGCGACAGCGCCTTTGATTTGGTCTTTCTTAACCTGTGCTGGTGCGTTACGCACATCTAACACAACGTACTTTGAATCAGTCTCATCCAGACTGTTAAGGACCGTAAAATGGTCGATATACAGGCTCAAATACGTTTGTAACAGCTCAATTTTCTTATCATTCATTTTCTAATCCTCGTTTGTCGTTTAGTTGTGTCGTTCCTTGCTTCACTTTATTCAGTAACCGGGTCAGTTGCGCCCGTTCCTCAGCTGAAAAGTTGCTAAAGATCGTGGCAACTGCTCGAAAGTTTTCGGGTAAAAAAGCGGTCAACACAGTACGCCCCGCGTCCGTTAACCGAATCAAGACCGCCCGTTTATCAGCCAGCACATGATCCTTTGTAATCCACCCACTCCGTTCCATTCCGACAAGTAGTTTACTGACCGTCGCCCGTGATGCCCCTAATTTTGTTGCCAATTCGGATGGTAACAACGCATGGCTTGGCTCATTGTCTAAGAACATCAGTAGAATAAACTTTGATTCAGATAACTCATAACGTGCTAAGACGGTCTCGTAGGCCGCCTGCATTTCTCGAAACGTCCACTGAAAATCCAAAAATAGACTTGCTGCTTCTGGATCCGTCATGGTCGTATACGCCGCCAACGTTAGTTTTAACCGGTCGTCATCCGGACGGTCTGCAAACGTAAACTCTGTCATTATGAACCCCCTTTATGAATGTAATTAGCCGGCTAATTACATTCAGTATACCTGTCTTTTTCTTTTCGTCAACATTTTTTACTTCATCCGCATGGCGTTTAGATCAACGACGCAAACAAAAGCACCGCCCCGCGGATTAATCGCAGGAACGGTGCTTCATTATTTCATCAATTTAGAATTCAGCATTCCCCGGTGTCCGTGGGTAAGGGATCACGTCACGAATGTTTTCCATCCCGGTCACGTACATCAGTAACCGTTCAAAACCGATCCCGAAGCCGGAGTGGACGGTTTCACCATACTTCCGCAGGTCAAGGTACCATTGGTATTCTTCCACTGGCATGTCGAGGTCAGCAATCTTCTTGGCTAACTGAGCTTGCCGTTCTTCACGTTGACTCCCACCGACTAATTCCCCGATTTCAGGAACCAGCAGGTCAACAGCAGCCACCGTCTTACCATCATCGTTATCACGCATGTAGAATGCCTTGATGGCCTTTGGATAGTCCGTCAGGAAGACCGGTTTTTGGTAAATTTGTTCACACAGGTAACGTTCATGTTCAGCCTGTAAATCAATGCCCCATTCAACGGGCATTTCGAAGTCAACTGGCGCCGCCTTCAATTCTTCGATGGCCTTGGTGTAGGTCAACCGAACAAAGGCTTCATCACGGGTCTTCGTTAACCGATCAATCAACGTGTTATCAACCGCGTCGTTTAAAAAGGCCAGTTCGTCCTGCGCATTCTTCAACAGGTAATCAATCACGTACTTCAGCAAGGCTTCAATCGTATCAACCGTGTCCGTCAAATCAGCAAACGCCATTTCGGGTTCAATCATCCAGAATTCTGAAGCGTGGCGCGTCGTGTGTGAATCTTCGGCGCGGAAGGCTGGGCCAAACGTGTAGACGTTACGTAGTGCCAGTGCAAAGGCTTCCGCCTGCAATTGACCACTAACAGTTAGGTTTGTCTCCTGCTTAAAGAAGTCCTGACTGTAATCCACGTTGCCCTCATCTGTTGTTGGGACGTTCTTCATGTCGAGGGTCGTCACTTCAAACATTTCGCCGGCCCCTTCTGTATCACTACTAGTGATAATTGGGGTGTTCACGTACGTAAAGCCGTGTTCCTGAAGGTATTGATGAACGGCAAACGCAGCCAGCGAACGAATGTGGAACACTGAATAAAACGTGTTGGTCCGGGGACGCAGGTGCGCCATGGTCCGCAGATATTCAAACGTGTGCTGTTTCTTTTGAAGTGGATAGTCATTGCTGGAGTTCCCCACCAACGTAACCGACTTTGCTTGAACTTCAAATGGTTGCTTTGCGTCTGGTGTGTACGTGACCGTCCCAACCACCGCAACGGTCGCACTGATTGGTAACTTACCGATTTCAGCAAAGTCTTCCAAATCACTCTTAAACACGATTTGCGCGTGCTTTAAGGATGATCCGTCGTTTAATTCAATAAAGCCAACTTTTTTACTACTCCGGATCGTCTTTACCCAGCCACGTAACGTAATTTCTTCATCCGGTGCAACCTGTTGATCACTGTAAAGCTGTTTAACTAGCATTTCTGTCATAATATTATCCTTTCACCACGTACCACTCTGCTTCAAATCGACTAAAAAAAGACCCTCCATCCCCATAATAGGGACGAAAGGTCTTTCCGCGATACCACCCACATTGCCTGCCGAATGACATCGACAAACCAACTTTAATAACGTACTAACATACGCTCCGTGTGATAACGTACCGGCAACGGCTAATCTTACTCGATCAATTCAGAATAGCAACAGAAAAAGTGTTCTTCCATCCGGCCTCGCCACTAAGCTTTCACTATCCTTAGCTCGCTATCGTTAAGTCTCCGCGTGGACACGTCTTTTTCTTTGGTTTTTTAGTTTAATTAAGTTGTCAAAATCATAGCACTAATTTTTGCTGGAAACAAGCAACGCCTGAACAACTATTCATAATAGTTGTTCAGGCGTTTCCCCCATTGTTTAGCATGAAAACTCTAACCCCAAAAATCAGCGTTAAATTCTGATATCCATTCGGGTTAAGTCACGATTATGTTTGATTTGCGTTAACATCTCGCGCCCTTTTTCTGTTAGACAGAGCTTTTTGACCCGCCGATCGGTTTGTGAAAAGGCCATGACCACCAAGCCGTGGTCCACCATTCGAACCACTTTACTCGAGACAGCTGACAAAGAAACACCAATGTTATCCGCTAACTCTGTCGAAGAAATGTCAGGGACTTGATCAATGATCTTTAAATACGTCAATTCCAATAAGGTCAGTCCGTATTCACGCACAAAATGCTGATTCAACTGGTTGACCCGTCGTTGCTGTTTAATTAAGTCACGCCAGGCACTCGTTTCACTCGTTGTTTGCATCGTCATCACCACTTCACTTTCACCAATATTTCTTGTGGCGGATTACCCCTAACAAGTACCGCTACTGGTAAATCTAATCTTGTTAAAAAATAACTTCGATTTACTTTTTCTTACTATGCTAGTTATTTTAACTTTTGCACGACCGGATTTACTGCAACTTGTTAACTAAAATTATCGTTTTTTTGGTTAATTTTCGAAAAAAAGAGACTAGTTAACTATTTAATTTAGAAATAGCTAAGCTCGTTATGCTTTAGGGCTGGATTATTCAAAAGAAACCACCATCTGAACGGTCAGTTAAATCCGTTCAAACAGTGGTTTCTTCAAGGAGCCGCTTCACTTAATCCATCATTTTTTGTCCAAACCGTGCTCTGCCAGATAATCGCCGGGCAATCATTCCCAACCACGTTCCGTTTGTCTGGGGATCACGCTGACCGCCACGCTTCAAAATTTGGTTGTCAAACCGTTTAAAGATGGCATCATTTTCGCGCTGAATTCGTTGCTTTGAAGAAACATTGGACCAAATCACCCGGGTAGACCGCCGTTTAAACGTCACGATTGGCGCTGCCACCAACATCATCACTTGTTTACCCCAACTAACCGGATAAACGCCCGGTTGTCGGTCGGCGGTTACTGGCGTATTCGTGGCCGCTAGCGGTTCCAGTGGCTGCTCAACTCGCGCTCGTGGCTGTTTCGGCAATTGCCACCGCATGGGTTGGTCAACTGTTTCACTCACCGGCACTGGCTGTTCTGTAAATTGATGGCCCACTTGAATAACGAGCTGTGTTACCAGAACTACTGGTTGGTCTTGAGGCACACTCACCGACTCAACCATAGCTGGTGGTGTTGGTTGGTCAACTGGTTTTGAGTTCGTTAGTTTTGTTGGCGGCGTTACTGGTGGCGCTAGTCGTTTTAGGTGCACGGCGTAGGTTTGTTGACCAGAATCACTAGTAAATGTTCCCGTCCCGCCATCACTAAACCCATCACTCACCAGCTGATACCCTTGTGCCTCGTACCCTTTGATGCGCGCCGTTGTCTCATACTCGATGGGGTCCTCTTCAATTCCTGTCACCAGATCCGTTGCTAGTGGCTGGCCGGTCGTGTCATCAACGTACGTTATCGTAGCCGTTTTGTTACTTTTATAATAAAAGATGACTGCTTGTTTATCGGTTGTTAGCGTCGCTGCACCGTACACACCATCGGTGCCAGCTGTTACCACCGTGTCATTGTTCTTGTAATAGTTCCAGTTCGTTGCTGTATAGCCAGTAATCGGCTTTGCGACAATGATACCAAGATTGGCATCAATACTTGCACTGGTGCCATACACGTCCTGCGAGGCAATCGTTGCCCCCGTAACGGCATCTTTGTAATACGTCTTAACCAATTCACCAGAAATTCTGGGTGTGCTCAGCGTGACTAACCGTAAGGACGAATCCCCATGAAACGTAATTTCAAACTGCATGTTAAACGTTGTCGCTGGTGTCGTTTGTTGCGTCACGAATCCCGGAACTTGTGGAAAATACCAATAAATTGCTTCTGTCCCAGAGATGGGTGAAAGTTGCTGAATCACCGCGGTCTTGGGAATGACGTACACCATGCCAGTTGCCATGTTCGTCACGGTAATTGCAGACCAATCCGTAATGTCCGCATGATAATAAAGAACTCTGTATCGCTGAATCCAAACGGTTGTTGCCGTATCACCTTGTGGGCTAACGTACGCGTTCATGTTTGTGATGTTCACTTGCTTGGTATAACCATCGGTACTTGGCTGTTCTGACCACGTCCCGGTGTTAAGCGCATTGCCGCCGTCCTTTTGCCAGTTGTTCCAATCAATGCCCGTCGGCGCAGATGACGTTGGTGCCGCCGCGGCCAGCTGTTGCTGCGCAACCCGTGCGGTCGGCTTCACTGCGTTAGATGTCGGAGTAGGTGCTGTTTTCGCTACTGTTGATGCGGCCGCCGAAGTCGCTTCGTGGCCATCCGAGCCAGCCGCCACAGATGAAGTCCCAGCTTGTGACATATTTGAAGCTTTCTGTGATTGATTACTCCCGTCCATTGATGACGAAGAATTAGCCGCTGCCGTGCTCTGTGAACTTGCTAAATCAGAAGCTGAAACACGCTGTTCTGTCGTCGCTGCCTGTGCGTTAGCGGTGACGAGGCCCGTTCCTACACTCAACGAACTCAGGGTCACCCCCATCACTAACCATCGTTGATTTATTTTTTTCTTCTTTGCCTGCATTACTTATCAGCCTCATCCTTCACTGGCCGTTGTTTCAACTCAATAATTACATCAGCCAGATGCTCCCAATCCACCGGTAACGGTGGATTTTCCCAGGTCACCTGGGGGACAACACTTTCCGGAAAATAAATATCAGAGAGATATAAATCCGTCTTTGCGGTCACAACAGAATCTACCTGAATTTCGCCAGGGGCCAAACTCAGCACGTTACGTTTAATGTACTCGGAATAAATGTCTCCCTGTGAGAAATCGACCGTCACATTGATTGGAACCGCAAAGTACGCGATTGGCACAACGTTTAACAATGTGAACATCAACGAGTAATAAATTTGCGTCAACATTGCTTCGTCGATCTGACCAACCATCTGTTTCTGACAGGCCATAATCAGTCGTTCAACAGTTGCATGAACACGTGGATAAGTTTCCTGAAAAAACGAAATCTCTGTGGGCGATGCAAACGTGGCTAAACTATAAAACGGATACTGACACTTTAAATTAATTAATCGAAGCGATTTTGTTAGGTCTGCCATCATCTTAGCGGGTAATGTTGCACTTACTGCATTTGAAATAATGTTAAGTTGCTCTTGTGTCACCCGGGTGACATTTTCCTGCAATTCAGGCGACAATGTGGCCCCCGTTATGGTTAGGGCATCGATGATAACTAAGAATTCATTGATTGCATTAATTTCAAGTGTTGCCATATCATCGTCAAGGCTAAACTGTTGCTTTACATATTCCGTCAACAGCGGAACGGTTGACTGTACCTCGACATCTGTTGCTTCAACCCACTTTTTCATCCGCAATCTTGTAATCTGAATGGCACATAGATACTGTAGCTGAATCCGCTGTGTAATTGTCAATCGGACCTGCTCTAACTGGCGAATTCGCTCCACTTCTTGTTTAGCAGCAGCCGTGATTCCAGCACTAAACGGAAATGTTGCTCCATTGAAAAAGTAATAATATACGCCAAACAATGAACGCCGTAAGGCTGCTTCGCTTCGCTCATCCCATCCGGGTAAGGATGAAACTGTTAGCGCAATGGTTGTCTTTTGTCGGTAGTACACTGCCCGACTAATTCCTAAGCGACTTAGAAAATCACCAAAATTATCTTGATCATCATATAAATACGTACGGGTAAAAATTTTAAACCGAATCGAATTTGACGCTAATCTTTGTAATAGCGCTTTCATTGTTTGCGACGTTACGCCGCTTGTTTGAATTCCTTGATCAAATAAAATAATCGTTGGACAATTATCCTGATCAAACAGACTTTCCATTTGATGATTAATCATTTCGATAATTCGCTTTAACTTATATGCGCTGATTCCAAGATCAGCAAAAACATTATTCAACAAAATGACATCACGATTTTTATCAAGAATATACTGCAATAAACGGATCGATGTTTGTTGATCTCGATCTAATAGCGCTAAATACCGGTCATCCATCAAGACTCTCCATGTTCCAGAACATTTAATAAATTTAAATATCTTTATGCTTCAGTAATTAAGCAATTAAATTTACTATATATTTATTGCACTAAACTAAAATGTTTTCAATCTTTATTTCTTTATTAAAATTATTATTATTATATTTCCTGCAACTTTCTACAGACAAAAGGGTCGCTACGGTTTTATCCGTGGCGACCCTTTACCAAGTTGTTAATAATAACGTTTCATCATCTACCGATGTGAAATAAGCCTGTTCGCTTCACTTTCTAACCGAAAGAGCGTACCCTCCGGACTCTGCCGGAAGTCGTTTGCAAATGTCTCACTCATTGGGTCAACACGCCCAACTTCATCACCAACAATGTCTTCAACAACTAATTGGTTTCCAGCCCACGACACTTCGTCATAGTGACCATCCAATAAGTAATCGACCCAGTACTGTAACGTATCATGAACGGCGTTTGCCATGACCTGTTCTTCCGTTACTTGATGATCATCATCGCGCCGCGCGTTTTCTTCCTGAACCTTTAAGAGGACCTCGTGCATGTTTTCTGGAATTTCTTGACTCATTTTCTCACCTCGTTAATAAAACTCTTGATTTTATTATACCGTTTGTCACCTACCTTGGTGTACATTCGCTAACATTTTCTGCTGTTTAAACCCACTTCATCCGGCGGGGGTCACAATGTGTCGGTTAAAATACCCATCCCCGCATGGCATTCTTGCTCTGGCTCTCGAAAACGCGGGTACAGGCGCAGGTCGCTTCTCATCTAACACAAACGGGATTCATGGACCAAGAACGTCCATAAATCCCGTTTGTGTTACCTGAGTGGGCCTAAACGCGCCTGTTCCCGCTCTATAAATTAATATCCATGTTGAACGTTAGCTTGGACATTTTCAAACCTTCCGTTACCAAATGACCAATCAATGCCATTGTCTTTTCACGCATTGCTGCCACAATCTTGTGGTTTGCGTCCGTTAAGTGTGCCGTCAGCTCATCACCCGTGAGGTGCTTATCTGCGGCTTCCTGTTCGATGGTTGCCATCATGCGGCGCATCTCTTCACGACAGTCCTTCAAATAATCAATGTCTTCTTGAATGAAGTGGCTGTAATGACTTTCTGTCAGCATCGCAATCGTCCGGTACATCCAGTACGCATCCTTTACGTTATACGTCATGGATGTGTTGCTGAAGCTATCGTCCGTATCCGTTGCGTTCGCATAGAATGGCAAGAATGGCGTGAACGTTGGCACCCCAATTGAGAGCCACATCACAGCAGACATTGCTTCAGGAACATCCGTCCGGATCTGCAAGATGTGACTTTGTTGCGTCCGGTTCAATGAAATTGGCCGGTAACGCGTCTTGTCTTCTTCAGAGCCATGGCCCATTGGGTCAAACGGTGTTTCGTTGTAGTGAGACCCCTCGATGTATTCAATGTCTTCCAAACTAATCAACCGGCTTGAATGACAAATGAACGGTAAGTTACTTGATTCTGGATCTTGTTTAATTTCAGGGTTCAGGCACCGTTGAGCAAACCAAACACGTGGTGTGTTGTAGTGGCGGTCCTTTTCTGTATCAGTCCCAAAAATATGACGGAAGTTCCAGCCCGTCTTGTCAGGGTTTAAGTGGTGTTCATCAACAAATTCACGGATCCCGTCAGACCACATAAAGTTGTCTGGATCGTCAAAGTCAATTTGTTCTTGGCCCACTTGGTTTGCAGTGATGACGTAGGCGTCATCTGGAATCCGTGAAGCCACCCAGTGATGGCCCGTAACGATTTCCATATACCAAATGTCCTTATCGTCAGCAAAAATCACCCCATTACCTTCAGGTGACCCGTACTTAGCAATCAGGCCACCTAAGTAAGTGACCCCTTCTTTAGCAGAATTGATGAAGGGCAAAACCATCGTTTGCATCGTGTCTTCAGCCATTCCGTCAACAACCAGCGGATCGTAAGCCAAAACCTTTTCGTTCGCGTACACACTTTCTGTGGCGGACATGGCGATGTTCTTTTCGTTGAACCCACTTTCGTCGTAGATCCCTTCGCTAGGAACATCAACGTTTGGCGTTCCTTGGTACCGGTAGCCACTTTCTGGCAATGGTGCCTTGAAGCCATTTTGTGTGGACACTAGGTTTTCATGGCGACCACTAACTGCAGGGTACATCACAACCTTTTGTGGTGTGATTGGTAAGAACGTGTCATCATTTCTGGCAATCATGACGGAGCCATCAACGGACGCCTTCTTACCAACTAAAACTGTGGTACATGCTTTATCCCATTTCATCGTTATTCTACCCTTCTCAACAAATTTTTCGTTTCTGTTAATTTACTTATTTTAACTCACTTCAGGTTGGAGTACCACTCGCGAACCCGACCACAACATTCGGCACCACCATCTTTGGTATAATAACTTTAATTACAATTAAAGGAGTATTTCCATGCAAAATTTTCTTTTTGATGTTGATGGTACCCTGATTGACTCCGAAAAAATGTACATGCTGTCCATGCAACGGGCCCTCGCTGACTTTGGCCATGACTTTGCCTACGACCAACTGTCACCAACGTTTGGCACCACTGCCATGATTGCCCTGCACGATGTAGGCATCACCGATGATGAAGCGCCTGCCGTTCTGAAAAAGTGGCAAGTGTACGAAGATGATTATTACGACACCATGCACGTCTATGCCGGTGTTGAGGCCGTTTTAAAGCAGCTTCATGAAAATCACCGACTTAAAACGGCCATCGTCACGTCCAAACTGATGCCCGAATATCAACGTGATCTGATCGACAACTTTAATTTGGATCAGTACATGGATGCCCGGGTAACCGCTGATGAAGTGGCACACGGCAAACCATCACCCGAATCACTAAACGCCGCCATTCATAAACTCACCCTTGATCCCCAAATCACCGTTTACGTTGGGGACACCATTTACGATCAACAGGCTGCTCATGCCGCTGGTCTCAGTTTTGCACTTGTTACATGGGGTGGGCCAAAGGATCAGGCCTTAATTCGTGACAGCGATTTTGTTATCGACAAACCACATGACTTATTAAACCTGATTGATTAACTCTCATCGTCAGCACCACTTTTGATGCAGAAAGGCGCTCATTATGATCACTTATCATACGGTTAACGTTGCTGGATTAGACATCTTTTATCGAGAAGCAGGGGCCAGTGACAAACCCACACTGCTGCTTTTGCACGGCTTCCCCACCGCGAGTCACATGTTTCGTGATTTAATGCCCCAGTTAGCGGCGCACTTTCACTTAATTGCGCCGGATTTTCCCGGTTTTGGCCAGTCCAGTGCGCCGGACCACACAACGTTTAGCTACACCTTTGACCACCTCGCCGAGGTGACAACGGCCTTTTTAGAACAGCTACAACTGGACCACTTTTACATGTACGTTTTTGATTACGGTGCGCCCATCGGTTTTCGGATTGCCACGGCCCATCCAGAGTGGCTTCTCGGGATCATTAGCCAAAATGGGAACGTTTATCAGGAAGGTCTGGGCGAGAAATGGGCCACCCGGCAGGACTTCTGGGATCACCCAACGCCTGCTAAACGTGACCAGTATCGAACCGCCTTTGCACCAGAAACCATCAAGCAACAATATACGTTTGGAACGCCCGCAAACAGTGTGTCACCAGATGGTTATACACTGGACATTGCCTACACCCAGACACCTGATTATGCAGAACGCCAGTTAGATTTGATTTTCGACTATCAGACTAACATCAAAATGTATCCCGCGTTCCAAACATACTTACGGACGGCGCAACCAAAACTTTTGGCCATCTGGGGGAAAAATGATTCCTCGTTCATTTACCCCGGTGCAGCCGCCTTTAAAAAAGACGATCCGAACACGAAGGTCATCCTTGTTGATAGCGGTCACTTTGCCCTTGAATCACACGCAGATGTCATCGCAACGGCCATCAGGGATTACTTTGTCGACGCATAACCACGTGATCTAATCTAGCTAACGCAAAAACGCCCACATGGACAAGAAGTCCATGTGGGCGTTTTATAAACACTTTAGTGAATTCCAACAATCGTTGCGAAAATTGGAACCACAATATCAATAACAATACTGATGATAACCACGGCAATGGCAGCCATTGAACCTTGGGCAGAACCCAACTTCAACGCAAAGGCTGAACCAACCGTGTGACCTGATGTTCCCAAGCCAAGACCAGTCCCGATTGGGTCTGAGTTCAACCGGAAGACCTTAACAAGCCAACCACCCAGTGCGTAAATGATCACGGCGTTTAAGATACATGCCATGGCCGTTACGGCTGGGTTCCCACCAATCGCAGTGGCAATTGGTAAGGCAATCGCTGTTGTTGCAGCCTGTGGCAACATGGAAGCAATCCCAACGGTGCTCAAGCCAAAGGCCTTTGAAATTCCGTAAATCACAAACAGTGAGACGAAGGCCCCAATGATCAAAGACAAGAGAATTTCTAACCAGAACTTCTTCACGATGTCGTTACGTTTGTACAACGGAACCGCAAACGCAATCGTTGCTGGGTTAAGGAACCAGAAGATGATGTCCCCACCTGGCTTATAGGCCATCGTGTAGAACTTAGCGGTGTCCATTCCCAACATCTTAGCGAGAATAACTAAAATAATAATTCCAAGAACCATCCCAACGAATAACGGTTGGAATAAGAAGAAGCCGTTGGTCTTTTCGAATAACCATTGACCCAATAAATAAACGGCGATGGATAAGAAGATCCCAAAGAACGGTGTGACAAAGTATGCCAGAGGTCCCTTGATGACCGGAGCGGCGGCAGCCGCTAAAATTGATACGGACATGGTGTAACCCTCCCTTTACTTTTCGTCCTTTGAATTAACCGTTGCGTCACCATGGAACCAGTTGACCCGAATCCAGATGAACAAGCGCGTTGTGTAGGCCACAACAACCAGTAAGACTGCCGTGGACAAAATGATGACACAGACGAGCTTCCAACCTTCGTTTTGCAAAATGCCTAACGTGCCGGCAAGTTGAATCCCCGATGGAACAAACAGAAAACCAATCAAGCTGATCATGATGGCTCCAAATGAGTCAACCCATTCAACCTTCACGATTTTAAACGTCAGTGCTAAGTACAGCAGAACCAGCCCAATAACGGGGGTTGGCAATGGGAACTTAGGGAACGTCTTGCTGACATATTCAGAAATCAGCCATGAAATGAACAAAATCGTGGCGTAAATTCCGATTTGGATCAGAATCGGTGCATCCTTTTTCGGTGCAGCGTCGTTGCTGGGCTTATTATTAGCAGCCATAACAACATCCTCCTTAGTGTTTGTGAATAATTGCTTAAATGAACCAAGACCACTCACTTCGGGTAATCCTGTTTACGTTTAAATTTTAGTAGATTCATCACCAAAAAGCACGTATTTACAGCCAAAGGGCCGAATTCTCTTCTGAAATACCCTCGTCACAATCTGGGTTACTTTTCACCTTGTGCAAAGGTTAGCGAAATTAACTAATAAAGCGGATACTAACGGGGATTTCAGGTGTAAAAGTTGGCCGGATTCTTCATTAGATAACGCCGCACCTACACAGTCGAAACGCGAAAAAGGGCGCAGGCCCACTTAAATAAGGCCCTGGTGCTCATGGATAAAGGACATCCACCCTTCGCTCCGCACCTACACAGTCGAAACGCGAAAAAGGGCGCAGGCCCCGATTAAATAACGCCGCACACTCCTGGATAAAAAACATCCATCAGTGTGCGGCGTTATTTAAGTGGGCCTAAGCGCGCCCTTTTTCGCTCTGTTTTTCTTACATGTTTAATCGTTGTTTCATTTGCTTCACAAACGAACGGCTCACTGGCACCTTATCGCCATTGATCAACGTGATTTGGTACGTGTGATTAAACCACGGTTCCACCTCCGAAATGGCCCGCAAATTGACCACAATACTCCGGTGGATCTGCATAAATTGATCTGCTGGGAGCCGGTCGATCAACCAGCTCAACGTTTGGTGTGCGTGAAACTGACCGGTCACAGTGGTTAATTTCAACTCGCCGTTTTCCACAAAGCACGTTAACAAGTCGTCCTGGCGCAGCACCCGCGTTTTATCATCCTCAGTGATGGAAATCATTCCGCTGACTCCTGCCTGGGTTGTTTGCAATTTATCACCAGCCTCATGCGCGTCGCGAATCGCGGCAGCTTTTGTCAGTGCCTGATCGATTCGCTCCTGTTCAAACGGCTTTAGAACATAATCCACCGCGTCCACGTTAAACGCCTGAACCGCGTAGTTATCGTATGCCGTTGCAAAAATCACCAAGGGTGGCGTCGCTAACTGTTTCAGTTTATCCGCCAGATCGAAGCCACTTTCATTATTTAACGCAATGTCCAAAAAGACTAAATCCATCGGTGTTGTGAGTAATAAACCGATCGCTTCGTTAATTGTTTCCGCCTGAACGACCTGACGGACCAGCGGATTGTGTGTCAATAAATACGTTAGTTCATCACGGGCTAACGGTTCGTCGTCAACGACCAAGACCTTCATTTAATGCGACCTCCTTTCGGGGAATCCGGACCGTTACCGTTGTTCCCTGTTGACCTGTTTCAAACTTCAAATGGCTAGCGGAACCATATAGTCCCGTCAGCCGTGCATTTAAGTTTTCCAATGCCGTGCCGCTACCATTAGCTGACGCGACAACCTGGTGGCCCAACTGCGGCAGCACCGTTGCGTCAATCCCGTGACCATTATCCATGACCGCCACAACCAGTGACGTCGCGGTCTCCGTCACACTAATTTTTACCACGTTGCCAGACCGGCGATCGCCAAACGCATGCCGAATTGCGTTCTCCACCAAAACCTGAATTGTAAACGGTGGTAGCAGCACATTAGCTGCCGTTTGAATGTCAAACTGAACGTCATACTTATCTGGAAAACGCGTTTGTTCCAAGGATAAGTACGCATCCACATGCTCCCGTTCCTGCCGCAACGGGATTTCCGTTTCCCGAACCCCTTGTAAATTGGTCCGAAAGTACGTTGATAATTGTAACAGTAGCGTTCGCGCCTTATCTGCGTCCGTCCGCATTAGCGCCGAAATCGTATTGATCGCATTGAAAAAGAAGTGGGGATTAACCTGCGCTTGCAGTGACTTGATTTCCGCATCCTTCACCAACTTTGACTGTTCCTCCGCCATCCCTAGCGCTAACTGGCTGGAAAAAATGGATGCCAATCCGGTGGCTAATTGCTCCTCAACCGGCGTTAAATCCTTGGCGTTCGTGAAGTACACCTTGAGCGTTCCCACCACATGCTGCTGAACAACTAGCGGGATCACAACGGCTGCTTCCAGTGGGCAATCGTGGTGCGGACAGCCAATTTCTGCTCGTGAATGGGCAATCCCCATGGTTCCTGTCGCCAACACCTTTTTCGACAGTTCCGTCATCACTTCTTTTTCCGGGATGTGGTGGTCGCTTCCGGGGCCGACATGCGCCAACACAGCGGTTGTATCCGTAATACCAATAGCGTCAAAATTCGTATAGTCTCGGATAATTGTGGCCGCTTGTGTCGCGTTGATTTCGTTTAATCCGGAACTAAAAAACGGCACCGTTCGGTCAGCCAACTCTAACACATCATGCGTCTGAACCGCCCGTAATTGCTCTTCCTGGCGAATATACGCTGAGATGATCGAAATAAAGATAGCCGTTCCCACACTGTTTAAAATCATCATTGGAAAAAAGATCAACCGAACGAGTTGAAACCCAGCGTCACTGAAAACAAAAATAAAAATCATCTGTACCGATTCCATCGTCAAGCCGGTCAAAGCCGAGGCCATCATGGTTGGATACTTGTCTCTATTAATGTAACGTTGCCCAATTCCACCGGACAACACCCCAACAATCACTGAGCTGGCAATGTAAAAAAGGTCAGACCCATTTCCTTGAATGACCCGGTGAATCCCGGCAATGAGCCCAACGATCCCACCAACCACCGGCCCACCGACTAATCCTGATACGGTGATGGCAAGCGTTCTGGTATTAGCAATGGAATCAGTCGCCGGTAATCCCGTTAGCCATGTCGTGGATACCAGTGTGTTGTGGGGCGTAATTTCAACCCCGGTTAAGTTTGAAATAATCGCAAACGCTGCGAAAATTAAAATCAGGATGCCTTTGGACGTCCACGAATTTCGTTCCTTTAATAACCGGCGGAAATAACTAACATTGACCAGCAAAAACGCCAGCAAAATGATCAGTCCCACCCGTTGCATCATCAGTAAAAACAGTGTCAACATGGCTTTATCCTTTAATTCCTTGTCCTCGATAATTAGTATGGTCAATTATACGCCATTCCGTTAACTCCCCATAATCGAACACACTTTGTAATGATCTGCGTTTTACATCACCGGATGACTCAGTTAAACTAGGTTTAATCTCTAAAACAGGAGCCGGTTACCGTGTCAGAAGATCGTTATTATCAACCTAAAAACAGTAAAGACGCCATGCGTTACATTGAACGCTTATTTAATCGCTACAAAGACGCACCGATTACGCAAGAACTCGTCGACTACAATCATAATCTGACGGGTGCGCTTCGTGGCGATATCGCAACGGCCGCAGCCAATGAAAATGCGCCGCACCGCCAGGACGCCGCCATTGCCATGGCCGCTGAAATGGACCGGTGGGCCCGTGTTCGGGCGGCCGGCCAACCATACCGTGGTGAGCTAAAGCACTTCAAATTTGTTGGCCAAGCGGCAACACCGCGGTTTAAAGCAAACCCAATCAAAAACAATCAACGGGGGGCCATGCGCGCCTCACGCCACTAATTTGCACAAAAAACAGGGTATCCATGAACTGATTTCATCGTTCATGGATACCCTGTTTGCGTTATTTGATCTGTTGTTCGTTTGCCACAGAATTCGCCTGTGGATCACCAAACAAGAGTTGCGTCACCAGTTTAAAACTCCGCACCGTTGTATGGAGTTGATGATGGTTAGCGTTGTTCAATAAAATTTCGTGATAGTTCGGCACGATTCCTCGCACTAGGTAACGTAATGACTGTGCTTGCACGATTGGCACCGCGTTATCAGTTGCTTCACCATTCGTCGACCCGTACACATTAAAAATCGTTGCCGTTCGGTTAGCCGTCAAGTTTTGGCGATCAGCCAAGAGGTGTCGATAAATGTGCGTCGGACGTTTAGGTTCGCCCGATTCACGAATGTCTTTGGCCCGATCAACACCTTCATCCACCGGTGTCCCCAATAAAACCATCTTATTTAACCGCGGCAACCGTGGATCATTACCATAACGAATCAATTGACTCACTAGTGCACTGCCACCCCAAGAATGGCCGACCGCATTGTACTGGGTCACCCCATATTTTTGTTTCAATAGCAGCAAAATTTTGTTTAACCACTTTACCTGCGGCTGATACGTATTCGCCAGGTTCCGTGAGAACGTCACCTGAATCAACGGGTTCACGTCATCGGGCCGTAGGTGACCACGAACATGAATGTGACCAAAGACATCAACGTTGATTCGCATGACCTTCCCAGCCGTATGGTGATCCTGCATGTAACCAATCATTCGGTTAAACGAATTGGCCGATGTTGCCCATCCTGGCATGAAGATCGTTGGGGTCGTCGTGGTATGAACCGTTGGGCTGACCGTCGCCGTTGTAAGAGGCTCTGGGGCCACCCCAATGCTGATCACTTTTTCAAATAAACCAAATCCGGCGCACAGTGTTAAAAACACGGCTCCTGTAATTGCCCATCCACGTCTGTGCATTTTCTGCCACTTCCCCGTTCATTTATGTCACTCTACCGCTTTTAACGGCTGACCACCAGCGTAAGGCCGGTGTTGCTTGACCAATCTACCACACATTTAAAATAAATTCAGTTGTTCATCATTTGCTAACGTCGGTTTAACCGACTGGTCAGCGTGTTGGCCGCCGAGTGGTTGGACCTCATCTCGCGCCCCCGTGGGGTTAGCCACTGACATTGCATCCATCGTCTGATTCAGTAACTCATCGACAAACACGTTTCCGCGGTTGTCTGCGTGACCCTTCGTCCATTCAAACCGCAAATGCGAAAAGTGTGGGAGCTCTTCACTGACCGCCTGCCATAGTTCTTGGTTTGCGACTGCGCCACCACTGCTTTTTTGCCAGCCGCGCCGTTGCCACCCAGCTAACCAGTGTTTTGTGATCGCGTCCAGGACATACTTTGAATCGAGAACCGCTAAAATTGGTTGATCCGCCAACTGTGCCAGTCGTAACCCACGCAAGGCCATCAGGAGTCCCGTAATTTCCATCTTATTATTAGTGGCGCCAAACTCACCCAATGAATCAAAGAACTGGGTATCATCAACGTTAACCAAGTACGCCCACGCCGCTTTATCTCCGCTTCGAACGTGGCCACCCGCCACATTACCGGTATTCCGTGAGCCGCCGTCTGAATATAACACAATGCGCTCGTTTTGCTGGCTGGCTGACGTTTCAGCTACTGGTATTGCTGCGGCTGTTTTGGCTTGCTGTTGATATTGTCCGCCAGCCGCTAACCACTGCTTTGCCGCCGTTTCCGTGGGGAAACTCTTATACCGGGCACCAGCGACACCATCAACCTGCTGTTTTGCAGCCGGCCAGGTGGTGTAGATTCCGGGCTTCTTTCCCTTCGCAACTGCGTAAAATTTCTTTCCTGCCATCGTTACTCTCCGTTATTTAGTCTGTGCGTTTGTCCACGCCCGCCACATTTTCTGTTGGACAACAGGCATTGGGTACTCCTCAAAACGATCAACGGTGACCGCTTCACCCGCAAACAAACTCAAGTCTGGGGTTTCATGAAGGTCCACCGCTAACAGCCGAATTTGCCACTTTCGGTGCGTAAACGTATGGGTCACGCGCCGCCCTGCTACCGGCGTAAATGGCAATGACAGCGTCGTTTCCTGAGCAAAGTTTTCTTTGGCACGCTTCGCCAGCACTTCATCCGTTAGTACCGTTGTCTCGTCCTCATCTTCCGTTAACAACGCTGATTCTTCAATTAACGGAAAGGTCCATAAGTTTGCGAGAAGCCCGGTTGACGGGCGCTTCGTTAATAAATAGCCTGCTGGCGTCTTAATCACCAGTGCAACATAGTTCACTGGCACCGGTCGTGGTTTCGGCGTCTTCACCGGGTACTTTTGTTCGTCGCCATCAAGGTAGGACTGATTAAACGCCTTCACGGGTGAATGGGTGCTATCCGGATTTTTTGCCGCCATGTAACTACTTCCGAGATCCATAATGGCTTGGTTAAAATCACCAGGCCGCTTAGGGTCAATGATTGAATTAATGACTGTTTCAAAAACAGCGCGCGTCTCTGGCTTTGCAATGTCATTATCGATCTTTAGTAGTCGGCTAAAGACACGAAACGCGTTACCGTCGACGGCGGCCACGGGTTCACCAAACGCAATGCTGGCAATCGCACCGGCCGTGTATGGCCCAATCCCCGTCAACTCTTGAAGTCCGGCGGCCGTTGTCGGCCACTCACCATGCCGATCGTTGACGATTTCTTGCGCGGCCCGTTGTAGATTCCGTGCCCGTGAGTAGTAGCCTAATCCTTCCCATGCCTTCAGCAGCTGGTCTTCCGGCGCAGCCGCAAGTGCCGTCACCGTGGGAAAGGTCTTCATAAACCGCTCGTAGTACGGAATCACCGTGTTGACCTGTGTTTGTTGGAGCATGATTTCAGAAACCCACACGTGGTAGGGTTCTTGGTCACGCCGCCACGGAAGCTCCCGTCCCTCGGTGTCGTACCATGCCAAGAGTATTCGCCGAAAGTCGGCAATTTTTGTTGGTTCCCAGTGTTCCATAAACAGCCTCATTTTCTTTTATTAATGTAGCGTTATCGTAGCACATTGCCACTAACCGTGCATAAACAAAGGCCAATCTGTAAACAAAAAAGATGCTCCGCACATAACTGCCGCGAACCATCTCCATTTCATTATTTAATTTATAGCACCACGGCTGCGCACTCGAGGTCATCCATCACAAAGTTTACTGCGCGCTGAATCTGCTGACGATCGTGGCGATCCTCACCAATAACCAACAAATCGTATGAAAAGTCGGTACAGTACACTTCTTCTGTCAGTCTAGCTAAATTACTCCCCTGCTTAACCGTCACGCTAACCTTTGAGACGCCCATGGCTTTCGCAACGTCGCACAGATCTGCCGCAAACTTTTGCGCATCCGTCGTCATCTTTTTCATGTACCGGGGCGTTAGTGCGTTAAACACACTCAGTTGATCGTCATCGATCCAAACAATTATGCCAAGTTCTGCATGGTTCGTTAGTGCCGTTTGCAATGCGTAATCAAATGCATCAATGTTTTGTGTGTTGGCATTGGCGACGACAGACACCATGTCAAACCGGGTTGCTTCAGGTATTTTCATAAGCTCACTCCCGTTCAAAATAACTGTTTCCACTAGAAACTTTAATGAGTATAGCACCTATTGTTTCCAAAAGAAACATTTCGCGGTAAAATAGAATCAAATCATTTGAATGGAGCTTTTTATGGATCAAACGAAAATTCACCAGATGGGCGACCTTTATGCACGTCTATTAGCTTACGAAACCATGCACCACCCGTTTGACCAGCGTTTCCGCCAGGCTTTAATGCACGGTGGCCGGCGCGGACCGTTCGGCAATCATGGCGAGGAAAATCGCCACGTTATGCACGACATGCAGCACTGGTCAGAACACGTTAACCATCACTTTAATGGCCCCATGCGTGATGTTTTGGAGACCATTCAGGCACACCCTAACATCAACGCGCGGACCATCAGTGAAACACTCGACATTCTCCCTGGGACGTTATCAAAATACCTCAAACGTTTAATCAGTCGGCACTTGGTGGCGGAACAAACGAATCCTGAAAACCGACGAGAAAAATTTTACTCGTTAACAGACGCTGGCACCTGGCTTTTAACGGTTGCCCACGGGGTTCAAGAAGACGATCAGCAAAACCAAGATGACGTTTTTGAACAATTTAATGATGCCGAACAGGACGTCATTATCCGGTTTCTTACGGCCATGCAGGAACGTGACCAACATCCTGACCAAAACAGCGACTCATAGTACATTTTGGGCCAATTAAAAATGCAGCGGTGAGGCGCATTAATTGCCCTCATCGCTGCATTTTATTTAGCCCGCGTTTACCGTAACAACCAAGTTAGTCTTGGTATAGTGCGGTTGATAAGTACCGTTCACCATTATCAGCGGCTAATGTTAACACGCTGTGGCCGGCACCCAACTTTTTAGCTTCTTCAATGGCAGCCCAGACAGCAGCACCACCAGAAAAGCCAAGCAAAATTCCTTCTTGGCGAGCAACCAGGCGAGCTGTTGCAACCGCATCTGGCCCCGTAACATCCGCAACCCGGTCATAGACCTTGGTGTCCAATGTGTCTGGAACAAACCCTGTTCCAATGCCTTGCAACGGGTGCTTACCAGGTTGACCGCCGTTTAAGACCGCTGAATCAGCCGGTTCAACCCCAACAATCTGAACGTCAGCATTATTTTCGCGCAAGAACCGACCCGTTCCAGATAACGTCCCACCAGTGCCGATCCCAGCAACAAAGACATCCGGTGTGCCGTGGAAGAAGTCCACAATTTCTGGACCAGTCGTTTCGTAGTGGGCCTGTGGATTCAACTGGTTTTCAAACTGGCTTAACATCAAGTAACCGCCCTTAGCCACGTACTCTTTGGCAACCTTGATTGATCCCTTAATCCCTTCCGCACCTGGTGTTTCAATTAATGTTGCCCCGTAGGCACGCATTAATTGTTTCCGTTCTTCACTGGCGGTATCTGGCATAACTAAAATGGCCTTGTAGCCCTTGGCAGCAGCCACGGCGGCAATCCCAATCCCCGTGTTCCCAGACGTTGGTTCAATCAATGTCACTTCTGGCGTCAAGTCGCCACTTTCTTCGGCCGCTTCAATTAACTTTAAGGCGATTCGATCCTTTACAGAACCGCCTTCGTTAAAGGCCTCCAACTTCATGTACACATCCGCTGCGCCTGCTGGGACGATCCGTTGAAGTTTCACGATTGGTGTGTGGCCGATGTAGTTTAAAATGCTGTCAGTTGGTGTATTAGTCATGTTCATTACCGTCCTTTACATTTTCCTGGTTTGTGAGTTGTTTGTCATTATCTTTTAACGACCGTTTCGCCCAGCTATTAACAAGCTTAGCTGGGTTTCCGGCCACGGTCTCGCCGTTACCAACATCGTGTAACACGATGGCCCCGGCGCCGACCTTTGCATAATCATGAATGGTGATTGGTCCTAAGAGCTGGGCGTTCGCTCCCAACAACACGTGGTTCCTAATCGTGGGATGGCGGCGCCCCGCCTCATCGTGCCGCGAGCCGAGCGTCACCCCGTGAAGGATCGTGACATCATCGCCGACGACCGCCGTTTCACCGATCACGACCCCCATGCCGTGGTCAATGAAGAGTCGCCGACCAAGGGTTGCAGCGGGATGGATTTCCACCCCTGTGTGGTGCCGAATCCAATGGCTAAGGACTTCTGCCAAGAGTAAATGATCGTGGCGCCATAGCCAATTTGTCATCCGGTGGCCGACTACAGCTTGATAACCTGCATAGGTCAAAATTACCTGCCAACGACTGTGTGCAGCCGGATCTCGTTGGATGATGCTGTCCACTGTTTCAAACATCAAAAGCTCCCTTCAACAAAAAACACCCACTCCCCCAATTCAGCTTCACTTAGCCAAATTCCGGGAATGGGTGTTCAATCATTTATTCTGCACACTGGTGAACTCGCAACGGGCGTTACTTAAATAACCCACATGCCAGTCGCCGTCGGGGTGCTTAAACAATGACGTCGATTCCGTGAACTTAGCAACATCTCTGATTGAAAACAACACAGCGTCTTCATCATTTCAAGCACTCCTCTCTCTGTTTATTAATTGACCGTAGTATAACTACTTATTTTTTATCAGTCAACCATTTTATTAATAATTGAGTCCGGTTGATTGTTGACCACTAACGCTTATTTTCCACGAAAAGCCCACAATCCGTTATACTAAACATAAAATCATTTAAAAGGACCACACAGCTTATGAGTATTGCTTTTGCCATCGGCTTACTGCTAATTGCAGTCATTGCTGCCGAAATTGTTTATAACCAATTTTCAGCGATTCCACTCGCATTCTATCAAATTCTAGCTGGTGGAATTTTATCTTTATTTGCACTCTATCATCACTATCAGTTTGACCCTGAAATTTTCTTATTCGGGATCATCGCACCGATTATGTTTAACGACGCACAGGAAACGTCACGACCGGCCCTCACACGAAACATCATGGAGACCCTCTCACTGGCCGTGATGCTGGTCGTTGCGACCGTGGTGGTTGTCGGATTTGGCGTTCACTGGGTTTATCCCGCGCTGGCGCTCTCACTCGCCTTCATGCTGATTGCTATCGTCAGTCCCACCGATGCCACCGCCGTCAGTTCCATCACGAAAAATCTTCAGCTTCCGTCAGGATTAATGGCCACGTTAAAGAACGAATCCCTTTTTAATGACGCGTCGGGAATCGTTGCCTTCAATTTGGCATTGACCGCCTTTGTTTCCGGAAATTTTTCCGCCACGCATGGCCTGGTCGTCTTTCTAGAAACGTTCTTTGGTGGCCTTCTCGTCGGCTTCATCCTTGGGTGGATGGTCATTGCGCTCCGGTTAGGTATCATCCGCTGGAACATCGACAATTCCTCCATTAGCGTTCCGATTCAATTGCTGACCCCCTTCATCATTTACTGGGTCGCCGAGGAATTAAACGTTTCAGGAATTTTAGCGGTCGTGGCCGCTGGGCTACTGCATAGATTGGAAAAGGATCAGTTACGCCTGACATCCACCAAGGTTCAAATCGTAACCAGCAGCATGTGGGGCGTTGTGACAAACCTGTTAAACGGTTTTGTCTTCGTCCTCTTGGGCATCAGTCTCCCAACGATCGTCGAAAATCTTTTGGCCAAACATCAGATTTCCATCCTGACTCTTGTTGGTCTCGGCGTCGGAATTTATTTGCTTATGATCATCCTCCGCTACCTGTGGATTCGCTGTTTTCTTAATTTACCGTTTCACAGTGACCCCCGCCAATCAGCAGCCTTGTTATCACTGAGTGGCGTTCACGGGACCGTGACCCTTGCCATGGCTTTTTCCATTCCGTTTACCATGGCTCACGGGGTCGCTTTCCCCATGAGAAACGAGTTGATTTTTATTTCGGCCGTTGTCATCTTGCTCAGTTTGGTCACGCCGTTATTTACCATTCCGTTCATTCTGCCTAAACAAAATGAGGGCGAGCAGGAAAACTTCACAGAGGCCCACCACCTCATGCTGGACTACGCCATTGCCTGGTTGAAAAATAACGTTCCTGATACTTCAGAACGCCACACCGTTGTCGAAACGTTGTACAGCGAAAAGGGCACCGTCAGTCGGCCAGATCGGAAAACGGTCCGGGCGTTATTCACCGGTGCCAGTCAGGTTGAAGCCGACGCCATCACTGCAAAAATCGACCAAGGTGATCTGTCCCCTGCCGATCAACAAATTTATCAAAAGTATCTATACATGATTACCAGTCGCCAATCAAATACATCACGACGGTCACAAATCAAACTTCGGTTAAAGGTCATTTTTTCCCGCGCCTTTCACCCGCTGCGCAACCGGAAGTGGAAACGACAGAAACGGGCGTTTTATGAAAAAGCTGTCGCTGAACAATCACAAGCGGCATTAACGTCACAGGTTGCTCGGATTAACATTCAGGCGAGTGAAGGCTCAGCCGCTAATGCCACGAGTGCCGCCGGTCAGCCAATGAGTGGCACCGTGATGGTCTCTCAAGCGGTCACCCAGGCACTCAGCGCATCTAATCAATCAACACCTGCGTCCACAACAGCACTCGTTCCGACGACCGTCCAGGATCGATTTGCGGCCATGAACCACACCCGTCAATTGCTGGTTGCCATTGAAAAGCTGGGAAATGACGCCATCATGCAGTGGCTGTATAACCAAGATATTTCGCGTGATCCCGCTGCAATCAACGTCGTCCGTGATTCATACATCAAACGGTCACAACATTTCCGCCATGACCAGGATGCTGGTAACGAAAAGTCCAATGCCTTGTTCATCTCCGCCTTTCAGGCTGAATATCAATACATTCAGGACGCCCTTAGTCGTGAAGATATTTCGCAGTCCATGGCAAAGAGCCTGCGCCAACAGGTGTCCTATGACGAAATGATCTACATGCAAAACGATTCGATGTAGCCTTTATCGGCTCAACCCCAAACAAAACGGCCTTGACGAAAATTCTCGTCAAGGCCGTTTTAGGCTATTTTTGTCCATCCATAATGTCGTTTTGTTCTCTCAGTGTTGCCACCAATGTCTCTGGAATCGCTTCACTAGTAAATCGTTGAAGTGGCGTCCACTCATGACGATCTTTAAACGCCACCGGGTACACCGCAACAACGGCCACCATGAGGTTGTTTTCCGTCAAGAAGAGCTGCCCCAGACCCGTAAACTTTCCCCGCGTATGTTTGCCTGTTCGCCAATTATGCGGCTGGGCGTCCCCGCTTGGTACGTATTGCCCTGTTGCATTCGTCGTCACCGGAACCCCCAGGTACCGATGAACTTCATACTTTCCCTTCATGCGCACACTCCATTTGTTATGATTACCTTCGATGGTACCACAACTTCTCTGAACTGATGGCGCCCTTTTTTAACGTCATTATTTGGGGGACTAAAAATTGTCATTTGATTATCAAACCAGTTACACTTACCTTGTAATCAAATTCAATGATCGTGAGGTGAATCAATATGGCAGAATCATTTCCACGGGGTCAAGAACCAAACGAAGAACGGCGGACACTGACCGTTGATGGTGTTGAAATCACCCTGTTCGTTCGTGAAGATCACATCGTTAACAAGTAACGCAACCATTACCAGTCTTTACGGGCACATCATTTCCCGTAAAGACTGGTTTTTCGTTATTCATTGTTTACCGAAAAATGACGAAAACCATTGGCCTCATTGCTTTGTTAAGACGCCTATACCAATCGGTTGAATTTATTTTTAAAAAGTTGAGACCTGATTGTTGTAAGCGATTACGCATCGTGTTACTATACTGGTGAGGAAAGGAATTACCCTCCTCAATCGACGCCTTCTCATCTGCAACTGCACCGCGCTGGTTTTCAGAACCCCGGTCACATGTTGCCGCTACCCCAGCAGCAGTTAGCTGGTATTCCGCAGGTCACGTAACGCTTTAGATGTTGAAAAACATTGTTCCTCGCGCATTGATGACAGTTACGTCATCCGCGCCACCCATTAGTGACACAGTAGGTTACGGTAGCAGTCAGAACTTAACGTTTCATCGTACCAACGTCCCATTAAGAAGCACTGTACCAATTGTACTGAGTTGAGTAAATTGTTCTTACGAAGATTTATTTAAAGCAGGCGATACCAATGACCAATTGTGTTTAACAACGCAGATTGTTTCATGAGTTTCTTGAACCAAATCACAAGCTTCACTTGGGAGGTGTATGACTGATAAGTAGTCATATGTGTTCCACGCGTGATGTCTATACCGCCGTTAGCCTGTCATCCGAATGGTGATGAGCGACCAGTGATCATCCTAATGATTACTTCGCCCACATTAGCAGACAGTAACAAATGGGCAGGTAGGCCAGGACAAGAGATTACGTAAATTGAATATTGAGGTGTTTGCTCATTCCGAATTGTAAAACGAATTCATCGTCGATTGAGAATCTTTCCTTGATTCACTAAGTTCCGAGTAGAGAAGGCTCGGGACTTTTTTTGTGTCGTTAGTTAGTCTGGGTTGCCCTGACCTTCATTACGACCGTCGTTTAGTTGCATTTTTTTAATAACATGTTACCCTATGTGTACAGGAACTGAAGTATGCGGAAAACCGCCAAAACCCCCATTGCGTCTACGGCAATGGGGGTTTTGTTTTACACTTAAATTTCAAGCGGGCGTGGTTAGTGATCGGTACCTTAATGTTTGTGCTTACCGTGACCTAACCAATGGTCAATTCCTCGTAGACAAAGTCCAACAAGGATTCCCGCAAGCACGGTAGTGAGGAACTGGCGCATTTGGAAAGCCTCCCCTCATCAGATTTACGATGAGTCAGGCACCGACTAGGTCACATTATATCGACAACTACTAGGGCTCGCCACTACTTTGATTGCACCAAAATTGCTTTACAATTTTTTTAATCCAAAGTAAATAAGACTTTTTATGTACATATGAAATGATGAGACTATAGTTAAATTTAAGCCATTGGCAATGGTAATCCTTCGGAGACGAGAATATGCACATTTCATTCTCATCTAAACAGTGGCTAATTATCATCGAATCATATTTGACGGCACTGTTCCCTCTAATATTTTATTTATTATTGGGAAGCATGCGCAATGCCGGATTAATGACATATTGGCGCTGGGGAACTTTTAACACAATTTTGATCTTAGAATATTTATTAATCCTACCTACTGTAAAATTAATCTATTTTTATTACACCTTACAGTCATCTTCCACGCATTCAGAAGTTCAAACGAACCGAAGTACACAATATTTAGAACATGTTTCAAATTTTGTTCCGTTCTTTTCGATGCCAACTAATTTTGAAAATAATTTTATTTTTCTGTTTTTTACAAATGGATTATTACTCCCTACTTCTTATCATATTGCTTTGGATTGAAACCAAACGTTTCAGGGAAAAGAGAAATGAAAGAAAATAAGGTTTTAGCAACGTTGATTATTGCGATGTCATTTATTATCACTGCCCCAATTACGACGGCTAATGCGGCCACAATTATGCTCGACGAAGGTGCAGGTGATGGTGGGTATTCTGACGACGGCAACACAAAATAGCTTATCCATGTTAAAAGGCGTCCCCACATCCGGGACGTTTTTTCGTTAGCACGACAATTATTAGTTCGATTCCCAAAACCAGCGCCACAATCCTGGCTCAAGTGCATTAATGTTAGGCCGCTAACAAGCACTGCTTTACTGTTCCAATTCATGGAAAGGATACTCTTAGACCTAAGTTCTAAACAAATGTTAGCGCCTGTTCATTTAACAACACAAAAAGAGCCACCTCACATTTGAGGTGGCTCAACGTTAAACTTGTAATTACTTGCCCAACTTCGTTTTGTTCGTCATGTTCAACTTTTCGTCGAAGTCGTAAACAACTGGTTCACCAGTTGCCATTTCAAGGTTAACAATGTCGTCATCGGAGATGCCTTCGATGTACTTACTCAAGGCGCGGAGTGAGTTACCGTGGGCTGCGATGATGACGTTCTTGCCATCCAGCAACTTAGGTGCGATTTCGTCTTCCCATAAAGGCATAACCCGTTCCAGGGTAACCTTCAAGTTTTCACCACCGGGAACGATCTTTGGATCAAGGTTGGCGTAACGACGGTCCTTAGAAGCTGAACCTTCGTCGTCAGCACTCAACAATGGTGGTAAAACGTCGTATGACCGACGCCAAGTATGAACTTGGTCATCGCCCCACTTTTCAGCAGCTTCTGCCTTATTTTGGCCTTGCAAAGCGCCGTAGTGACGTTCGTTCAAACGCCATGTCTTGGTTTCAGGAATCCATAATTGGTCTGAACCTTCCAAAACATAGTGTAAGGTCTTGATTGCACGCGTCAAAACTGACGTGTAAGCGTAGTCGAATTCCAAGCCAGCTTCCTTAACCTTTTGGCCGGCAGCCTGTGCTTCTTGAACACCCTTGTCGCTTAAATCAACGTCAACCCAACCAGTGAACTGGTTTGATAAGTTCCATTGGGATTGACCGTGACGGATCAATACTAATTTAGCCATCGTAATCTACCTCTTTCTAAAATTTCTTACGGGTTGATTATACCCGATTTGTGCCCTAATTTACATAGTCATACTCATTTTTCATCAGTCGGTTGATCCCGCGCTTTAGCCGCTCGCCGTTGACGTAACTGCTTGATGCTCGGTCGGCTTCGGCCAATCGACTTAACGCCCAACAAATCAAGGAAAAAGGTGAACAGTGGCACCCCGAAAATCAGGCCCCAGACACCGAACAACCGCTCACCCACCAGAAGAATCACGAACGTATAGAAAATCGGCAGTTCCGTTCGGCTGGCGTAAAACTGAGGGTTTAATACGTAGGCCTCCAGCATGTGAACAACCGCGATCAGTACCAAGATGTAAATCACGGTGTCCAACCCACCCACAGAATACCCAATCAAACCAAGTGGAATAATGGAAACAATCACCCCGGCCACCGGAATCAAACTGAGAATGAAAATCATTAGTGCAAGTGTTGGTAACTGTGGCATCTTCAAAAAGGCTAACGCCACCGTTGTAATCACCGTGTTACAGATGGCAATGAAGAACTGTGCCTCCACAACGACACCGAATGTATTCACGAACTTTTTAAACAGGTAAGCCATGTCTTGGAAAACCCACCCATACGTTGAGTCCAAAAACAGGCGGGAAAAATCCGTTACCCGTTTGCTCTCAACGGTAAAGAAGAAACTCAGAATCAGCGAGAAGAACAGTGTGAGCGCCATTTCGCCAATGTAACCGACGTAGTTCAAAATGACTGTTGCCCAGTTTTTCAGCTGGTTCATGATGTCCAGCCGTTTAGAATACTGGTTAATGAAATTCACCACATAGTTCGTATCGTGCGACGGATTTCGATAAAAGTCATACACCGTATTCGCCATCTTAATCGTTTCTGTCACCAATTTTGGTAAGTAACTCGTGATGCCTGAGTAGAGCCCAAACACCACTAAGAGGTAGATGAGGATCACCAGGACCACCGGCGGAATTTTAACAAACTGCCGAATGAGTTGGACCAAGCGTGTGACCAAAAAGGTAAAGACAAAGGTCAGCAAAACAATGCTGATCATGGAACGCATGAGCCACAGCAGCAAAACGATAAAACCCAGGACCGTCCAGCGCCGTAACGCAACGTTATTAATGAAACGTTGGTAATAGGTCACAATTGTTTCCCCCGTTTATTTTGATTACGTTAACTTTACCGCAAGTGGCGCTTCCACGACCACTTTTAAGTCATGTTTCTAAGAAATCCCTTAGTTTTCACTACCGGTCAAATCCCAGCCTTAACCATTTCCCTTGATAATCATTAGATTTTCTAATGACTTAAATGCCTAACCGTTGAGTGGAAAACGCATTCAGCGTTATACTGTGTTTTGTAACTTTTCGGATGAAAGGATCAAATCATGCTGGATAAAACATTTTATAAGACATTTCTAAGCCATTCGTTCAATATCCCCGTTCGTGTTAACTACTGGGATGGCTCGAGTGACGTTTACGGCGGCGAAGGTGATCCAGAAATCACCATTACTTTTCATGAGGTTATCCCCATCCGCTCATTAACACGGAACGCATCATTATCACTTGGTGAGGCCATCATGGATGGTCGTATTGAGATCGACGGAAGCATTCAACGGTTGTTGGAAGCTGCCTATGAAAGTGCTGACAGTTTCTTTAACGATAGTAAGTTTAAGAAATTCATGCCAAAACAGTCCCACAGTGAATCTCATTCTAAACAGGACATCCAAAGTCATTACGACGTCGGCAATAACTTTTACAAGCTGTGGCTCGACCCAACCATGACCTACTCGTGTGCCTACTTCGAACATGACGATGACACACTGGAACAAGCCCAATTGAATAAGGTTCACCACATCATCAAAAAGCTGGACCCCCAACCTGGCAAACGTTTATTAGACATTGGTTGTGGCTGGGGAACCCTGATGCTAACGGCCGCTAAAGAATACGGCCTGAAGGTTACCGGGATCACCCTTAGTCAGGAACAATTCGACCTCGTGCAACAACGCATCAAGGATGAGGGCTTAGAAGACGTTGCTGAAGTTCGTTTGCAAGACTACCGCGAGCTTGGCGACGAAACGTGGGACTACATCACCTCTGTTGGTATGTTCGAACACGTTGGTAAGGAAAATCTTGGCGCCTACTTTGAAGACGTTGCTAAATACCTGACCGATCACGGTGTTGCGTTAATTCACGGAATCACCCGGCAGCAAGGTGGGGCAACCAACGCGTGGCTCGATAAGTACATTTTCCCCGGTGGCTATGTCCCTGGGCTCTCTGAAAACATCGATCACATGATTGCCGCAGGGCTCCAAGTTAATGACATGGAACCACTTCGTCGTCATTACCAACGAACAACCGAAATTTGGGATGCTAACTTCAACGAACACCGGGATGAAATCGTCGCCGAATTTGACGAACGGTTTGCCCGGATGTGGGATCTCTACCTGCAAGCCTGTGCCGCATCCTTCCAATCAGGTAATATTGATGTCATTCAGTTCTTACTAACGAAGGGTGCATCTGGTCGCGTCTTGCCAATGACCCGTGATTATATGTATAAGTAACTTTTCAATCATATTTTATTTACTTAATTAAGACTCTTCTAGTGGCTCCATACCAGTTTTTAACTGATATGGAGCCACTTTTTTGTGATTGAACTTGGTTACTCTTACCACTTGGCTTCAAGTGGTTAGCCTTGATTCCGTCCTTACCATTACTGTTACCTGCACTTTGGCTTGGGCTTGGGTTACAACATGCGTTGAACACGTTGTTACTTGTCCCATTAAACGCCGTACTCGCAACTGCCTTGATTAACGGACTGAACCATGGTTTGATCAACTTAATCGTCGTTCCATTCACTCTGTTTGGCTTACGGCCATTACACTTGATCAACACATTATTAGGGACATTTGGTTTAGCTTGGTTATTGAACCGTGCCATTCCAACACTCCTTGGTGGATTAGCCGGCTTGCTGGTTGGTCTCACCGGATTAACGTTCTGGACACTTCGTGGTTTGAACAACGTGCTTCAATTACTCGGTCTGCAAGGGCTATTGGCCATTGCAACACTGATTGGTTTGAACAACGGGTTGCTTCACCTGATTATCGGGTTACCACTGAGCTTGTTCCTGAACAATGTCTTACCACTTGTAACGACACTTGCACTTCGCGGCTTGAACCGGTTAATTGGTTTACCATTGTTGTTCCTTAGCATGGCATTCTTGAACCGGATCATCGCGACGACACTTGCCTTACCACTGTTGTTCCTCGGTGGCGCCTTACTTGGTTTGCTTCCAGCAGCCATCTTAGGCAGCCTGGCAATTCTCATTCCACGTTTGCTCTTGAGCTTACTTGGGTTAGGGTTCTTGCTTGGCTTACCATTGCTTGGACAATTAGCATTACAAACCTTGGGAACCATTGCTAAACACTTGCTCTTGCCATTCGGCTTCAAGTGGCTGGCATTGTTATCTGGTTTACTTGGTGGTCTGTTGAGCTGGCTGCTGTTGCCACTTGGCTTTAAGTGGTTAGCCTTCACACCATTACTGGCATTAGCCTTACCATTGTTGTTACCATTGCTTTCTGGTCTTGGGATCCTTGCTAAACACTTACTGTTGCCATTCGGCTTCAAGTGGTTATCATTCTTGCCTGACTTGCTTGGCAAACTCGCAACATGGTTGTTATTGCCACTTGGCTTCAAGTGGTTGACATTCCTACCAGTCTTACCAGCATTGTTACCATTATTAGCACTTGCACTGCTTGGCTTACTCGGTCTGTTCGCCTTGAACACGTTGCCACTGAGCTTACTTGGTGGTTTACTCGCCGGGTTACCAGCCGCAAGTCTTGGTAGCTTACTGTTACCACTGTTGGCATTGCCACTTCTGTTATTCGGCTTGCACCCACTGCAAACGTTGTTCAGCTTGCTGAATGCCTTGCTCTTGACGGCACTGAATAACTTGTTACCTGGATTGATCGGCTTGCTGCAAAAGGCACTGATGGATCTCGGTCACTTCCTCTTAACCTCATTGCTGTTAGCCGGAATCTTACTTCCATTAACGTTACTTGGGTTGACGCTGTTGAACACGGTTGTTCTACCAGCCTTGAACTTTGCACGGCAGTTATTACTGCTTGGTTTGATTCCATTACTTGGCTTACTCGGTTTGGCTAAGGGTCTGTTCGATACCTTGATTGATTTGCCACTACGGCTTCTCATGGGCGGGTTGTTGCCATTACTGGTTAACGGTTTGGCATTTGCAGCCTTATTACCATTAGTTCTCCGTGGCTTAACATTATTTGTTGGCTTACCATTACTCGGTATCTGGGCACTGAATTCTGTTCTTCGGTTCTTAGCACCGGTATTGATCGGCATGCTGTTAGCAAATGCGTTGAAACGTTTGCTGAACCGTTTGGGACATGTGATTAACGGGTTGAACTTCTTACTTGGAAACCCACTCGGCTTCTTGTTGAACTTACCGTTATTGATTATCGGTAGTTTGCTTGGCTTCGGGAAAGCATTGCAGAACTTGATTCCAAACTTATTCAAGAACTTGCTGATCTTAGGCGCCTTGGATAACCTCGGAACATTCCTGTATGCCATCGGTTTACCAGTCGTGCTGTTCTACCCACTGATTGCCGCATTACGGTTGATTCCAATCATTGCGATGATCAAGACATTACTTGATCCATTGTTACAACTGATGATCAACGTTCCGTTGCTTGGATTAGTTAACTTGTTGGCACCCGTTCTGGTTGCTGGTTTGCTCTTACCAATCTTTGTCAACGCACTGGTTAAGTCATTTGTCTTAACACCACTGGCTGTCTTCCTTGGTTTATTCCCATTGTTAGACTTACGTGATGCTCTGGTCTTCCCATTAATTGCTGGCGTAGCCGGCCTTCTCGGGTTGCTACCATTTGTTGGTTTAGCACTACCGCTACTTGGATTTGTTGGAGGGTTCCTTGGGTTAGCAGCATTGATGTTGCCAGTCTTGTTCGCATTACCGCTGGTTACGGTCTTGTTAGCAGGCTTGCCGTTAATGTTCTTGCCAGGATTCTTCGTAGTCTTAGTACCGATCCTGTTACCACTTGTGCTCGTCGTTGGCCTCCCTGTACTGGGAATCAATGTGTTGCCACTCCTT